>NZ_PIOG01000186.1:0-784 GCF_002810545.1 Klebsiella sp. A-Nf5 | reverse complement strand
AGCCCTGTTCGTGGAGTATGGTACTCATGGTGTGCCTGAAGCCGTGCCCGGTCGCTTTACCATCATAGCCAATACGCTTAATCACCTGATTAATGCTGGCCTCGCTCATTGACTTACCAGCATCATTCCTTCCAGGGAAAACATACTTCCCTCGCCCGGTAAGCTGGTGGATCTCTTCCAGCAACTCGCGAACCTGGCTCGAGAGAGGAACGAGATGTGGGCGCCGCATCTTCATTCGCTCTGCGGGGATATTCCAAACGCCTTTGTCAAAGTCGATATCAGCCCATTCAGAAGCACGGAGCTCAATTGTCCTGAGCCCAGTAAGCATAAGCAGGCGGGTAGCATTTCGAGTCACCACGCTGCCGCTATAGTCGTTCAGAGCTCGCAGAAAGTCAGGTATTTGTTCAACCGATAAATGAGGGAAGTGTTTTTGCTTCGGTGCTTTTAGAGTACTGGCGAGATCGACCACGGGATTATGTTCTGCTCTGCCGGTGATGACAGCATAGGTGAAGATCTGTCGGCAGGCTTGACGTGTCTTTTTGAGCTTATCAAGTACTCCACGTTGTTCCATCTTGCGAAGAACAGCCAACATATCAACGGGCTTAATATCAATGATCGACCGGGAGCCAATATAAGGAAAAATATCTTTTCTCAGATACTCCAGGATGTCGCTGGCATAGCCTGCTGACCAGTTCATCGATTTATGTTCATGCCATTCCAGCGCCAGTCTCTCAAAGCTGTTTGATACGGCCATCGCCCTGGCATGTTTTTTTTCCTGCTTTTC
>NZ_PIOG01000292.1:0-435 GCF_002810545.1 Klebsiella sp. A-Nf5 | reverse complement strand
GGAACCACCACCTTTAAGATTACATACAAAAATCGTAAAGGCTTTATCGAAGCGATCCCTGTACTTCGGTACTTTACGATGGTTATACAGATCGATGACATTCTGAATCGTCATCGCGTATTTCATCGTATTACCAGAAGGTTTCTTTTTAAAAATGTAGCCACCGGCTTCCATTTCGGACACAGCATACTCAACACTGCCTTTACTGAGCTTAGGCAGCTTATACAGAGCGGCTTTGCTGTATTCCTGATAGAACTCGGTAAGCTTCAATTCCTCTTTTTGCTGTCGGATACTTTCGCTCAAAGATGTCAGAAGCTTACCTGCACGTGTAGCGACTTTCCGTAACTGCTCAATATTGTCCATTTATCACCTCATGACGTTTTTTGTCATTTTGAACAAAAAGAGTCATGTTGCAAGCAAAAAATCATATTGTTT
>NZ_PIOG01000217.1:0-797 GCF_002810545.1 Klebsiella sp. A-Nf5 | reverse complement strand
CCCTTATCACATGACTGACAGCTAAGTTTTGCTATGTCTTTAAAGGCTGAGTATGGAGGCATCAGGCCAGCCAGAGAGAGGCTTTTACCCTGGACGGCGATAATCATTGCTTCACCTCCGTGAACTCCTTCATGAAGCGCTCAATAGGATGTACGCACGGAAACTGGTAACCCTCACGGTAAAATGTCACACGGTTATGCGCCACAGAGACGACGCTCACAACTTCCCCACCAGCATCACGATAGGTGTGATTTGGTAATGGCGTGCTAAGTGTCTTACTCATCATTGCCTCCGATACGTTTAGCCATCCAGCGCTGAGAAAGGCGCATCAACTCCGCTTTACGCAGTTCATACTCCATACCCAGATCTATCAGCGTAATGTTGGTATCTTCCAGATAGCTAAGGTGCTCCAACTGTTCCGCATTCATATGGTCTCGTGGTTCCCCCTCAACACCATTAGCCTGAGCCCATTGTTTTGCGGTCATGCCGCCAAGGACAATGCGAGAGAGCATATTGCTCTCGTTAGCGTAGTGATGGCGTTGAGTGGTTTTACCTTGCTCTAAACGGGCCTGATCCAAAGCTTCACACATTGCCGCGAAACGAGTGGCAGCACCGATGCGGGCTTTAAGCTGGCGTCGATACTGAGCAGCAATCTCCGGCACGCTGCGCTGAAGTTCCGCTTCACACTGAATGAAGTAACGGCGGACGGCCCGGCCCTGCTCATTGCGCTCGACCATTGCCATTTCTTTAGCCATGCCAAGAGACAGGCCGGAATCCTTACTGCGACGGTCGCCACC
>NZ_PIOG01000194.1:0-800 GCF_002810545.1 Klebsiella sp. A-Nf5 | reverse complement strand
GGGTATAACCCATTGAACCAACCAGATTTTGTCTGGCAAATCAATCGACCCGATATTTATCGTCAACCCGGGCAAAAGTAAGACTATTTTTTGAGAGTAATGATAAATGTTAATCCGTAGGGCCCGTCCCTCTGATGCAGAAGAGCTTGCCATTTTAGCCGAACGCACCTTTAGAAAAACGTTTGAAGCGGGTAATACCCAGAAGGATATGGAGCTTCACTGCCAGGCAGGTTATTCAACAGATATTCAGTTGCAAGAAATCCTCAGAGAAGACTGGATTACATTAGTCTGCGAATACGAAAGCAAACTGATAGGGTATGCCCAACTGAGGTGGGAAGCATTTCCTCCCTGTGTAAATAGCATTCACGCCGGGGAAATCCTGTGTCTGTATATCGATGAACCTTATCATGGCAAAGGTTTTGCGCAAGCGCTGATACACAAGTGCTTTGCTGAATTTGCGGCACAGGGATCGGATATTGTCTGGTTAGGTGTCTGGGAACAGAACCCAAGGGCAATCTCTTTTTACCGTAAGCTTGGGTTTACCGAGGTGGGTGAACATATCTTCCAGGTTGGGACAGATCCCCAGAGAGATATCATTATGAAGCGCTCAACGGGTGTTAGCTGAACAAACATGACGACGTCCGCTCTGGCACACAGCAGGCGTGATCGACACCAGGAGACGTCACGCGCTAGCGGCTAAGCGTAGCGCCGGCTCGGAAAATCCCGGATGGCGGCGCGTGGCGCCTTATCCGGGCTACGCGGTTGAGCCACTCTTGTGCCGTTATTTTGCCGGGTGGCGG
>NZ_PIOG01000089.1:0-803 GCF_002810545.1 Klebsiella sp. A-Nf5 | reverse complement strand
AGCGGATGCGTGAGCGCCAGATCGGCTTTTTTTAGCAAGGCCGCCTGCGCCAGAACAAACAACGGATCTTTGGCGGCAATCTGCTGGCGGCTAAAGGCTAAATCCTTTTCGTCCAGCGTGTACGGCTCGGCGGCATGCAGAGAAGCGCTAAGGCTGGAACAAAATAGCGCAACGCATAACCAACCTCGGCGAGGTATTGCGTTCATGGTGATAACCCTTCTGCAAGTGTGAGAAAAGATAACAACGGATTTAAGCCTGTCGCGTATTTAAATAACACATAAAACAGGCGGTTTAATTAAAAACAATATATTTGAATATACAGTGGCGAGCAGTGTAAAAGACAAAGTTATTTTTTGTGTGACGCTCATCAAATTTATCGCTATCGATGGATAATGACCTTTTTAATGTTATGTACATCACGGAATTTAGCGTTTTTCTATATTTTTTGATTATTTTAACAAAAACGATAAATTTATAATTAATTGATTTTAATGTGTAATTTTTTGATGTAACTTTCATTGTCACTTTTCTATGTGATCTGATTCAACTTTTTTGTTTTTGAAACGCAATTTCTTTTTACTGTGGTTGTATTGATGGGTGTGTTTCTATCTAATGAATGGAAATATTTCTTGCGTCAGCTGTTTTAACGCCTGAGTGATATTCAAATTAATTCCTGCGTATTAATTGAGAATTTAATTACCTTTGTGTCCAACAATAAAGGATATGCAATCATGTCTGCGAATAAATTCCGCTCATTATTACTACTCACCGCGCTTGGACTCGGCGTGAGCCAAAGCTATGCC
>NZ_PIOG01000091.1:0-450 GCF_002810545.1 Klebsiella sp. A-Nf5 | reverse complement strand
CCAGAGCTAACCGGCGATGAACATCCCGCTGCTATTCGCCAGCTGCTTGGTGCGATGGCGGATAATATGGATGAAGCGAAGAGCCGTATCGAAGACATGATGAGAGAACTGGCCCACCGCCACGATCTAAATGACCAGCCGCACAAGATGCAGCAAGTCAATCACTTAAGCTGACATCGCAAGGAAAATCTATTTATGTTCAAAATGTGATGCTTACCAGAAAAATAACATGGTTTTTTATACATGCATTTATCTTTTTTGTTATAAAAATCAGTTGAATAATATTCATGGTGTGATGGTGGCTTCGAAATTTACAAAACTTTTACTTGTAAAATGGAGTTAGATTGCGTATAAAGAAATCCTCTAGAAAAGGGATTGTCCTTTAACCAGACTGAGATTTATTCTATCGATAGAAGCCACATTCATAAGTGTGGCTTTTTTCTTATTATT
>NZ_PIOG01000059.1:0-809 GCF_002810545.1 Klebsiella sp. A-Nf5 | reverse complement strand
GGTTTGAATAATAAAGCGCAAGCACGTGACTTTGTCGATCCCTCATTCATTAGTTCATTGAATGGTAGCGATCCATCAACCACTCCCGACTTATCCATATTTCAGACCCAGTACGCACAGGCGCCGGGGGATTATCGGGTCGATATCATGTTTAATGGCCGCTACCTGGATACCAGGACGATAAAGTTTGTCGCCAACAATCGCGCCACCGACGATAACCGCGAACCTGCCCTGGTTCCCTGCCTGAGTCTAAAAGCACTCGCGGAATATGGTGTAAAGATAAAAGCCTTTCCAGAGTTAGCCGAGGACAAAAACGGCTGCGCAAACTTTTCGGTCATCCCAGACACCAAAGCGGATTTTGACTTCACCGCCCAGCGCTTAAATATTTCTATTCCGCAGGCGGCCTTATCCACTACCGCGCAGGGATATATTCCACCGGATCAGTTTGATGATGGCATCAACGCCCTGCTGGTGAACTACCAGTTCAGCGGCTCGAACGATATGCAGGCTAATGAGGAATACTACAGCCTGAACCTGCAGTCTGGCCTCAACGTTGGCCCATGGCGTATCCGTAACCTCAGCACCTGGAATAAAAACAATAGCGGTGCCGGGGACTGGGATTCCGCCTATCTCTATATGCAGCGCAGTATTCGCCCGATCAACAGTAACCTGGTGATGGGTGAGAGCTCATCGCTCTCAACCATTTTTGACAGCGTGCCGTTTACGGGTATTCAGCTGGCCACCGATACGTCGATGCTGCCGGAAAGTATGCGCGGCTATGCGCCAATCATTCGTGGTATCGCCAAAAC
>NZ_PIOG01000149.1:0-461 GCF_002810545.1 Klebsiella sp. A-Nf5 | reverse complement strand
ATACTCCGGCAGTATTACATACTGAAATTGTTGAGGGTGATCGCGTGACAATTACCGTCATGCCTAAAGGCGGCGGCAGTGAAAACATGGGCACATTTAAAACATTATTGCCTGGAGATGATATTGACGGCGTAAAAAAATTCGTTCTTGAAACCGTTCGCCATGTAGGTGGAAATCCGTGTCCTCCATATATTATTGGTATTGGAATAGGCGGTACAATGGATCATTGTGCGTGGATGGCTAAAAAAGCATTATTACGCCCTATTGGCGAATATAATGCAAAACCGCTTTATGCAAAATTAGAAGCTGAACTATTAGATGAGGTCAATAATACTGGGATTGGCCCATTAGGCATGGGGGGACGTGTTACCGCTCTTGGCGTACATATTGATTATTATCCATGCCATATTACTGCTCTGCCCGTAGCAATTAATTTCCAGTGCAATGCTAGTCGTCATGCT
>NZ_PIOG01000106.1:0-63172 GCF_002810545.1 Klebsiella sp. A-Nf5 | reverse complement strand
CAACCATAACGAAACGCTGAGCTACCCCACCGAATACGACCAGACCCTCTACGCCAGCGTCGAGCAGGCGTTCAATATGGGGGCGGTGGCCGTGGGAGCGACGATCTATTTCGGCTCGGAACAATCGCGTCGTCAGATAGAAGAAATTTCTGCCGCCTTTGAGCGGGCGCATGAGCTGGGCCTGGTCACCGTGCTGTGGGCCTATCTGCGTAATTCGGCGTTCAAGAAAGACGGTGTCGACTATCATGTCTCCGCGGACCTGACCGGTCAGGCCAACCACCTGGCGGCCACCATCGGCGCCGATATCGTTAAGCAAAAAATGGCGGAGAATAACGGCGGCTACAAAGCGGTTAACTTCGGCTATACCGACGACCGGGTGTACAGCAAACTGACCAGCGATAACCCCATCGATCTGGTGCGCTACCAGCTGGCCAACTGCTATATGGGCCGCGCCGGGCTGATCAACTCCGGCGGCGCGGCGGGCGGGGAGACCGACCTTGCCGACGCGGTGCGCACAGCGGTGATCAATAAACGCGCCGGCGGTATGGGGCTGATCCTTGGTCGCAAAGCGTTTAAGAAATCGATGGCTGACGGCGTGAAGCTGATCAATGCCGTGCAGGACGTCTACCTCGACGGGAAAGTGACTATCGCCTGATAAGCACGAGTATCGTTGGGATCCCCGGTGGCGCGACGCGCACCGGGGTTACCGTTGTGTATGCGCCTTCAGGCCGCGCCGTTACCGCGTCAGCAGCCAGCGGGCGGTATGTTCATCGGTCACCAGACCATTGATCCAGCCGCCTTTAAGGGCGGCCAGGATCGCCGGTCGTTTGTATTCTCCACACGCCGCGGCAATACGCGGGCAGTGGTTCTGACGGATATCATAGCTGGTGATCATGCGGTTGATCTCGCTGTCTACCACGTTGCCCTCCGCATCAATAAACCGTCCGAGGATCTCTCCGATGCCGCCGCGCGCGGTCAGCTCATCCATTTGCGCCTGATTGATAAACCCGTCTTTAAAGATCGGACTTTGCGTGCCCAGGGGACCAATGCCGACAAAAACAACGTCCGCCTCGCGGGCGACGCCGGAGACGCTGCGGAATAAGCGGTTGGTGCACCACATCTCATACTCCTCTGCGCTGTGGGCGTAGCGCGGCGCCGGCCACTGATAGTACTTGGCTTTTATTTTGCGCGTCAGCAGCAGGGGCACGTCATCGTAATAGTTGCACTCCCCGTCGGCGTTCATGGCGCTGATCAGCGCCACGCAGCGGGTATTCAGGCTGTCAAAATCGATGCGCTGCAGCGCTTTTTTCAGGGTCAGGCCCGAGCCCAGGCCGATGATTTTCTCTTTATCATCCTGCAGATAGCGAGCCATCAGCTGATAGCAGCCAAACGACACGCTGTCGAGGGTGCTTTCTTCGCTAAAGGCGGGGACTACATTACACTCGATTAAACCGTATTTTTCCTGCAACAACTGCGCATAATCGAGGCAGTTTGCCACCGGATGGTGCAGATTAATCGACACAATCCCTTCTTCTTTCGCGGCGGCGATCAGCCGTTGCACCACCGGTCTGGAGGTGCCCAGCTGGCTGGCGATCTCGCTCTGATTCTGACCGGCGATGTAGTACATCCATGCGGCACGCACCTTCTGATCCAACCGGATATCGTCTTCTTTACTCATGGTTTCCCGCCCTAAGTTGCTGACCAGGGCTCGCAATTGGCCCGGCGAATACCCGCATTCTCGCCGTGGTTGGCATAACTGGCAAGCTTTTGCTCTTGTCTGGTCATTTGTAATTTAATTGGGTAATTGTTCTTTTGTGATCCGTGGCTCTTATTTTGGTCAAATGATCAATTACAGTGGCGCCATCAACTCAAGGAGAACAGAACATGAACAATCAATTCACATGGCTTCATATCGGTCTGGGTTCTTTTCATCGCGCGCATCAGGCGTGGTATCTGCATCGTCTGATAGCGTCCGGGGATAAGCGCTGGCACATCGCGGCAGGAAATATTCGTAACGACGCCGAGCAGGTGGTGCAGGCGCTGGCGGCGCAGGGAGGACGTTACGTCCTGGAGACCGTCAGCCCGGAAGGGGAGCGCGACTATGAAGAAATTACTTCTATCCAGAAATTGCTGCCGTGGCAGGCCGGGCTGCAGCCGCTGATTAACGAAGGGGCGAACCCGCAGACCAAAGTTATCGCCTTTACTGTGACGGAAGGGGGGTACTACCTGAACACCCGCCATCAGCTGGAAACCAGTAACCCCGATCTGCAGGCCGACCTGCAAGGCGAGTGCAAAACTATTTATGGCACCCTCGCGCGGATCCTGGAGAAGCGCATGGCCGACTACGCCGGGCCGCTGACCCTGCTCAACTGCGACAACGTGCGCCACAACGGCGAGCGTTTTCACGACGGCATGGTGGAGTTCCTGCAGCTCACCGGCAAGCAGGCGGTGATTGACTGGATGGCGGCCAATACCACCTGTCCGAACACCATGGTAGACCGCATCACCCCGCGTCCGGCGGCCGATCTGCCGGCCCGCATCAAAGCGCAAACCGGGATTGATGACAAAGCGCCGGTGATGGGGGAGACCTTTATCCAGTGGGTGGTGGAAAACCACTTCCGCGATGCCCGCCCGAACCTCGAGTCGGTCGGCGTGGAGATGGTGGAGTCGGTCATCCCGTATGAAGAGGCGAAAATCCGCATTCTGAACGCGTCGCACAGCTGCATTGCCTGGGCGGGAACCTTAATCGGCCAGCAGTATATTCATGAAAGCACGCTCACCGATGCTATCTACACCATTGCCGACCGCTACGTCACGGAGGATGTCATTCCCTGCCTCGGCGATAACGGCATTGATTTGCCGACCTACCGGGATGTGGTGCTTAAGCGCTTTACCAACCCGTATATCCAGGACACCAACCAGCGCGTCGCCGCCGACGGCTTCTCGAAAATTCCGGCGATGATCGCCCCCACGCTGCAGGAGTGCTATCAGCGCGGCGTCCGCCCTGAGGCGACCGCCATGCTGCCGGCGCTGTTCTTCGTCTTTATGGAGCAGTGGCATAAGGGAACGCTGCCGTATCAGTACCAGGACGGCATCCTGGACGCGCAGGCGGTGCATGAGATGTATGAGGCTCAGGATCCGGTGGCTGTCTACGCCCGCGATAAAGCCCTGTTTGGCGACCTGGCCAACAACGCGGATTTTCTGGCGCTGATGCGCGAGAAAGTCGCCGCCGTTTACACGCTGATTAAATAAGAGGTGGCTATGTATCTGGGTATCGATCTCGGCACATCAGAAGTCAAAGCGCTGGTCATTGATGAGAACTATGAGGTTATCGCCAGCCATAGCGCGCCGCTGAGTATTCAGCGGCCCCATCCGCACTGGTCAGAACAATCGCCGGAGTTATGGTGGGAGGCGACGGAGTACCTGATGAACACGCTACGGGAAAAATGCGCGCAGCACTGGCCGGCCATTAAGGCGATTGGCCTCTCCGGGCAGATGCACGGCGCGGTGTTGCTGGATGAAAAGGGGGAGACGATCCGTCCGGCCATTCTGTGGAACGACACCCGCTGCGCCGCAGAGTGCGCCGAGCTGGAGGCGATGGCGCCGGAGCTGCATCAGGTGGCGGGAAACCTGGCGATGCCAGGCTTTACCGCGCCGAAGCTGCTGTGGGTGCGCCGTCATGAGCCGCAACACTTTCAGCGCACCGCCACGGTGCTGCTGCCGAAGGATTATCTGCGCTATCGGATGACCGGGAAGAAAGTCTCCGATATGTCGGACGCCGCCGGGACGCTGTGGCTGGACGTGGCGAAGCGCGACTGGTCCGACGCTCTGCTGGACAAGTGCGGCCTGTCGCGCAGCCAAATGCCGACGCTGGTCGAAGGCTGTGAGGTTTCCGCCACCCTTGATCCGCAGGTGGCGGCGCGCTGGGGGCTGAACGCCTCGGTGGTGGTGGCCGGGGGCGGGGGGGATAACGCGGTCAGCGCCATTGGCGTCGGCGCGGTCTCGCCGGGGGATGCGTTTATTTCGCTCGGCACCTCCGGGGTGCTGTTTGTGGTGACCGACGCCTATCGTCCGGCGCCGCAGTCGGCGGTACATGCGTTTTGTCACGTGCTGCCGAACCTGTGGCACCAGATGAGCGTCATGCTGAGCGCCGCCAGCTGTTTGCAGTGGTTCTGCCGCCTGACCGGCACCACGGAGGTGGCGCTGCTGGCGGAAATTGCCGAGCTCAGCGAGGAGGAGAAAGCCCACGCCCCGTTTTTCCTGCCCTATCTCTCCGGCGAACGTACCCCGCATAACGATCCTGACGCGCGCGGCATGTTCTGGGGCATGACCCACGCCAGCCTGCGCGCCCAGCTTGGCTACGCGGTGCTGGAAGGGGTGAGCTTCGGTATCAACGACGGCCTGCAGGCGTTGAAAGAGAGCGGTACGCCGATCGCGCAGTGCTCGCTGGTGGGCGGCGGCGCCCGCAGTCCTTTCTGGGCCCAGCTGCTGGCCGACATTCTCGCTATGCCGGTGGTGACCCATAAAGGGGGAGAGACCGGCGGTGCGCTGGGCGCGGCGCGGCTGGCCTGCCTGGCGGCGGGCAAACCGATTGCCGCGGTGTGTGAAAAACCGGAAGTCTGGCAGACCTGGCGTGCGGATCCCGTTCGCCACCACATCCTGATGCAACGCTACGCGCAGTTTAAAGACCTGTATTTAAACGATCTGAATTATCGGCAGCACTGATTTTCATCATAACAGCCGCTTCGTTGCACGTCGCGGAGCGGCCACCCTGTACCCTGAAAACGAGGTCATTATGTCTATCAATAATAAACAGTGGCTCGGTTTACCCCTGAACCTGCTCTGGGGATACATCGCCATTGCCGTATTTATGACCGGCGACGGTTTTGAATTAGCCTTTCTGTCGCACTATATCAAAGCGCTCGGCTTTTCTCCGGCGGAGGCCTCCTTTGCCTTTACCCTCTACGGCCTGGCCGCCGCGCTGTCGGCATGGATTTCCGGCGTGGTGGCAGAAATCATCACCCCCCTGAAAACAATGATGATTGGCTTCGTGCTGTGGTGCGTGTTCCACGTGCTGTTCCTCGTTTTCGGCCTCGGTCATGCCAACTATGCGCTGATCCTGATTTTCTACGGCATCCGCGGCTTCGCCTATCCGCTGTTCCTCTACTCGTTTATCGTCGCCATTATTCACAACGTAAAAAGCGACAACGCCAGCTCGGCCATCGGTTGGTTCTGGGCGGTCTATTCCATCGGCATCGGCGTGTTCGGCAGCTATATTCCGAGCTTCACCATTCCGCACATTGGCGAACTGGGGACTTTATGGCTGGCGCTGGCTTTCTGCGTCACCGGGGGCGTGATTGCCCTGGCTTCCCTGCGCCATATTCAGACGCCGCAGCATATGCAGAATCTCACCACTCGCCAGAAATTTTCTGAGCTGGGACGCGCCGCAACGCTGCTCTATACCAACCGCAATATTCTGCTGTCGAGCATGGTCAGGATTATCAATACCCTCTCGCTGTTCGGCTTTGCGGTCATTATGCCGATGATGTTCGTCGATGAGCTGGGCTTCACCACTTCAGAATGGCTCCAGGTATGGGCAGTCTTCTTCTTCACCACCATTTTCTCTAACGTGCTGTGGGGGATCCTGGGGGAAAAACTGGGCTGGATGAAGGTGGTGCGCTGGTTCGGCTGCATCGGAATGGCGCTCTCCAGCCTGGCGTTTTACTACATCCCTCAGCACTTTGGCCATAGCTTTGCGATGGCGCTGATCCCCGCCATCGCCCTCGGGATCTTTGTCGCCGCCTTCGTGCCGCTGGCCGCCGTGTTCCCGGCGCTGGAGCCGAAGCACAAAGGCGCGGCGATTTCGGTCTACAACCTGTCGGCGGGGATGTCGAACTTTCTCGCGCCGGCGATTGCCGTGGTGCTGCTGCCGTTCTTCAGCACCATTGGGGTGGTGATCGCCTACACCGCATTGTACGTGGTGGCCTTTTTCCTCTGCGCCTTTATCCGCGTGGAGCAGCCGGGGTTCTCCCACAAGGAAGCGCCCGCCCACGAGCAGGTTGAATTCTCTTAGGTGATGCGGCTGGCATGCGCTTCATGCCAGCCTTAATGAGGTGAACGAATGAGTATGCAGGCAGTTATTTTTGACATGGATGGCGTGATTATTGATTCCGAGGCGCTGTGGCGACAGGCGCAGATTGACGCTCTCGCGCAGTGGGGGGCAACGGCGAGCGTGGATGAGTGTGAAACCCTGACCAAAGGCAAACGCCTCGACGAAATCGCCGGCACCTGGTGCCGCTATTTTCAGCTTGAGCTCGCCCCGCAGCGGCTTGAAGCCGCGATATTGCAGCGCATCACCTGCCTGATTGCCGCGAAAGGCGAACCGATGCACGGCGTACATGAGGCGTTACGTTATTTCCGCGAGGCGGGCTATCAGATTGCGCTCGCCACGTCCTCATCCCATCAGGTTATTGCTGCTGTGCTGAACAAACTCTCGCTCTGGCACTTTTTCGACGTGGTCTCCAGCGCGGACGATGAATCACGAGGCAAACCGCACCCGGCGGTGTACCTGACGACCCTGCGCAAGCTCAATCTCAACGCCAGCCAGTGTCTGGTGATTGAGGATAGCTTTACCGGCTTTTGCGCGGCTCAGGCGGCGGGTATTCCCACGGCGGTGGTTGCCGAAGATAGCCGGCAGGGTCGCTATCAGGCCGCGGTGGGCCGCTATCAAACCTTACCTGAACTGCTGGAAGCGCTTAACGCGGAGCCAGCGGCGGTCGCATAACTTACGCTTTCGTGAGCGCAGAAAATCCCGGGATGTACACGGTCGGTCACTCTCTTTTCTGCGCTCACGCCCTTTTTTCTCCATGCCGATCCGCCTCACATTTCGCTCATCTTTTGTGAAAACAGTCACGTCTTGTTGTGCCAATGCCCAAATTTATGGCCTTGCTTAGCGGTGTTTGTCCGAGGCACTGCTACGTAATTGTGCTTAGATTATATATTGAAACGTATTTTCAATAATGTGAAACCGCTTTGCCGATTTACTTCTGTCGATCGGATTTGGCCGTGATAAGGATTGAGCATGAAAATTGAATCTGTAAATGTCACCGTTTTCCAGTATCCCACTCGTCGGGTTTCCGACAGCGCCGGGCACTCCCATCCGGGGGCTGAAAGCATGGCCAAAATGGCGATGCTGACCATCACCGCTGATGATGGGGCGCAGGGTTTTTCGTTTGCGCCTCCGGAAGTCGTGCGCCCGTTCGTGGTGAATACTTTTTTTCGCAAAGTGCTGGTGGGACAGGACCCGTTTAACCGCGAGCGTATCTGGCAGGATCTTAACCACTGGCAGCGCGGCAGCGCACATCAGCTAACGGAGCGCGCGCTGTCGTTTGTTGAACAAGCGCTGTGGGACCTGATTGGCCGCAGCCTCAGGATGCCGGTCTACAAGCTGCTTGGCGGCTATCGCGACACCGTCCCGGCTTACGGTAGCACCATGTGCGGCGACGATCTACCGGGCGGCCTGTCGACCCCGGAAGAGTATGCCGCCTTTGCCGAAAAGCTGGTCGCCCGCGGCTACAAGGCCATCAAACTGCACACCTGGATGCCGCCAATCTCTTTTGCGCCCAATCCCAAAATGGATATTAAAGCCTGCGCGGCGGTGCGCGAAGCGGTAGGGCCGGATATTGACCTGATGATTGATGGCTATCACTGGTACAGCCGCGCCGAGGCGCTGTGGATAGGCAAAGCGCTGGAAAAACTCAATTTCGCCTGGTTTGAAGAGCCGATGGAGGAGGATTCGATGTCCTCCTACGCGTGGCTGGCGGAAAACTTGTCGATTCCCATCGTCGGGCCGGAGAGCTTCGGCGGCAAGCACCACATGCGCGCCGAATGGGTGAAAGCCGGAGCCTGCGACATTCTGCGCGCCGGCGCTAACGGCGTGGGCGGTATTGCCCCGACCATGAAGGTCGCGGCGCTGGCGGAATCTTTCGGCATGGATTGCGAAGTCCACGGCAACGGCGCGGCAAGCCTGGCGGTGGTCGGCGCGATTCGTAACTGCCGTTGGTATGAGCGTGGCCTGCTGCATCCGTTCCTCGACTACGATGAACCAGCGGCTTATCTCAACAGCATTGTCGATCCGATGGATGATCAGGGATTTGTGCATTTGTCACAACGTCCAGGCCTCGGTGAAGACATTAATTTTGCGTATATCGAAGCCAATACCGTTAGCCACGACTGATTCAAAAAAATAAATGCCCGGTGGCGCTGCGCTTATCGGGTCTGCGGCCCGGTAGGCCGGATGAGGCGAAAATGCCGCCATCCGGCAACATGTACCCTACAGTACAGGCAAACAGAGATATGAAAAAAACCTCCCTACTGGCAGCGTGTTTATTCACGCTCGCCGTGTCGATGGGAAGCGGGGCGGCGGTGGCGAAAACGCCGCCCGATCAGCTTATTATCGGCATGAATATGAATAACCTGCTCACCCTTGACCCGGCAGCGATGACCGGTAACGAAGTGGTGGGGATCGTGGTCAACCTCTACGACTCGCTGGTGGAGCTGGACCCTGAGCAGCTCACCACCGTCAGGCCCGCGCTGGCGAAATCCTGGGATATCGGCCCCGACGGTAAAACCCTGACCTTCCATCTGCGCGATAACGTGAAGTTTCACTCTGGTAACCCGCTGACCGCCGCCGATGTGGTGTGGTCGATGCGGCGCATCCTGCATCTCAACCTGGCCCAGGCCTCGGTATGGAAATCCTATGGCTTCAGTAAGAAAAATATCGACAGCCAGGTCAGTGCGCCGGACCGCTTCACGGTGCAAATCGTATTACCCAAAGATAACGATCCGCAGCTGGTGATTTACTCGCTGGCGGCGCTGGGTAACCTCGGGGTGCTGGACAGTAAAACGGTGCAAAGCCACCAGCAGGATAACGATTGGGGCAACCGCTGGCTAACCACCCATGAAGCCGGTTCCGGGCCGTTTACGCTGGAAACCTGGCAGGCAAAAGAGGTGCTGCGCATGAAGCGCAATCCTGACTACTGGCGCGGCGAGGCGAAAATGAGCCGCGTGGTGCTGCGCCATTTCCAGGAGTCGCAAACCCTGCGCCTGATGATCGAAAAAGGCGACCTCGATATTGCCAACAACATGGCGGTTTCCGACATTAACGCCCTGCGCAGCGACCCGCAGCTGACCGTCGATGCGGTGCAGCGCGGCACCATGTACTACGTGGCGATGAGCATGAAAGAGGCGCACTTCGCCCAGCCGAAAGTGCGCGAAGCGGTGCGCTATCTGATTGATTACCAGGGTATCAATAAAGCGCTAATGCCGGGCTACGGCGTGCTGCACCAGCGGCCGATTAAGGCGGGCATGCCGTCTACGCTGCCTGACCCTGGCTATAAGCTGGACGTGGCGCGGGCGAAAAAGCTGCTGGCGGAAGCGGGTTATCCCAACGGCTTTGATACCACGCTGCGGGTCCTCTCCGATCAGCCATTTCTTAACATTGCTATCGCCGTGCAGTCGACGCTGATGCAGGCGGGGATTAACGCCAAAATCATCACCGGCACTGGTAACCAGATCTACGGTGCAATGCGCGAGCGTAAATTTGACCTGCTGGTAGGTCGCGGCGGCAGCGGGATGGAGCCGCATCCGCACTCCAGCCTACGCGCGCTTGTCTATAACCCGGATAACAGCGATAAGGCGCGCCTGACCAACTTCCAGGGCTGGCGTACCGGTTTTTACGACCCGCAGCTTAATACGATGATTGACCAGGCCCTGCTGGAACGCGATCCGCAAAAACAGGTGGCTGACTACCAGGCCATCCAGACACGCTACGACCAGCTGGTTCCGGCTTTAATTCCGCTTTCGCAAATGGTTGATTCGGTCGTCGTGCGCAACGAGGTACGGGAGTATCAGCCGCACCCCTCCGCCACCACTTTTCTGCGTGACGTCTATAAAGTCCGCGAAGGAGAGAAAGGATGAGTACCGCAATCCTTGCGCCCGGTTCACGCGGCCGGCGCTTATCAAAACGGCTACTGCAGGTGGTAATTACACTGTTCGGCCTGCTGCTACTGACCTTTACCATTGGCCGCGTCATGCCCATCGACCCGGTGCTGGCGATTGTCGGCCCGGATGCTGACCAGAGTACCTATCAGCAGGTTTACCAGCAGCTGGGGTTTGATAAATCGCTGACCACCCAGTTTGGTATCTATTTTGTCAACCTGTTGCACGGCGATCTGGGCAACGCGCTGCTGACCGGGAAACCGGTGGTGGACGATATTATCCGCGTCTTCCCGGCCACCATGGAGCTGGCAACGATGGCGATTATTGTCGGCGCGGGTCTTGGTATTCCGCTGGGCGTGTTGGCGGCGGCGCGGCGCAACAGCGTCTCCGATTATGTGGTACGCATTATCAGCCTGGCGGGCTACTCGACGCCGATCTTCTGGGTCGGAATGATGGGACTGCTGGTGTTCTATGCCTGGCTTGGCTGGGTAGGCGGCGCCGGGAGGGTAGATCTCGGGCTGGATGGTGTGGTGCCGCGCCGCACCGGCCTGATGACCGTTGATGCGCTGCTGGCAGGCAACGGCCAGGTGTTCTGGAACGCCATTAATCATCTGATTCTTCCCGCCTCGCTGCTGGGTTTTCACTCGCTGGCTTATATCAGCCGTATGACCCGCAGCTTTATGCTGGCCCAGCTGTCGCAGGAGTTCATTATTACCGCGCGGGTGAAAGGGCTGACCGAGCGTCAGGTTATCTGGAACCATGCGTTTCGTAACATCCTCGTGCAGCTGCTGACGGTAGTGGCGCTGGCCTACGGCGCGCTGCTGGAAGGCGCGGTGCTGATTGAAACCGTCTTCTCATGGCCGGGTTTCGGCTCCTACCTTACCGGTAGCCTGCTGCTGGGCGATATGAATGCGGTGATGGGCTGCGTGCTGCTGGTGGGCGTGATCTTCGTGATGCTCAACCTGCTCTCCGACATGCTGTATCAATTCTTTGACCCGAGGACAAAATCATGACCGTTTCTCTGGATTCGCCGCTTTCGGGCGGTGCGGGCGAAGGCCGCCAGCGGCTGCAACGCGCGGCGGCGCGGGCCGTCGGGTTTATCGGCAAAATGGCGCGCAATCCGCTCACGGCCATCGGCGGAGGAATTATCTTTCTGCTGCTGGTGGTGGCGATTTTCGCGCCGCTGATTGCGCCTTATAACCCGCTGGTACAGGACCTGAACAGTGCGCTGGTCGCGCCGAATGCACAGCACTGGTTCGGCACCGATGAGTTTGGCCGGGATATCTTTAGTCGCCTGGTGTACGGCTCCCGCATCACGCTCTATATCGTGCTGCTGGTCTCGGTGACTGTCGGTCCGCTCGGGCTGCTGCTGGGCGTCAGTGCCGGCTATTTCGGCGGTAAAGTCGATATGGTGCTGATGCGCGTCACCGATATTTTCATCTCCTTCCCGAGTCTGGTCCTGGCGCTGGCGTTTGTCGCCGCTTTAGGACCGGGGCTGGAGCACGTGGTTATCGCCATCACGCTGACCGCCTGGCCGCCGATTGCCCGTCTGGCGCGCGCCGAAACGCTCTCTCTGCGCCAGGCCGATTTTATCTCCGCCGTGCGTCTGCAAGGCGCTTCATCGGCCCGCGTCCTCTGGAGCCATATCGTGCCGCTGTGTCTGCCCTCGGTCATTATCCGTATCACCATGAATATGGCCGGGATCATTCTGACCGCGGCCGGCCTCGGCTTTCTCGGCCTCGGCGCGCAGCCGCCAGAGCCGGAGTGGGGAGCGATGATCTCCAGCGGGCGCACTTATATGATGGAGTGCTGGTGGGTCGTAACCATTCCGGGGCTGGCGATTCTGATCAATAGCTTAGCGTTCAACTTCTTAGGAGATGGCCTACGTGACATCCTCGATCCCCGCAGTGAATAATGCACCGCTGCTCGACGTACGCGATCTGTGCGTCGACTTTGTTAACGGTAGCGCGGTGACCCACGCCGTGCGCGGCGTCTCCTTCCAACTGGGGCATGAGAAGCTGGCCATTGTCGGCGAGTCCGGTTCGGGTAAGTCCACCGTTGGGCGCGCGCTGCTGCAGCTGCATCCGAAAAAGGCCCGCGTCAGCGCCAGCCGGATGCAGTTTGCCGACCTCGATCTGCATCATCTTAGCGAAGCGCAGATGCGCGGCGTACGCGGCAAACGTATCTCTATGATTATGCAGGACCCGAAATATTCGCTTAATCCGGTGGTCTGCGTGGGTAAGCAAATCGCCGAGGCCTGGCTTACTCATCATCCCGGGCGCAAAGATGAGGCGAAAGCCAGGGCGCTGGAGATGCTGGAGGTGGTGCGTATTCGCCAGCCGGAGCGCGTTTATCAGCTTTATCCGCATGAAATATCCGGCGGACAGGGGCAGCGCATCATGATCGCCATGATGCTGATTACCGACCCGGAACTGATCATTGCCGATGAGCCCACCTCCGCGCTGGACGTGTCGGTGCGCCTGCAGGTGCTGGGCCTGCTGGACGACCTGGTTCAGTCGCGAGGGCTGGGGCTGATTTTTATCAGCCACGATATCAACCTGGTGCGTAGCTTCTGCGACCGCGTACTGGTGATGTATGCCGGACGGGTAGTGGAGTCCATTGCCGCTAAAGATCTCGATAACGCCCGTCACCCCTACACTCAGGGATTGATTAACTCGCTGCCGGATATGCAGCATCGTCGCCCGATACTGCCGGTGCTGCAGCGTCAGGCCAGCTGGTTAACGGATTAAGGAGCGGATAATGATTGAAGTTCAACATCTCAACCTCGCGTTTGGCGAGGGGGAGAAGCGTAACCAGGTGTTGTATGACGTCAGTTTCCACGTTAAGCCTGGCGAGATCTACGGTCTGGTAGGAGAGTCCGGTTCCGGTAAAACGACGGTGCTCAAGTGCCTGGCGGGGCTGTTTACCCACTGGCAGGGGGAACTGACCATCGATGCTCAGCCCTTAGGGCATGAAATTAGCCGCGAGCGCTGCCGTCAGGTGCAGATGGTATTTCAGGACCCCTACGGATCGCTGCATCCCCGTCACACCATTGGCGATATTCTCGAAGAGCCGCTGCAGATCCATCGTATCAACGACCGCGACCGGCGAATCAATGCGCTGCTGGACAAAGTTGGCCTCAACCGCGCCTTTCGCGAGCGCTATCCGCATCAGCTCTCCGGCGGGCAGCGGCAGCGCGTGGCGATAGCCAGAGCGCTGATTCTTGAGCCTCAGGTGCTGCTGCTGGATGAGCCGACGTCGGCGCTGGATGTGTCGGTGCAGGCTGAGATCCTTAACCTGCTGGCAGAATTGCAGCGGGAGGCTAAGCTCACTTACCTGATGGTCACCCACGATCTCGGGGTTATTGCCCACTTATGCCAGAAAGTGGCGGTGATGCAGTACGGGAAGATCCTCGAAACCCTGACGGTCGATGCGCTGGTCAGCGGCGAGGCGCGGACGGCCTATACGCAGATGCTGGTTAACGCCAGTCGGCAATATACGCGCGAAATGGCGCGCGAGGTGGCGGAGTACTAAGCTTGATGGCGCATTGTCTCACGGCAGATGCGCCCATTTTAATGGATAACTATTTGATATTATAGGTTTTTGTAGTTGTGGGTATCGTCTATTAATGTAAGTGCGGTGTTTGGATCGATATCCTGCCCAGGTTTTTCCTGCAGCCGCAGGTGCCGTTTTACCTTAACATTCAGAGGCTCAATCAACGAACCCGGCTGCTGTATACCAGCCGGGCGCCGTCTTTGCTTTGCGAAGCCTGATCAACGTAGCAGCGGGCAGTCGGGCGGCAGCCGGCAGCGCAGAGCCGCCGGTAACAGCTCCATGCGGAAGGTTTTGCCGCTGAGCGGCTCGCCGTCGAGGTTAAACGTCATCTCATGGGGGGCGGTGATCTCAAACCATGAGGAGACACCGTCAACAATATTCGGCGAGTTTTCCGGATTCGCCAGGGTGCTGAACAGGGCAGGGATCAGCTCTTCGCCGGTGAAAATGCGCAGATGCAGCAGACCATCGTTAATCAACGCCTCCGGGCACAACTGCTGGCC
Organism: Klebsiella sp. A-Nf5; assembly: GCF_002810545.1. Taxonomy (NCBI): domain Bacteria; kingdom Pseudomonadati; phylum Pseudomonadota; class Gammaproteobacteria; order Enterobacterales; family Enterobacteriaceae; genus Klebsiella; species Klebsiella sp. A-Nf5. Next base: position 49,118 of record NZ_PIOG01000106.1, on the reverse strand, counting down.
GCCGCCGGCCTGGCGGCCGTTGCCGATGCCAATGACCAGCGCATCGCCCTGCCAGTGAAAGTTCTCCCCGCGGATCTCGCAGCGGTCCGGCTTCAGAGTATCCATACGCATCAGACCATGGATTAAATAAGAGACACCGCCGAGCGCGGCTTTGAGTTTTTCCGGCGTTTCGGTGGTGATTCGGGTGCCGAACCCGCCGGTCGCCATATTAATAAAGCCGGTTTTATCATTCACCCGGGCGATATCTATCGGCACATCGCGGCCGACGATCGCCAGCTTGAGGGCGCTGGCCAGATCCTGCGGAATACCGACGCTGGTGGCAAAGTCGTTGGCCGTGCCCAGCGGTAAAATCCCCAGCGCCATCTTGCTGCCGCGCTCCACCAGCGCGGTCGCCACTTCATTAATGGTGCCGTCGCCGCCGCCGGCGATCACCGTTTCAACGTTCAGCTGCAGGGCCTCATCGATAAACCGCACGGCATCGCCCTTTTCCCAGGTGACGCGGACGTGAATATCGATCCCTTCGTTGCGTAACAGGTTAACCGCCTCACGTAACTGCGGTTCATTGGCACCTTTGCCGTTAAGGATCAGTAAGCTGGCAGGAAACGTAGACATCATCAAGGGAACCTTTATTGCGCAATGTTGCATAAAGTGTACCGCATGACGAAAGCGAAGACCGGAGGAGAGGCAAAAAAATAAGCCCGCGTAAGGGAGATTACGCAGGCTAAGGAGGTGGTTCCTGGTACAACTAGCATTTATGGGTTATGTTTTTCAGCGAAATGGATGATACCTGTTTCGATCGAAACGGTATGTGATCCGATTCTAATATCCTTACTTCGTGAAAAAATAACGCAAATTAACTAGTTACCGTGCGGATTTCTGGTTGTCTGACCAGTAAAGTTGCGCATCAGCAGCGCATACTGCAGGGGCAGGTCGTCCGGCACAGGCAACCATACGGTATAACCATCGCCCGGGGCCACCGGCATGGCTTCACCTTTGCCATTTTCCATATGCTCGAGGGTGAAGTTGACGTTACCCTGCGGGGTCATCAGCTCGAGGCTGTCGCCGACGCTGAACTTATTTTTGACCGCCACGGCCGCCAGCGGGCCGTTACGCTCCCCGGTGAATTCGCCGACAAACTGCTGGCGCTCGGAGAGGGAGTAGCCGTACTCATAGTTCTGGTAATCGTCATGGGTATGGCGGCGCAGGAAGCCTTCGGTATACCCGCGGTGGGCCAGTCCTTCCAGGGTCTCCAGCAGGCTGGTATCAAACGGTTTGCCGGCGGCGGCATCGTCGATCGCCTTGCGGTAAACCTGAGCGGTGCGCGCGCAATAGTAGAAGGATTTGGTGCGGCCCTCGATCTTCAGCGAGTGAACGCCCATCTGGGTCAGACGCTCAACGTGGGCGATAGCCCGCAGATCTTTCGAGTTCATGATGTAGGTGCCGTGTTCGTCCTCAAAGGCGGTCATGTACTCGCCTGGACGTTTAGCTTCCTCAATCATAAAGACTTTATCGGTCGGCGCGCCAATGCCGAGGGTGGGCTCCACGGTCTGCACCGGGATCGGCTCATATTTGTGGACGATGTTGCCGACGTCGTCCTCTTTGCCTTCCGCCACGTTGTATTCCCAGCGGCAGGCGTTGGTGCAGGTCCCCTGGTTCGGGTCGCGCTTGTTGATATACCCGGAGAGCAGGCAGCGGCCGGAGTAAGCCATGCACAGCGCGCCGTGGACGAAAATCTCAATCTCCATCTCCGGCACCTGGCGGCGAATCTCTTCGATTTCATCCAGCGACAGTTCACGCGACAGGATCACCCGGGTCAGCCCCATCTGCTGCCAGAATTTGACCGTCGCCCAGTTGACAGCGTTGGCCTGCACTGAAAGATGGATCGGCATCTCCGGGAAGTGTTCCCGCACCAGCATGATTAAACCCGGATCGGACATGATCAGCGCGTCCGGCCCCATCTCCACCACCGGCTTCAGATCGCGAATAAACGTTTTCAGCTTGGCGTTATGCGGGGCGATGTTGACCACCACATAGAATTTTTTACCCAGCGCGTGGGCTTCATTGATGCCGAGCTGCAGATTTTCGTGATTGAATTCGTTGTTACGCACGCGCAGCGAGTAGCGCGGCTGGCCGGCATAAACGGCATCGGCGCCATAGGCGAAAGCGTAACGCATATTCTTCAGCGTTCCCGCCGGGGAGAGGAGTTCTGGTTTAAACATGGTGTTCTCGTTCTGATGACAGGTCAGATTCGCCGCACCTGGTGCGGCGAGTTGGGGAGTGTCCCCACATTAAGGGCGGGCATTGTAGCGCCGCGGCGAAGGGGAGTAAATATCAGATGGGTATCTTTCAGCATGGCTAATTTGTCTGCCATTTTGAACCTGGGCAGTGCTCACACTGACAGCACTAATAACGCATGGTGGGATAGGCTCTATGGAATTCCCCGGGTTGCAGACGGCGGTGAACGTGTAGCCCGGCTAAGCGCAGCGCGAGCCGGGAAAAGGCTAACTACGCCAGCCGGCAGGCGTCGGCCTCCCAGCGATAGCCAACGCCGTAAACGGCGCGAATAAACGACTGCTCGGCGTCCAGCGCCTCCAGCTTGCGCCGCAGGTTTTTGATGTGGCTGTCGATGGTGCGGTCGGTCACTACCCGATAATCGTCATACAGATGGTTGAGCAACTGTTCGCGGGAGAAGACCTTGCCCGGCTCCTGGGAGAGGGTTTTCAGCAGCCGGAACTCGGCGGGAGTGAGGTCCAGCAGCTTGTCGCGCCAGGAGGCCTGAAAACGGCTTTCGTCGACAATCAGCGGGCTCTGGGCGTCCAGCGCCTGCAGATCGCGCTGCGGCTTGCAGCGGCGGAGAATGGTTTTCACCCGGGCGACCACTTCCCGCGGGCTGTAGGGCTTGCAGATATAGTCGTCGGCGCCAATCTCCAGCCCCAGCAGTCGGTCGATCTCTTCGATTTTCGCCGTCACCATCACCACCGGAACGTCGGAGAAGCGGCGAATTTCCCGGCACAGCGTCAGACCGTCGGTACCGGGCAGCATCAGGTCCAGCAGGATCAGGTGCGGCGGCGTCTGCCGAACGTAGGGCAGGACCTTGTCGCCGTGGTTAATCAGCGTAGGCGCATAGCCGGCGGCTTGCAGATAATCAATCAGCAGCTGGCCGAGCTTCGGTTCATCTTCCACGATAAGAATGCGTGGGGTGTTTTCATCTACAGGCAATTCAGTCATACGTCTCTCGGTAAATCATGTTCCAGAGGTAACTCAACTTTAATGCTAACCCCGCCAAAAGGCGAATGGTCGGCACGCAGGGTGCCGCCGTGGGCCGCGACAATATTGAGGCAAATCGCCAGCCCGAGGCCGGAGCCGCCGCTGGCGCGGTTGCGCGATCCTTCCGCCCGGTAAAAGCGCTCGCACAGGCGGGCCAGCTGCTCATCGCTGACCCCGGGGGCGCTGTCGGCAAAGTCGATCACCAGCATCCGGCCGCTGCGGCTGGCGGTGATCAGCAGGCTGCCGCCGCTGTCGGTATAGCGCAGGCTGTTCTCCAGCAGATTGTTGAAGAGCTGCATCAGGCGGTCGCGGTCGCCGAAGATCATCGCCTGCTCCGGGAACGACACCTGAATACTCAGCTGCCGGCTGGCGAAGCGCTCGCGAAAAGCGCCCGCGGCCACCTCCAGCAGGGTGATGATATCCAGCGACGTTTTCTGGTAGGCCAGCGCCCCCTCATCGGACATCGACAGCTGATGGAGGTCGTCCACCAGCTTGGTGAGGGTAGCCACCTCGGCCTGCAGGGAGGGGATGGACTCGGGGGTGAAGCGCCGGACCCCGTCCTGAATCGCTTCCAGCTCGCCGCGCAGCACTGCCAGCGGGGTGCGCAGTTCATGGGAGATATCGGCCATCAGGTCGCGACGCATCTGCTGGTTGCGCTCCAGGGTGCTGGCGAGCTGGTTGAAATCCTGCGCCAGGCGGCCGAGCTCGTCGCCGCCGGTCACCGTCACGCGGGTGGAAAAGTCGCCCGCCGCCAGCTTATGGGTGCCTTCCACCAGCCGCTTCACCGGCGCCAGCAGGCCGCGGGCCAGCGGAAAGGTGGCCAGCGCGGCAAGCAGGGTGGCAAGGGCGACAATCAGCCAGCTGGTGCGCTTTTGCTGCCGGTCGAAGTTAATATCGGTATTGCGCGTCAGCCGCTCTACCGGCGAGGCGATCACTTTGCCTACCTCCACGCCGTTGACCATAATGCTGCGCTGGGTGCCGTCCTCCGGTACGCGCTCACGGGGCCCCACCAGCACGCGGCCCGACTGATCAACCACCCAGAACATGGTGCGCCAGCCGTGGGGCGGCATTTCCGGCCTCGGCGGCGGGGTGTCGCTGGGGCCGTCGGGCGGCCCATCCGGCGGTGGCCCATCTGGCCCCTGACCCTCCATCGGACCCGGCTTCATGCCGTGTCCCGGCGGCGAGCGGTCGTCGTTGTCCCGTTCGAAGGTGCGCAGCAGCTGGAAGATAAAGCGGTCGTTGTTGCGCAGAAACGCCCAGCTGCCGTGCTGGGCATACTGCTCACTCAGCGCGTCGCCGAGCATGGTTAACCGCTGCTCATTACCGCGCTTGATGTAGTCGATAAACCCACGTTCGAAACTGATACGTACCGCCCAGTGCATGCTGATCAGCAGCACGATGCAGGTGGCGAAAATAGCGAGGAACAGCTTACCGGTAATGCCCGGGCGCCAAAATTTCACGATCCACTCCTGTTGCGTCGACGGATGACGGTATTACTGCCGACGTCATCCGGTACCCGGGAAAAAATGAGCGCCGGGAGGGCGATGATCGTCGCCATGCTCAGATAGGTATAGAGAAAGACCTGATGGGTGCTGGCGGCGTCGAGGCTCATATGCTGCTGGCCATACAGCCCCAGCAGCAGCCCGGCGATGGTTACGCCGATACTCATCGACAGCTGCATCACCATCGACAGCAGACTGTTGCCGCTGCTGGCCAAATCGTCCGGGAGATCTTTCAGCGTCAGGGTATTCATCGAGGAGAATCGACTGGAGTTGATCATCCCCTGCAGAAACAGGACCAGCGGCAACGCGTAATACCAGCCGGCCAGGGCGCTAAACATAAACAGCAGACTGACGGCGGCCAGGCCCAGGGTGCTGACGACCAGTACGCGGCGGTAGCCAAAGCGGTTGACCACCTGGACCACGATCCGCTTCATGCCCATGCTGCCGAGCACCATCGGGATCATCATCAGCCCGGCGTGGAAGGGGGTAAAGCCGAGGCCGATCTGCAGAAACACCGGAGTCATAAACGGCAGCATGCCGCTGCCGATGCGTCCGGCGAAGCTGCCGCCGAGGCCGAGGGAGAAGGTGCGGTTACGAAACAGGTCGAGGCTGAACAGCGCCCGGGCGTTACCGCGGGCGTGCCACAGGTACAGCAGCAGGGCGGCGAGGCCGATGGCCACCAGCCCCGCCAGCCAGCGTGACGATATACCGAGTCCTTTCTGACCGTCGAGCGCCAGGGTCAGGGTCGCCATCCCGGCGGCCAGCAGCAGAAAGCCGGAGAGATCGAAGCGCCGGGTCTGCAGGGTGTAGTTGGGCATCAGGCAGAGGGTGGCGATGGCGCCGACGATCCCCACCGGGATATTGATGAGGAAGATCCAGTGCCATGAGGCGTACTCCACCAGCACCCCGCCCAGCGCCGGGCCGAGCAGCGGGCCGACCTGGCCTGGCAGCGTCACGAAGGTCATCGCCGCCATGTACTGATCGCGCGGGACGATCTTCATCACCGTCAGGCGACCAACCGGCACCATCATCGCGCCGCCGACCCCCTGCAGCACCCGCGCCATCACCAGCTGGTCAAGAGTGCTGGCCTGGGCGCAAAACAGCGATCCGGCGGTAAACAGCACGATGGCGGTGAAGAAGATATTGCGCACCCCAACCCGATCGGCCAGCCAGCCGCTGGCCGGCAGCATGACCGCCACCGTCAGGACATAGGAGACGATGATCATATGCATATGCAGCGGGCTCTCCCCGAGGCTTTTGGCCATCGAGGGGAGGGCGGTGTTAACGATGGTGGTGTCCAGCGACTGCATAAAGAAGCCGAACGCCACTATCCATAGCTGCCAGCGCACGCTGGCCGGGAGGTCTGTCATGTTATTCGCTTACCGGTTGAGAGGAGTGACGCGAAAAACGCAGCCGCAAACGGTCAAAGAAAAGATAGACCACCGGCGTGGTGTAGAGCGTTAACAGCTGGCTCATCACCAGACCGCCGACGATGGTGATCCCCAGCGGCTGGCGCAGCTCAGAGCCATCGCCCCCGGAGAGTACCAGCGGCAGGGCGCCGAACAGCGCCGCCAGAGTGGTCATCATAATCGGCCGGAAACGCAGCAGGCAGGCCTGGAAAATCGCCTCTTCCGGCGCCAGATTGCCGTTACGCTGCGCCTCAAGGGCAAAATCAACCATCATGATGGCGTTTTTCTTCACGATGCCAATTAATAACATGATCCCGATAAGGGCGATTAGGCTGAACGGGGCATCGAATATCTCCAGCGCCAGCAGGGCGCCCACTCCGGCGGAGGGCAGCGTCGAGAGGATGGTCAACGGATGCACATAGCTCTCGTAGAGCATCCCCAGCACGATATAGACTGTGGCGATAGCCGCGAGGATCAGGATCACCTGCGCGTTCATGGTCTGCTGGAATACCTGGGCGGTACCGGCAAAGGAGCCGCGCACGCTCGACGGCACGCCGAGCTGGGTCATCGTGCGGTTAATGGCGTCGCTGGCTTCCGACAGCGAGCGGCCGGTGGGCAGGTTAAAGGAGATAGTGGACGCCGCCGACAGCCCTTGATGGTTCACCGACAGCGGGGCGTTGGCCGGCTGCCATTTGGCGAAATAGGCCAGCGGGATCGGCTTGCCCTCGCTGTTGATAACAAACATCTTGTCGAGGGCGCTGACGTCCTGGGTGTAGACCGGATCCACCTCCATCACCACCTTGTACTGGTTGAGCGGCTGGTAGATGGTGGAGATCTGCCGCTGGCCGAAGGCGTTGTTCAGCAGGTTGTTGGCGTCCTGGACGCTGATACCGAGGCGCGACATCGTATCCCGATCATAGACCAGGTCCATTTCGGCGCCATTGTCCTGCTGATCCGAGTTGACGTCCGCCAGCTCAGGCAGCGCCGCCAGCGCTTTGCGGATCTTCGGCTCCCACTCGCGCAACGCCGACAGGTCGTCGGACAGCAGAGTGTACTGATAGCTGGCGTTCGACTGCCGGCCGCCGACGCGAATATCTTGCACCGCCATCAGGAACAGGTTGGCCCCGGGCTCGTTGGCCAGCTTTTTGCGCAGACGGTCGATCACCTGCTGCGCTGTCTCGTGGCGCTGGTCGCGTGGCTTGAGGGTGATAAACATCATCCCGCTGTTGACCCGCGAGCCGCCGGTAAAGCCGGTGACGTTATCCACCGCCGGATCTTCGCGAATGATCTTCATAAAGTCCTGCAGCTTGCCGCGCATCGCCTGGAAGGAGATGCTCTGGTCGGCCTGAATGCCGCCCATCAGCACCCCGGTGTCCTGCTCCGGGAAGAAGGTTTTCGGGATCGAAATGTAGAGCCAGACGCTGAGGGCGATGGTGCCCAGCACCACCAGCCCGGTCAGCCGGCTATGCTTCAGCACCCATTTTAACGATTTACCATATCCGCCCTGCACGGCCACCAGCAGGCGGCCAAAGCCGCGGTTGCGCGTCGGCTGGTGGGGCTTACCGCTTTTCAGCAGCCAGCCGCACATCATCGGCGTCAGGGTGAGGGAGACCGCAAGCGAGATGCCGATCGCCACCGACAGGGTGACGGCGAACTCGCGCAGCAAACGGCCGGGCAGGCCGCCCATCAGCAGCAGCGGCAGAAACACCGCCACCAGCGACAGGCTCATCGACAGCACGGTAAAGCCGACCTCGCGGCTCCCCTGCAGCGCCGCCTGCAGGGGTTTCATCCCCGCTTCCAGATGGCGGGAGATATTCTCCAGCACCACGATAGCGTCATCCACCACGAAGCCGGTGGCGATGGTCAGGGCCATCAGCGACAGGTTATTGAGGCTGAAGCCGCACAAATACATCGCGGCGAAGGTACCGATTAAGGAAACCGGGACGGCGACGGCCGGGATCAGCGTGGCGCGCCCCGAGCGCAGGAACAGGAACACCACGAGGATCACCAGCGCCACCGATATCACCAGCGTCTGCTCCACCTCCTCCAGCGAGGCGCGGATGGTCGGCGAGCGGTCCTGGGCGATCTGCAGGTCGATAGCCGCCGGAATGGTCTGCTGCAGCTCCGGCAGGCGGGCGCGGATGCTGTCCACTGTCTGGATAATATTGGCTTCCGGCAGTTTGCGGATCATCAGCAGGATCGCCGGTTTGGCGTTGGTCATCCCGGCGTTGCGTACGTCCTGCACCGAATCCGAGACGCTGGCGACATCCCCCAGCCGCACCGCGGCGCCATTCTGGTAGTGGACGATCAGCGGCTGATAGTCGGCGGCGGTCTTCAGCTCATCGTTGGTCTGCACCTGCCAGCGGTGCGCGCTGTCCTCCAGCGCCCCCTGCGGTTTGCGCACGTTGGCGTCGCTGATGGCGGTGCGCACCGCGTCCAGCGACACGCCCTGGTTGAACAGCGCCTGCGGGTTGAGGTCGACGCGCACCGCCGGCAGGGAGCTGCCGCCGACGTCGACATCACCCACGCCGTCGATCTGCGCGATGGTCTGCGCCAGCTGGGTGGAGGCGAAATCATACAGCTCACCCTGGGAGTAGGTGTCCGAAGTCAGCGTCAGGATCATGATTGGCGCATCGGACGGGTTGGCTTTGCGGTAGGTCGGCCGGCTGGGCATCCCGCTCGGCAGCAGGCTTTGCGCGGCGTTGATCGCCGCCTGAACGTCGCGCGCCGCGCCGTTGATATCGCGGTCGAAGTTAAACTCAAGAATGATGCGCGTACTGCCCAGCGAACTGGAGGAGGTCATCTCATTGACCCCGGCAATCCGTCCCAGGGAGCGTTCCAGCGGGGTGGCCACCGATGAGGCCATGGTCTCCGGGGAGGCTCCCGGCAGCGAGGCGCTAACCATGATCACCGGGAAGTCCACCTGCGGCAGCGGGGCTACCGGCAGCAGCCGGAAGCCGAGAATGCCGCACAGGGTGATGGCCAGCGAGATGAGGATCGTCGCCACCGGGCGGTAAATGAAGAGGGCGAAAAACTTCACTTACGCCTCCTCTTCCTGACGCGGGAAGCGGCGCTTCAGGTGCAGCGACAGGCGGTCGAACAACAGATAGATCACCGGGGTGGTGAACAGGGTCAGCACCTGGCTGAGCATCAGACCGCCGACCATGCCGATCCCCAGCGGACGCCGCAGCTCCGCGCCGACGCCGGTGCTCAGCATCAGCGGCAGGGCGCCGAGCAGGGCGGCGAGGGTCGTCATCAGGATCGGCCGAAAACGCAGCAGACAGGCCTGGTAGATCGCTTCCCGCGGCGGCATGCCCTGCTCGCGTTCGGCGGCCAGCGCGAAGTCGATCATCATGATGGCGTTCTTCTTCACGATGCCGATCAGCAGAATGATGCCGATGATGGCGATCACATCCAGCTCGCTGCCCGCCAGCCACAGCGCCAGTAGCGCCCCGACCCCGGCGGTGGGCAGGGTGGAGAGGATCGTGATCGGATGGATGAAGCTCTCATACAGCACCCCCAGCACGATATACATCGCCACCACTGCGGCGACCACCAGCCAGACGGTGCTGCCGAGCGCCGACTGGAAGGCCAGCGAGCTGCCCTGGAACTGGGTGCGGATATCGGTCGGGAAATCCAGCGACTGTTCGGCGGCGAGGATCGCGTCCACCGCTTCGCCCAGCGAATAGTTGTCCGGGACGTTAAACGAGATGGTGGTCACCGGGAACTGATCGAGGTGGTTCACCGACAGCGGGGTAAAGCGCTGCTCCACCGTGGCGATGGCGGTCAGCGGCACGATGCCGCCGTCGCTGCTGGTCAGGCGGATATTATCCAGTGCCGCCAGGCCCGGCGTCGCCTCGGTATCCTGCTCGAGCACCACGCGATACTGATTCGCCTGGGTGTAAATGGTGGAGATCAGCCGCTGGCCGAAGGCGTTGTACAACGCGTTATCGACATCGGCCATTGAGATGCCGAGACGGCTGGCGCTGTCGCGATCCACCTTGATATAGGCGGCCAGGCCTTTGTCCTGCCAGTCGCTGCTGACGTCGGCCAGCTGCGGCTGGGCCTGCAGGCGGCTGAGCAGCGGCGGCACCCAGGTGCTCAGCGCCTCCAGGGAGTTCGCCTGCAGGGTGAACTGGTACTGGGTGCGGCTCACCGTGGTGTCGATGGTCAGATCCTGGGTCGGCTGCAGGTAGAGCGCCACGCCCGGGACGCCGTCCACCGCCTGCTGCAGGCGGCTTATCACCGTCTGGACGCGGTCATCGCGTTCATCCAGCGGCTTGAGGTTGATCTGCAGACGGGCGCTGTTTAGCGCCGGGTTGGTGCCGTCGACGCCGACGAACGAGGTCAGGCTCTCCACGGCCGGATCCTTAAGGATAATGCTGGCCACCTGCTGCTGGCGCTCGGCCATGCTGGCAAAAGAGACCGACTGCGGCGCCTGTAAGGTGCCCTGAATAATGCCGTTATCCTGGATCGGGAAGAAGCCTTTCGGGATAAAGACCCACAGGATAATCGACAGCGCCAGGGTGCTCAGCGCGACGCCGAGCGTCAGCCACGGATGGTTCAGCACCCGGCTCAGTCCGCGGCCATAGACGGCGATCACCCGTTCGAAGAAGCGCTCGCTGGCCCGGGAGAAACGGTTCTGCTTGCGCAGCGATTCGTGGCTTAACATGCGGGCGCACATCATCGGTGTCAGGGTCAGGGAGACCACCGCCGAGATAAGAATCGCGACGGCAAGGGTGACGGCGAATTCGCGGAACAGACGGCCGACGATATCGCCCATAAACAGCAGCGGGATCAGCACCGCGATCAGCGAGAAGGTGAGGGAGATAATGGTGAAGCCAATTTCCCCGGCACCTTTCAGCGCGGCGGCCAGCGGCTTCTCGCCTTTTTCGATATAGCGCGAGATGTTTTCGATCACCACGATGGCGTCATCCACCACAAAGCCGGTGGCGATGGTCAGGGCCATCAGCGTCAGGTTATTGATCGAGAAGTCGAGGAACACCATCACCGCGAAGGTGCCCACCAGCGACAGCGGCACCGCGACGCCGGGAATAATGGTCGCCGGGACGTTGCGCAGGAACAGGTAGATGATCATCACCACCAGGGCGATGGCCAGCATCAGCTCAAACTGGGTGTCGCGCACCGAGGCGCGAATGTTGGTGGTCCGGTCGGAGAGGACCTGCACCTTCACCGATTTCGGCAGGCTCTCGGTGAGCTGCGGCAGCATCTGGCGAATGCTGTCGGCGGTGTCGATGATGTTGGCCCCCGGCTGACGCTGGACGTTCATCACGATGGCCCGCTGCTGGTTGGCCCACGCCCCGAGCCAGCTGTTCTCGGCGCCTTGTTCGACGCTGGCGACATCGCCGAGACGGATCGGCGCCCCGTTCTGATAAGCGATAATCAGCCGGCGATAATCCTCAGCGGACTGCATCTGATCGTTAGCGGAAAGCGTCACCGCGCGGGCCGGGCCGTCGAGGCTGCCTTTCGCCGAGTTAACGTTGGCGCTGGTGATAGCGGTACGCACGGTTTCGCTGGTCAGGCCGAGGGCGGCGATGGCCTGGGCGTTAAGCTTCACCCGCACCGCCGGGCGCTGACCGCCGGCGAGGGTCACCAGACCGACGCCGGAAACCTGGGAGATCTTCTGCGCCACCCGCGTCTCCACCATGTCCTCTACCTGGGTCATCGGGATCGCGGAGGAGGTGACGGCGAGGGTCATGATCGGCGGATCCGCCGGGTTCACCTTGCTGTACACCGGCGGGTTGGGCAGATCGCTCGGCAGCAGGTTGGTGGCGGCGTTAATGGCCGCCTGCACTTCCTGCTCGGCGACGTCCAGCGGCAGGGTCAGCTGGAACTGCAGCGTGACTACCGAGGCGCCGCCAGAGCTTTGCGACGACATCTGCTTAAGGCCGGACATCTGGCCGAACTGGCGCTCCAGCGGGGCGGTGATAGCGGAGGTCACCACATCCGGGCTGGCGCCCGGATAGAGGGTAACCACCTGAATGGTCGGGTAATCGACTTCCGGCAGAGCGGAGACCGGCAGGAAGCGGTAGCCGATGATCCCGGCTAACAGGATCGCCACCATCAGCAAAGTGGTGGCGACCGGACGCATAATAAACAGCCGGGACGGGCCGCCGGTGCGGCCTGGGGGTAACACCTGCATCAGGAACGCGCTCCGTGTTTACCGCTCTGGCGCGGAGCGGGCTGCGCCTGCTCGCTGCCGCTGGCGGTGACAACTTCCACCTTCGCCCCCTCGGTCAGACGGTCAATCCCGTCGGTGACTACGCGATCCCCGTCGGAAAGCCCGGCGCTGATGACCACTTTCTGGCTGTCCTGGATGCCGGGCGTCACGCTGTGTTTGCTGACCTTGTTCTCGTCGTTCAGCACCCACACAAAATGCCCTTCGTTGCCCATCTGCAGGGCGGCGGCGGGGATCACCACCGCGTTCTCTTCGGTATCCACCAGCAGGCGGGCGTTAACGAACTGGTTGGGGAACAGCGCGTCATCCAGATTGCTGAAGCGCGCCTTCAGCTTAATGGTCCCGGTGGTGGCATCGATCTGGTTGTCGAGACTCAGCAGCTCGCCGACGCTGATTTTCTGCTTATTGGTGCGATCCCAGGCTTCGACGCTGAGCGCTTTGCCCGCTTTCTGCGCCTGCACCACCGTGGCGATGCTGTTTTCCGGCAGGGTGAAGACCACATCGATCGGGTGCGTCTGGGTGAGAACCACAATCCCGGTGGTATCTCCGCTGGAGATCTGGTTGCCAATATCCACCTGCTTTAAGCCGACGCGGCCATCAATCGGCGCGGTGATGCGGGTCCAGTCGAGCTGCAGCTGGGCGCTGGCGACGGCGGCTTCATCGGCCTTTACGGTGCCAGCGGATTCCACCACCAGCGACTGCTGGGTGTCGAGCTCCTGGCGGGAGACGAGGTTGGTTTTCACCAGCTGCTGGTAACGGGCGAGATCGCGGCGGGCGTTCGCCAGGGTGGCGTTATCTTTCGCCAGCTGACCCTGCGCCTGGGCGAGGGCGACTTTAAACTGGCTGGGGTCGATCTGCGCCAGCAGGTCGCCGGCTTTGACCTGCTGTCCCTCCTGGAAGTGAAGGCTCAGCAGCTGGCCGTCGACCCGGCTGCGCACGGTCACGGTATTGGCCGCCGTCACGGTACCCAGCCCGGTGAGATAGCGTGGCACCGCTTGTTCGGTCGCGGTCGCCGCCTGCACCGGCGCCAGCGCGCCGCCGAAACGGCCATGGCGCGCGCCGCCCGGCCCCTGCGGGCCTTGTCCCGCTGCGGGAGCGCTGCTGCCGCTCGTGCCACGATCGTGCCAGAACCAGTAGGCGGCTCCGGCGATAATCACTACCGCCAGCGCGGCGCCCCAACGACGTATGTTACTGCCTTTCATTAGTTTACGGTCTCATCCTGAAGCGTTTCGCTGAATGATACTAGTTTAGTGAGGGAAGGGGCCGTAAAAATGGAGGAATTATGAAAAGAAGGTTGAGAAATGTCTGGATAACCGCCGCGACGCCGGGCGGTCTCGTTGTAGATTTCCGGGGTGATATCAACTTTTAGTTTAAAAAAGTAAAAAATAGTTGTATCCGGGAGGGCTTTAATTAGATTTATGCGGTGAATAAATCAGTGCATTTTCATAATAATAACATATGCACTTAAAAATCAACGTGTTAAATAATCAGGGGTCATTGCTGTGGCAAACGCAAACAAACTCACGCTCTTCATCGTCATTTTTATGCTGATGGGGATCCTCTCCGGCGCGGCTATCCATGCCTACGCGACGCCGACCACCATCTCCGCCTGGGCGGACAACATTACGCTGCTGACCGATCTGTTTCTGCGGTTGATCAAAATGGTCATCGCGCCGTTGGTATTCAGCACCCTGACGGTCGGCATTATGCGTCTCGGCGAGACGGCGACCATTGGCCGGGTAGGCGGGAAGGCGATGGTGTGGTTCATCACCTCCTCGGTATTATCCATTCTCGTCGGGCTGGTGATCGTCACCTTCCAGCACCCGGGCGCCGGGTTAAACCTGGCGGTGCCGAAAGAGGCGGTGGATACCGGCCTGGCGGTCAGCGGCATGAGCCTGAAAGGATTCCTGTCGCATACCATCCCCACCAGCATCACCGAGGCGATGGCCAACAACGAGATCCTGCAGATTGTGGTGTTCTCGATGTTCTTTGGCATCGCCGGCGCGTCGCTGGGCGAGAAGTTTAATGCCCCGCTGGTGGCGGCCCTCAATGTGGTGTCGCACATTATGCTGAAGGTGACGGGCTACGTGATGTACGTTGCGCCGCTGGCTATCTTCGCCGCCATTTCGTCGGTGATTGCCTCCCAGGGGCTGGGGATCTTGCTCAACTACGCTTCGTTCATCGGCGGTTACTACCTGGCGGTGCTGTTGACCAGCGCGGTGCTGATTGCCGTTGGTTATATGGTGCTGAAGAAAGAGGTCTTCCGTCTGCTGAACATGCTGAAGGACCCGGTGCTGGTCGCGTTTACCACCAGCAGCTCCGAAGCGGCCTATCCGAAGACTCTTGAGCGGCTGGTGAAGTTTGGCTGCTCGCGCAATATCGTCTCGTTCGTCCTGCCCATTGGCTACTCGTTCAACCTCGTGGGCTCGATGGTCTACTGCTCCTTCGCCGCGATGTTTATCGCCCAGGCCTATAACGTACCGCTGAGCTTTAGCGAGATTACGGTCATGATGCTGACGCTGATGCTGGCCTCGAAAGGCATCGCCGGGGTGCCGCGCTCGGCGCTGGTGGTGCTGGCGGCCACGATCCCCAGCTTCAATATTCCGGTTGCCGGGATCCTGCTGCTGATGGGTATCGACCATTTCCTCGACATGGGGCGCTCCGCCATCAACGTGTTGGGTAACGGCATCGCCACCGCCATGCTGTCGAAAAACGAAGGTCTGCTGACCGACGAGGAAGCACAGCCGGACTGGGAAGCCGAGAAAGCGGAAGCCTGATCCTGCCGCGCCCTTTCACAAAGGGCGCCATTCCGCACGGAAAAAAAAGACCCCTGACAGGCACGTCAGGGGTAATGTGACGAAGTATCAGTTTTCCTCGTAACTAGTCTTTTTTCTTATATAAAAACGCGCGGTAACGTCTTTATACCGAGGAAGCGTCAGAGTTTAACGTTATGTTCGGCAGCGCTGGCGCTTTTTTAGCATCCTGCGGCTATTTTCGGATTCCAGACAATATCACTACGGGAATATCTTATTCTCTTCTGTTCGCTATTTGCCTACCAGCGCTCACGTAACAGATTCATAAACTGGAAAAAGTCGTGATTATTATTCAGGCTGTATTTTTCCATAATCTTATTCTTATGGTAAGCGGCGGTGCGGGGACTGACCCGCTGCAGGGCGGCGATTTTACTCATGTCCAGCCCTTCAAGAATACCGTGCACCACAGCGGTCTGCGACCGCGACAGGACACGATGCGGGCAGCTGGCGCAGCTCAGTTCCCGGCTCGTGGCGTCAGTGGCCGACGGGTCCATACAATGCTGTAGTTCGCTTTTAATGATCGCCAGCAGCTGTGGAATACTGGCCGTTTTCAGCGAGACAAAAATGACTCCTTTCAGGCAATTAATCATGAAATCGTCTTCCGGCAGCTGGTCGTAGCTGTGGAGGATAATCAGGGAGCTGCCTTTTTTTCTGTTTTTAATCAGGGTATTGCACAGATAGATTTCACCAGGGATCACTTCGCATATAATAATATCTTCGTCTGACAGGTCGTTATTGCGCCAGGAGAAACGGGCCCGCATCTCGTCCCGGGAGAGATCATTAACCATGGCCACCAGCGATTCACGTACAAAGGTGTTGCGGGTATTGATGGTGACATTAATGTTTCTCATGGCGTTATTTCCTTATGCAAAACATAACGCCATGCTGTGACAAATCCTCCGGGCGTATGCGGTGTGTTGATTTTATAAACGTACCTGTAATCGTTTTTAATTATTATAAAGTGAATTATTTACGACGCGTCGAACGCTTATCGTTAAACGTAAACTTCTGCCGTCTCCTGTCTTTTAGATAGGAAATAAAACTGTATACAGAGATGCTGAAGAAAAATATGCATAGCAATAATATTAACCACGTTTGCATGGCCATCGTTTTTACCTTGTTTGTGCTGCATGGTGTCAGAATTTACCGCGAACGGCTATTACGTTTTGTTATATGTTTTCCTGTCCACTGAAAATCATACGACATCATCCTGATGTGCTAGCACTATAAGAAAGTTCTTAAGCGCGTCGTCAGTCTCATTCCTCTCATTTCTCTCAGAAAATGAGAAAAATTAACACTTGCGAGTTATTCACACCCCGCGCAGCGGCCAGATCGCGCTTTCGATCAGGAAATAAACGCCAGTCCTTTGCCAAAGATCGCTCGTACGGGCAGGTGGATCCCTTGCTGGCGCGCCTTATGGCGCAGGCGGCTAATCACCACGTCGATGCGGTGCAGGTCAGGCTCGCTGTCGTGGGAAAACAGGCAGGCATGGAGGTCCAGCTTGCTGCACACCTCGTTGCGATTGCGCATTAACAGCTCCACCAGACGGTACTCCTGCTGGGTTAACTCCAGCGTCCGGGCATCGGGAGAAATCAGTTTATCCTCATGCAGACGCCACAGTCCGGTGGCGGCGGATGACGCGGTGCCGGGCGCCTCCGATGGAAGGGCGGCGGGTCGATCCTGCTGCAGGCGGGCGCCAAGGGCGGTGAGGGTCTCCGCAAGGTGGGCGAAGTTAACCGGCTTAATCAGGTAAGCATCGGCCCCAAGGCTGAGCGCCTGCAGTTTATCCTGCTGCTGGCCGCGGGCGCTGACCACCACCAGACCGTAATGCCCCAGCTCATGCAGGTAGCTCAGCACGCTGAAGCCATCTTCCCCGGGCAGGCCGATATCAATCAGCACGATGTCCACCGGATGGCTATGCAGTTGTCGCCAGAAGGCTTCGGCGCTGCGCGAGCCCCACACCTCGAAGCCGCGATAGCCCAGCCAGGCCAGCAGTTCATCCAGCAGATCGGCGTTATCTTCAATTATCGCCAGCCGTAAAGCCATACGTCGTTCTCCTCTTAAGCAACTGTCGGGAGGGTGAGAATAAAGGTGCAGCCGTCCGGGCCATGCTCGGCCAGCCACAGTTTGCCATCATGAGCCTGCACGATCTGACGCGCAACATACAGTCCGAGACCGGTGCCGCCCGGCACCTGCGACGTGTGCTCGCCGCGGCGGTAGCGCTCAAAGATCAGTTCCGCCTGCCCGTCGGGCAGGCCCGGGCCGTGGTCGCGAATGCGCAGCTCGGTATGCCCGGCTTCGGAGCGGATATCGATGGCGATTTCACCGGGGGGCGAATACTTCACCGCGTTATCCAGCAGATTGGCGATGGCGATGCACAGCAGGCCGGCATCGGCCTGCAGTTGCGGGCTTTCCACCGCGCCGTGATGGCGGATGTTCAGGTAATGGTCGTGGGAGATGGCCACCACCGAGGCGGCCATGTTGATCACCGTCAACAGGGCGGTCTGCTGGCGATCGACGTGCAGGTCGTGGGAGGCGAGCCGGGCGTCGGCAAGGCAGTTATCGGTGAGCTGCACCAGACGGGTGGCGGCGCGCCCGATGCGATCGAAGCGCGCCTCCTGGCTGGCCGAGGCCGCCGAGAGGCGGAGATTCTCCAGCGCCGCCTGGATCACCGCCAGCGGCGTGCGGAATTCGTGCGCTACCATGCCCATAAACTGCCGCTGATGGAAGCTGGCTTCACGCTCAATCTGCAACTCACGCGCCAGGCGCTGCTTCTGCTCAAGCTGGCGGTTTTCAGCGCGCACCCGCAGGATGGCAATGATCAGCACCGTAATGATGTGGACGATCAGCGCATACTGCCAGAGGGAATAGATCGCCATATGGAACGGGATTATCCCGTGGATAGACAACTGCACCAGCACCGCGGCGGCGACGTAGAACGGCGGTAGCAGACCCAGCAGCAGGGTGTTACGGTCGATGGCTTTTTTGCGCCACAGCCACCAGGAGGTGAACAGCAGCACCGGGGTGATAATGATGAAGATCACCCCTTCAATCTGCATCGCGAAGCCGTAAAACCCGAGCGGAATACTGACCTGCAGCACCAGGTTGAGGACCACCGCGGCGATCAGTAGTTGATGAAGCCGCGGCATATTCTTCTTCAAATCAAAAATCTCGCTGTGCAGCCAGAGGGCGGTGGCATAGCTGAACAGAGAGAGGCTGCTGATCATGAAGTCCTGGAACGGCAGCGCCGCGTGGCCGAAAAACCACTCCGGGAAGCCGTGCAGGGCGGCCACCAGCGGATAATTGAGCGAGAAAAGACAGATGCCCCACAGCAGACGCCGGCGCAGGGCCAGCGCCAGCCACAGCGCCACGCCGCTGGCGACGGCGGCCAGGCCGAAATAGAAGCTCCAGAAAGCGGTGTCGGCGGTCGCCCGTTGTACAAATTCCTGCGGCGAAGAGAGCGAGGCCAGCAGGATCAGAGTGCTGGTGCTCTGCAGGCGAAAGACCACCTCATAGCCGGCGGCGGTTGGCGGCGGGGGGATAATCAGCACGCTTTCCCGGTAGTGCAGATCGCTCTCGCGGGCGCCGTCGCGGTCGCCAAAGGTGCGCTGTTCCCAGGGGGCGTCGCTGCCCAGAGGTCGGTAGTAAATGGTCAGATGGTCGACAAAAGAGGGGCCCAGCTGCAGCCAGCGCGGCTCCCCGGCAAACCACGTTCCCGGCAGCTCGCTGCGCAGCCACCAGGTTTTTCGCGAATAACCAAAGGAGGGGATCTGCCGGGTGGTGGCGAGCTGGTCTGTGGGCAGGGCGGCGAAGCGATCGATGGTCATCTGGCCGCTGGCGTCCGCGTACCACTGGACCGGAATATCAATGCCCACCTGGCGCGTCGCCGCCTGCGCCTGTGGGGCGACCAGCAGCAAGAGTAATCCACAGCTGAGCAGCCAGCCTGCCAGGAACTGCGGCCGGCAACGCCGGACCGCTGCGAAGATCGCAGACACCCTTTTCAATCACGCCCCCTTGCGGCATGCCAACGATACAGACCGCAGACATCTGGCTACGGTATGGATAATACGCCCCCTGAAATGGGGAAGAGTGGACAGGCCTGTCCGGACGAACAGGCCATTTTGCGTGGGAGACCAGGAATATTCCAGCGTAATCTGCATCGGCAGGATCAGGACAGACCTGCTGCGCGGCGGCGGTGGGCTGGGGTTAACGGAAAACCACCTGCGCCCAGCGGGCCAGCCCGGCGGTTACCGAGCCAAAATCATCGCCACCGGCCAGCGGAATACCCGGCAGCTGGGCGGCCAGCGCCTTTTTGATCAGCGGTGAGCGGGCGCTGCCGCCGGTAAGATAGATCACGTCCGGGGTGGTCTGGCTGCTGTCGAGCGCGAGCTGCACCTGTTCCATAATGCGGGTCAACGGTTGATCCAGCGCGGCTTCCAGACCCTGCTGGGCGATGGCGGTGGCCAGCTCGTCCTGAATAAACGGCAGCGCGGTTTCAACGCTGGCGGCGCTGGAGAGGGCGATTTTGCTCTCTTCGGCGCTGCGCACCAGACGATAGCTGAGACGCTGGCGCCAGACCTTCAGCAGCAGAGCCACCTTGTCGGCATCCCGGGCGCTGCGCAGCAGATCGTTAAGCAGACGGCCGTTGGCGGTGCTGTAGAAATCGCTCTGCGCTGGCACGTCGTTGATGGCCACCGCGTTCCACCACGGGAGGATCGGCAGCGCGGTGCCTTTCTCCGTTTCGCCGCCCATGCCGAGGAGGGGCATCAGGCATTTGAAGGCCAGGGCAATGTCGAGGTCGTTACCGCCGATGCGGCAGCCGCTGTGGCCGAGCAGGCTCTGCTGGCGGTCGGCGCGCTCCCGCCACTGCGGGCCCATCAATAGCAAAGAACAGTCGGTGGTCCCACCGCCGATATCGACGACCAGCACCCGCTTTTCTTCATTGAGGGTGGCTTCGAAATCGAGCCCGGCGGCAACCGGTTCAAACTGGAAGACCACATCGCGGAAACCGGCGCGGAGAGCTGCCCGCTCAAGGATCCCCTGCGCCTGGGTGTTCGCGTCGTCACCGCCGAGGCCCTGGAAGTTAATCGGTCGGCCAATCACCGCCTGGTCGATCTGCTCGGGCAGCTGGCTCTCAGCCTGCAGTTTGATGTGCAGCATCATGGCGCAGACCAGGTCTTCAAACAGGGCCACCTGCTGCGGCTTCAGCCCGCTGGCGCCGAGGAAGGATTTTGGCGATTTAACGAAGTAGACCTCTTCCGGATCTTCAACATACTGATGCAGCGAGGCGAGACCGAACTGCACGCTGTTGCGCAGCACCTCGATGTCTTCGTCGCGGTTGGCGGCAATGGCCCGGCGCAGCAGCGCCTGGTTTTCATCGCTGTGGGTGGGAACGTCATGATGGCGATAGAGCCACTCGCTGACCGCTTCGCGCGTTGGCGCACAGAGCATCGAGGGCAGCAGCGCGCTGCCGTTTTCCAGCGTCAACAGCTGAGGGGTGTTTTCCCGCATCACGGCCACCGAACAGTTGGCGGTGCCGTAGTCAAAACCAATAAACATCGTCTGCAAAATCCCCATGCCGGTGAAGAAGGGGGGCGACTTTAGCGGATCGTCGCCATGGCGACAACTGGAATTTAAAAGCAAGGCGCTGACGGTCAAGGGCGACTATCATTGAAACGCTATATAAAGGAGAACTTATGGTGTTGTTACCCTGGACCCCGCCTTACGACTGGGCGTGGATGGTTGGTTTTTTGCAGGCGCGTGCCGTCGCCGGCGTCGAGTGCTTTGATGAAGGAGGCTATAGCCGCAGCTTTGGCACTGCAGGCCATCGCGGGCTGATTCATCTGGCGCCGGACGAGGAGGCGCAGGGCCTGCGGGTGACCCTCTCCCCGGGGCTGCAACCGGTGGCGGAGATCTGCTATACGCGAATTGGCCAGCTGTTTGATTTAGCCTGCGATCCGCGGCAGGTCGCCGGGGCGTTGGGCTCTCTGGCTGAGGCGCGGCCGGGGCTGCGCCTGCCGGGGGCGCTGGATGCCTTCGAACAGGCGGTACGTGCGGTGCTGGGCCAGCTGGTGAGCGTGGCGATGGCCGCCCGGCTCACCGCCAAAGTGGCGGCTGGCTGGGGCGAACCGCTGGCGGACGCGCCCGGCTATGTGTTATTCCCGACGCCAGAGGCGCTTTCCCGGGCCGACCCGCAGGCGCTGAAGGCGCTGGGAATGCCGCTTCGGCGCGCGGAGGCGCTGATCCACCTCGCCCGGGCGGCGCTCAGCGGCGAGCTGCCCCTGACCGCGCCAGCGGACATCGACGCCGGGCTGCGTCAACTGCAGAGCCTGCCCGGGATTGGCCGCTGGACGGCAAACTACTTTGCTCTGCGCGGCTGGCAGGCGAAAGATATCTTTTTGCCGGATGATTACCTGATTAAACAGCGCTTTCCGGCAATGACCCCGGCCGCCATCGCCCGCTATGCCCGCCGCTGGCAGCCGATGCGATCGTATGCGCTGTTGCATATCTGGTATACCGATGACTGGATCCCGGCGGCGGAATAGCCGTCCGGGGCGCATACCACTGGTATCGGGGCGCTGAAATCCCTATAATTGCCGCGTTTGGCGGTCCGCCGCCACCCTCCATCTCTATCCAGGTTAATCAGGTCGCAAAAATTTATGACTGATATGTCCCATCAGTGCGTCATTGTAGGTATCGCCGGCGCATCGGCTTCTGGCAAAAGTCTTATTGCCAGTACTCTCTATCGCGAATTGCGTGAACAAGTTGGCGACGAACATATTGGCGTCATTCCGGAAGACAGCTATTACAAAGATCAAAGTCATCTGTCGATGGAAGAGCGCGTCAAAACCAACTATGACCACCCGAGCTCAATGGACCACAGTCTGTTGTTCCAGCACCTGCAGATGCTGAAAAGCGGCCAGCCGATTGAACTGCCGGTCTATAGCTACGTCGAGCATACCCGCACGCCGAACACCATTCACGTCGAGCCGAAGAAGGTGATCATTCTTGAAGGGATCCTGCTGTTGACCGACGCGCGCCTGCGTAACGAGCTTAACTTCTCTATTTTCGTCGACACCCCGCTCGATATTTGCCTGATGCGCCGTATTAAGCGCGACGTTAACGAGCGCGGCCGCTCCATGGACTCGGTGATGGCCCAGTACCAGAAGACCGTGCGCCCGATGTTCCTGCAGTTTATTGAACCGTCGAAGCAGTATGCCGACATCATCGTGCCGCGCGGCGGCAAAAACCGCATCGCGATTGATATTCTGAAGGCCAAAATCAGTCAGTTCTTTGAATAACCTGGCCGAATTGTGTAACGTGCAAAGAGTAGCCCTATTGCCCTGTCCGCCGCGAAGCGTGCGGGAAGCAGCCTTATAAGGAGAAAGCCCATGCGTCTGTGTGACCGAGATATCGAAGCCTGGTTGGATGAAGGGCGACTCGCCATTAATCCGCGCCCACCCGTTGAGCGTATTAATGGCGCGACGGTTGATGTACGGCTGGGTAATAAATTCCGCACCTTCCGCGGCCACACGGCGCCGTTTATCGATTTAAGCGGACCGAAGGCCGAGGTCAGCGCCGCGCTGGACCGCGTGATGAGCGAAGAGATCGTCCTGCCGGAAGGGGAGGCCTTTTTCCTGCATCCTGGCGAACTGGCGCTGGCGGTGACCTATGAATCAGTCACCCTGCCAGCCGATCTGGTGGGCTGGCTGGACGGACGCTCCTCACTGGCGCGGCTGGGGCTGATGGTGCACGTTACCGCGCACCGCATCGACCCGGGCTGGTCCGGCTGCATCGTGCTTGAGTTCTACAACTCCGGCAAACTGCCGCTGGCGCTGCGTCCGGGGATGCCTATCGGCGCGCTGAGCTTTGAGCCATTATCGGGCCCGGCGGCCCGGCCGTATAACCGCCGTGAAGACGCCAAATATCGCGACCAGCAGGGCGCGGTGGCGAGCAGAATCGACAAGGATTGATAACGTCAACGGGGTGTTGCAGAGGGTGCCATGAGACGAATACTGACAACGCTGATGATCCTGCTGGCGGTCATTGTCGCCGGGCTTACCTCGTTGGTATTGCTGGTCAATCCCAACGATTTTCGCGCCTATATGGTGCATGAGGTGGCAGAGCGCAGCGGTTATCAGCTTGAACTCGATGGCCCGCTGCGCTGGCACGTCTGGCCGCAGCTCAGCATTCTCAGCGGACGCATGACGCTGACCGCTCGGGGCGCCGAAGAGCCGGTGATCCGCGCCGACAACATGCGCCTCGACGTGGCGCTGCTGCCACTGCTCTCGCATCAGCTGCAGGTGAAGCAGGTGATGCTCAAGGGCGCGGTGATCCAGCTGACCCCGAAAACCGAGGCGGTTCGCGATAGCGCTGCGCCGGTGGTACCGCATGACAACACCCTGCCGCAGGCCCCGGAGGACCGCGGATGGTCCTACGACGTGCGCCAGCTGCAGGTGGCCGACAGCGTGCTCTTCTTCCAGCATGAGAACGGCGAGCAGGTGACCGTGCGCGATATCCGCCTGCAAATGGAGCAGGATGAGAATCACCGGGCCACCGTCGACTTCTCCGGTCGGATCAACCGCGACCAGCGCGACCTGGCACTCAACTTCTCCGCTACCGTGCAGGGCGGCGACTATCCCCACTCCTTAAAAGCCGACTTTAGCCAGCTAAGCTGGCAGCTGCGCGGCGCCGAGCTGCCCCCTGATGGCATTAATGGCCAGGGCAGTCTGCAGGCCAGCTGGCAGGAAGATGGCAAAACCCTGCGCTTTGACAACCTGAATCTGATGGCCAGCGGCAGCACCCTTACCGGCAACGGCAGCGTGGTGCTGGGGGATCGCCCGGACTGGTCGCTGGATCTCCACGCGACCACCCTGAATCTCGACAGCCTGCTGGCACCCTCCTCGCCAGCGACGGACAGCAGTGCCAGCCAGCAGGCCCAGAGCCAGACGCGACCGCTGCGTCCGGTGATCGCCGACAGCGATGAGCGCGAAGATTACCAGAGCCTGCGCGGCTTTAACGGCCGGATGGCCCTGAGCGCCGACCAGCTGCAATGGCGCGGCCTGAACTTCACCCAGGTGCAGAGCGAAATCAGCAACCAGCAGGGGCTCCTGACGGTCAGCAAAATGCAGGGCAACCTCGACGGCGGGCAGCTCTCTCTCCCCGGCACTCTGGATGCCCGTGGCGACACGCCGCAGGCGACGTTCCAGCCGGCGCTGCAGAATGTAGAGATCGGTTCGCTGATCAAAGCCTTTAACTATTCATTAAACCTGACCGGCAAGCTGTCGCTGACCGGCGAGTTTTCCGGAACACGCATTGACGCGGATGATTTCCGTCGTCACTGGCAGGGGCAGGCTCAGCTCCAGATGGCCGATACCCGTACCGAAGGGCTGAACTTCCAGCAGCTGGTGCAGCAGGCCGTGGAGCGCAGCACCAACGTGCGGGCGCAGGAGAATTATGACAATGCCACCCGCCTGGATTCCGTGAGCAGCCAGCTGACGCTGGATAACGGGGTGGTGACGCTGAACCGCCTGCAGGGGCAGTCCGACATGATGGCGATGACCGGCGAAGGTCAGCTCGATCTGCAGAAAGAGAACTGCGATATGCGCTTTAACGTGCGCGTGCTCGGCGGCTGGAAAGGGGAGGGCAAACTTATCGACCGCCTGAAACAGACCGCCATCCCGCTGCGCATCTACGGCGACTGGCAGTCGCTGAGCTACAGTCTGCAGGTCGATCAGATCCTGCGGAAACAGCTACAGGATGAAGCGAAGCAGCGCCTCAACGACTGGGTTGAGCGTAATAAAGGCAGCAAAGAGAGCAAAGACGCCAAAAAGCTGCTTGATAAGCTGTAATCTCCATCACCGCAGCCCGGGCCTTCCGGGCTGTGAGATTGTCGTCAGAGGGTGGAGCCTCGTTGATGCCGGGTGGCGGCTGCGCCTGACCCGGCCTACGTTTTGTGCAATATCATCGGCTTGCATCGCCAATTAATGTAGGCCTGATAAGCGAAGCGCCATCAGGCAGTGTGGCAGGTGTAGAGCATCAATTCCCCGTGATGAGAGAATGTCGTCAAAGTGTGGTGCCCCGTTGATGCCGGATGGCGGCTGCGCCTGACCCGGCCTGGGATATGCGCAATATCATCAGCTTGAGTCGCCACTTAATGTAGGCCTGATAAGCGAAGCGCCATCAGGCAGTGTGGCAGGTGTAGAGCATCAATTCCCCGCGATGTGAGAATGTCGTCAAAGCGTGGAGCCCCGTTGATGCCGGATGGCGGTTGCGCCTGACCCGGCCTGGGATGTGCGCAATATCATCGGCTTGCGTCGCCAATTAATGTAGGCCTGATAAGCGCAGCGCCATCAGGCAGTGTGGCAGGTATAGAGCATCAATTCCCCGCGATGTGAGAATGTCGTCAAAGTGTGATGTCACGATGATGCCGGGTGGCGGCTACGCCTGACCCGGCCTGGGTTGTGCGGTGGGGTAATCCCCCGGTTTGTGTTGCCATCCCGTAGGCCTGATAAGCGCAGCGCCATCAGGCATGGGTTTGATTATCCATCCCACCGCCCGGGATACCCCGGGCCGTTTTATGCCTGGCGATTACACCTCATAATCCAGCTCATCCTGCTTTGCCGGCGGGACGATCTGCACCTTCTGCACCCGATGGCTGTCGACCTGCAGCGTGCGCAGGGTATAGCCGTCAATCTCAATGGTTTCTCCCACCTGCGGCACATGCTGCAGATACTCCATCAACAGACCGGCAACGGTGTGGTACTCACGTTTATCATCCAGCGGCAGCGGAACGTACTGCACCAGATCCTCCAGCGGCATATGGCCGTTAACCGTCCACGAACCGTCCTGATGATGCTGAATATCGTGCCGGGCGTCGATCTCCTCCACCTCGTTAGGCAGATTACCGGCGATGGTCTCCATCACGTCACTCAGGGTTACAATCCCCTCGACGGAACCAAACTCATCGACCACAAAGGCGAAGTGGGTGCGGGCCTGACGGAACTGCTCAAGCGCGGAGAGGAGCGGTAACCCCTCCGGAAAGACCAGCGGCTGCCGCACCAGCGCCTGCAGATCCAACGGCTCCTGGCGCAGGGACTGCTGGAGCAGGTCGATAACGTGAACCACCCCCAGCAGGTCTTCATTATCTTTCCCGCCGGTCACCACCAGCCGGGTATGCTGATTTTTCTCCACCAGGCTGCGGATCTCTTCCTCGGGTGCGCTGAGGTTGATGCGTTCGATATCATGGCGCGACGTCATAATGCTGCTGACGCTGCGCTGATTAAGGTTCAGCACCCGCTCAATCATCAACCGTTCCTGCGGATTAAACAGCGGATGATGGTCCTGATCGGCGACCAGCGACGCCGTGTCAGCATCCAGTTCAGCTTTTTCTTTCTGGCCGCTCAGCAGGTTCATCACCGCCTCGGTGGTGCGCTGACGCAGCGTCAGATTGGCGGAGAGGAAGCGACGGCGGTTAAACAGCGCCAGCTGGTTAAGGGCTTCAATCATGACCGAGAAGCCAATTGCCGCGTACAGATAGCCTTTCGGAATAATGAAGCTGAAGCCTTCAGCAATCAGGCTGAAGCCGATCATCAGCAGGAAGCTCAGACAGAGGATGACGATGGTCGGGTGGCTGTTAACGAAGCGCGTCAGGGCCTTGCTGGCCATCAGCATCAGGCTGATAGCGATGATCACCGCGGCCATCATCACCGCCAGGTGGTCGACCATGCCGACGGCGGTGATCACCGAGTCGAGCGAGAAGATGGCATCGAGCACCACGATCTGCGCCACCACGGCCCAGAATTTCGCCCCTCTGCGCTGGGTGGGATTATCGCTGTCCTTCCCCTCCAGCCGTTCGTTGAGTTCGACGGTGGCTTTAAACAGCAGGAATAAGCCGCCGAACAGCATAATTAAATCGCGGGCGCTGAAGCTGAAGTCGTGAAAAACAATCAGCGGTTTGGTCAGGGTCACCAGCCAGGAGATAGAGGCCAGCAGCAGCAGACGCATCACCATCGCCAGCAGCAGACCGGTGATACGAGCGCGGTCGCGCTGAGCGGGCGGCAGCTTTTCGGCGAGGATAGCGATGAAAACCAGGTTATCGATACCCAACACCAGTTCGATAACCACCAGCGTGACGAGACCTGCCCAGATTGACGGATCGGCAATCCATTCCATATGTATTAAAACCTGTACGACTGCGGTATGTGTTACCACGATCATGGATAAGATGAGTCTAAAATGCAATAACGACGCGGATATCACTCCGCCGGAGGTGGATATATTTCCAGCAAATTAGGTGAACAGATAAGAATTATGTTCCAGAAAAGATCAGCGGAAAAATAACAATATGGCGGAACGCGCTGGAATAAGCTTGCTGATATCAGAACCACCACCCGCTGCGTTTTGCCCGGCGCAAAAGCGCGGACAGTCCCGTCATTCACCACGGTAGGTACCCTTCCTCATCCTCGCGTGAAGTGCGAAGCCCGCTCACAAAATCGGCATAATTCATATCATGAAGTGAGCGCAGAATAGCGCCGATCGCAGTACCCTGCCGTGGTATACGGTTATTATCCTGCCATATCTGGCTGTTTATGCTGAAATATATTGCCTGGCGAAATTAATTATCTATATCTATTCTTTCCGGACATATGAACGCCGCAGCATGCAGCTGGCAGGGGCTGCGTGCCAAAGGCCGCGATGTACGGGCCTCGCGGCGACATCGCGCTGTGCAGGGAAGCGGGCCGCTGAATAACCTGATGGAGAATAAGATTATTCTCACTTCGACCTGTTGATAAAAGAAAGTTGTGTGTATTCTTTTAGGTGACAGTGAATTTAAGAATTTGGCGGGCAGATGCCCGAGCAGTATCCGTGTATTATCAGTTCCAATGGATTTGTGACATGTACAATTTTGCAAAGCTGCGTGTTTTGCAACCAAACAGGTGAAGATGAATATGGCGAATTTGAAAGCGGTTATTCCGGTCGCAGGACTAGGCATGCATATGCTGCCGGCCACAAAGGCAATTCCTAAGGAGATGCTGCCGATCGTTGATAAGCCAATGATTCAGTACATTGTTGACGAAATCGTCGCCGCCGGGATCAAAGAGATTGTCCTGGTGACGCACTCCTCGAAGAATGCGGTGGAAAACCACTTTGATACCTCCTACGAGCTGGAAGCCCTGCTTGAGCAGCGTGTGAAGCGCCAGCTGCTGGCGGAAGTCCAGGCCATTTGCCCGCCGGGCGTAACCATCATGAACGTGCGCCAGGCACAGCCGCTGGGTCTGGGCCACTCCATTCTCTGCGCCCGCCCGGTAGTCGGGGACAACCCGTTTGTCGTAGTGCTGCCGGATATCATTCTCGACGGTGGCACCGCAGACCCGCTGCGCTATAACCTCGCCGCTATGGTCGCCCGCTTTAACGAGACCGGCCGCAGCCAGGTGCTGGCGAAACGCATGCCGGGGGACCTCTCCGAATATTCCGTGATCCAGACCAAAGAGCCGATGGTGGCCGAAGGGCAGGTGGCGCGTATCGTCGAGTTTATTGAAAAACCGGACGAACCGCAGACTCTGGACTCCGACCTGATGGCGGTGGGCCGCTACGTGCTGTCGGCAGATATCTGGGCCGAACTGGAACGTACCGAGCCAGGCGCCTGGGGCCGTATCCAGCTAACCGACGCCATTGCCGAACTGGCGAAGAAGCAGTCCGTTGACGCGATGCTGATGACCGGCGAAAGCTATGACTGCGGTAAAAAAATGGGCTACATGCAGGCCTTCGTCACCTACGGAATGCGTAACCTGAAAGAAGGCGCCAAATTCCGCGAAAGCATTAAAAAACTGCTGGCCTGACAGCTGGTGTGAAGATGAGCGGCAGGGCAAAGGCTTTCGCCACGCCGCTCATAACGTTATGCAGAAATTATTCATAACGTGAATGTTATAACGATTGTAAAGAAACGTATGGCTTCGGAGACTTCTGGTAGTTTGTCTCTGGCCTCTGTGGTGCAATGGTCGGAGTAGCGGCAATAATGCTTTGTGAATAGTCACTTAGTGCGACAATTCCTAAAGCGCAGGGAAAGCGGTCAACGTCAGCCAAAAATAAAACTTGACTGCGATCATGTTTCCGCTTTAAACATCTCACTTGCATGCATAAAAATGTGAAATGAATTGGCATGCGAGCTGGTACAGACATTACGGATAATCCCTGAGCACGGCAGTGGACATCATCGAAGGATCACAGGTATATGAACTGGCAACTCATCTCATTTTTTGGCGATAGCACCGTTTTGCTGCCCAGCGCAGCGGCGTTGTTTATTGTCCTGATACTGCGTAAAACGTCGCGGTTGCTGGCGTGGCAGTGGAGTTTGCTGTTCGGCATCACCGGCGCCATCGTCTGCGCCTCCAAACTGGCCTTTATGGGCTGGGGTCTGGGCATTCGCGAGCTGGATTACACCGGCTTCAGCGGCCACTCAGCGCTCTCCGCAGCCTTCTGGCCTATCTTCTTATGGCTGCTCAGTGCCCGTTTCTCCGCGGGGCTGCAAAAAGCAGCCGTCGCCACCGGCTATATTCTGGCCGCAGTAGTGGGGTATTCACGACTGGCCATCCATGCGCATTCCGTCTCGGAAGTGATCGCTGGCCTGCTGCTCGGTGCTGCTGGCAGCGCTTTGTTCCTGCTGCTGCAAAAACGTACCACCCATCCAGAAAGCGTGAGTATTTCCTGGGGCGGTGTCGCGTGCCTGGTGATGGTCCCGCTTATCCTGTTGCATAGCGGCAGTAAAGCGCCGACTCAGTCCCTGCTGGGGCAAATCGCCACCGCGGTGGGGCCGCTGGATAAACCTTTTACTCGAACTGATCTGCATAAGCAGGCCTGGTAATTGCCATTTGTTTTACAGGGGAAATTAAGTTTTCGCCGGTTAATTAGACAAATAAGAAAATAATCTACTATATGCCAGGTAATTGATAATTCATATTTATGAAATAACGCAGTGCTACTACATTGTTATTGTCAATTTGCCTGGATATAGCCGTGGTCAGACGTTTCTTA
Source organism: Klebsiella sp. A-Nf5 (assembly GCF_002810545.1). Taxonomy (NCBI): domain Bacteria; kingdom Pseudomonadati; phylum Pseudomonadota; class Gammaproteobacteria; order Enterobacterales; family Enterobacteriaceae; genus Klebsiella; species Klebsiella sp. A-Nf5. The sequence goes on along the minus strand of NZ_PIOG01000106.1, from coordinate 18,895 downwards.
AATGCGTTCAGAAAGCACCTGTTCCACGTTGGATGAATAACCCAGCAACGAGAAACTATTAGAAATTGTAGTTGACTATGGCGACATCATCTGATTTTAGAATGACGTCAGTGTCGCGAGAAATTGTAGTTTTTTCAAATGGTTAGCTGTATCTGTGCTGGTGTGGCAGCGCCAGGCAGATGTTCGATAGTTGAGAACAATAAATAATCTTTATTGGCGAGCCGCTTATTTTTCGCCAATAAAACAGCGGATGGGATTAATTGGCAGATATTCGGCAGCAAGACTCCCAATTGTGACCGAAATCCCGTAGACTTAACGCCGCCAAAAATAAAGGCCTGACCAATTTATCACCCACAGGCCGATTAAATACGCCGTTCAGGTAGTCAGTGCGCTGGTAGCTGTTAAGCCAGGGGCGGTAGCGTCGCTGAAACCACGTGCTGCTGCACAAAATACCTTCTCTGAACGTCTCTAAAAATCGAAGCACTTTGGGTGATTAACGCCATAAGATATCTATCATGCTCATCAGATATCCTCATAAAGGGGTCAGGAGCGGTTGCTAATATCACCTGTACACCAACTTTCCCGTCTCATCGATAGCCTGTACGGTAAAATTCGCCTACATTGTGAGCTGGGTGGATGTTATAAGGGTGACAAGCAGCTTAGGGTAACTGTACTTGCCTCGCCGGTGTTGCACAGTGAAGTCAGCTGGTGCCGCGAGCGCTTTCTATCTTGGTATTCCCCTCATTCTCATTGAGATACGACAGCGGGGCTGAAAATGGATCTTGTACAATGATAAAAATTGCGCGCATTGCCGTGACGCTGGGCTTGCTTTCCTCACTGGGAGCCCAGGCTTACGCGGCCGGGTTAGTAGTAAATGATAATGATCTGCGTAACGACCTTGCCTGGCTTTCCGATCGCGGGGTCATCCATCTGAGCCTGTCAACCTGGCCGCTAAGCCAGGAAGAGATCGCCCGGGCGCTAAAAAAGGCCAAACCGTCCTATTCTTCTGAACAAGTGGTCCTGGCCCGTATCAACCAGCGACTGTCTGCTTTAAAAGCTGATTTCCGGGTCACCGGCTACACCTCAACCGACCAGCCGGGCACCCCGCAGGGGTTTGGCCAGACGCAGCCGGCAGATAACTCGTTAGGCCTGGCGTTTAACAACAGCGGCGAATGGTGGGATGTCCACCTTCAGGGTAACGTCGAAGGGGGGGAGCGGATCAGTAACGGATCGCGTTTCAACGCCAACGGTGCCTACGGCGCGGTGAAGTTCTGGAACCAGTGGCTCTCTTTTGGTCAGGTTCCGCAGTGGTGGGGGCCGGGGTATGAAGGAAGCCTGATCCGCGGGGATGCGATGCGACCGATGACCGGTTTCCTGATGCAGCGAGCCGAGCAGGCGGCACCGGAAACCTGGTGGCTGCGCTGGGTGGGTCCATGGCAGTACCAGATCTCCGCCAGCCAGATGAATCAATATACCGCAGTACCCCATGCTAAAATTATTGGTGGTCGTTTCACCTTCACGCCGTTCCAGTCTTTAGAATTAGGCGCGTCGCGCATTATGCAGTGGGGCGGGGAAGGGCGGCCGCAATCCTTCAGCAGCTTCTGGGATGGCTTTACAGGGAAAGACAATACCGGAACGGATAACGAGCCGGGGAACCAGTTGGCCGGATTTGACTTTAAATTCAAACTAGAGCCAACTTTGGGCTGGCCGGTGAGCTTCTACGGACAAATGATCGGTGAGGATGAGTCAGGTTATCTGCCTTCGGCCAATATGTATCTGGGCGGTGTGGAAGGCCACCACGGCTGGGGTAAGGATGCTGTGAACTGGTACCTGGAAGCGCATGATACGCGCACCAATATGAGCCGGACCAATTACAGTTATAATCATCATATCTATACTGATGGATATTATCAGCAGGGCTATCCGCTGGGCGATGCAATGGGCGGAGATGGTCAGCTCATCGCAGGAAAAGTCGAGCTTATTACAGAGGATAACCAACGCTGGAGTACACGTCTGGTATACGCCAAAGTTAACCCGGAGAATCAGTCGATCAACAAAGCATTCCCTCATGCTGATACCTTGAAAGGAGTACAGCTTGGCTGGAGCGGGGATGTTTATCAGTCGGTCCGGTTGAATACTTCACTGTGGTACACCAACGCAAACAACAGCGACAGCGATGACGTTGGGGCCAGCGCAGGGATAGAAATACCGTTTAGTTTATAAGGCTGAATGCTGAAAACAGGGGATAGAGGGTGGTAGCGCTGCAGGACGCAGTAAGCTTTTCTCTCTCCATAAGCCGGCAGGGAAGCAACGGCTATGACAGCTGCTCAGGAATTGGCAAATTTTGATTTACTGATGATGTGACATTATGAAGAAAAAACTTGTTAGATTTTCGGCATTAGCGTTGGCAATTGGGTTTTTATCGGGTTGTACGATTATCCCCGGTCAAGGGTTAAATAGTCTGCGGAAGAACGTGGTTGAGCTGCCGGACAGCGACTACGATCTGGATAAACTGGTTAATGTGTATCCCATGACGCCGGGGCTGATCGATCAGCTTCGCCCGGAAAGTGTACTGGCTCGTCCAAACCCACAGCTTGATAATTTACTCAGAAGTTATGAATATCGCATTGGAGTTGGCGATGTGTTGATGGTTACCGTATGGGACCACCCAGAGCTCACTACACCTGCAGGCCAATATCGTAGCGCCAGCGACACCGGTAACTGGGTTAACTCCGACGGTACCATTTTCTATCCTTATATCGGTAAAGTACAGGTGGCGGGGAAAACGCTTAGCCAGGTACGCCAGGATATAGCCAGCCGTTTGACCACTTATATTGAAAGCCCTCAGGTTGATGTAAGTATTGCTGCATTCCGCTCGCAAAAAGCCTATGTGACTGGCGAAGTTGCTAAATCAGGACAGCAACCGATTACAAATATTCCGTTAACTGTAATGGATGCAATCAATGCTGCAGGTGGTTTATCAGAAGACGCTGACTGGCGCAATGTGGTGCTAACGCATAATGGTAAGGACACCAAAATCTCACTATATGCCCTTATGCAGAAAGGTGATTTGACAGAAAACCGCTTGCTGTATCCAGGGGATATTCTGTTTGTACCCCGTAATGACGATCTTAAAGTATTCGTGATGGGAGAGGTTGGTAAACAAAGCACGATGAAAATGGATCGCAGTGGTATGACCCTGGCAGAAGCTTTGGGGAATGCTGAAGGCATGTCGCAGGCTTTCAGCGATGCTACAGGTGTTTTTGTTATTCGCCAATTGAAAGGTGATAAGCAAGGTAAAATAGCAAATATTTATCAATTGAATGCACAGGATGCGTCGGCAATGGTGCTCGGCACCGAATTTCAGTTACAACCTTATGACATTGTATATGTGACTACTGCACCGCTAGTACGTTGGAATCGCGTAATTTCACAGTTAGTGCCGACAATTACTGGTGTACATGATATGACTGAAACCGTTAAGTTTGTCAAGGATATGAAATAATGTTTGACTCTATTCTTGTCGTTTGTACGGGAAACATATGTCGCTCACCAATTGCAGAGCGTTTTTTACAGAATTTGTTACCAGATAGGAAAATCGATTCAGCTGGGACAGGGGCTTTAATTGCACATTCTGCAGATGAAAGCGCTATAAAAGTTGCTGGAGCATATGGGTTATCACTGGCTGGGCATAAAGGCAGACAATTTACCTCTGCACTTGGGCGTCAGTATGATTTGATATTGGTTATGGAAAAACACCATCTCGAAGAGGTTGGACGGATTGCACCAGAACTCAGAGGAAAAACCATGCTATTCGGACATTGGCTCAATCAAAGAGAGATCCCTGACCCTTACCGTAAAAGTGACGAGGCTTTCTTATCAGTATATAAACTTATTGAGCAAGCAGGTAAACTTTGGGCTCAAAAACTAAGTGCATAAATCGGGAAAAATCACATGCCATCAGTGACGAATAAAACACCATCAAAAGAAACAGATGAAATCGACTTAGGGCGACTTATTGGTGAGTTTATAGATCATCGTAAATTAATTATTTCAGTTACTTCTCTTTTTACATTAATAGCATTGATATACGCTTTATTTTCAACTCCGATATATCAAGCCGATGCATTAATTCAAGTTGAACAAAAGCAAGCCAATGCAATATTAAGTAATTTAAGTCAGATGCTACCTGATAGCCAACCTCAGTCTGCACCGGAAATTGCACTAATACAGTCTAGGATGATAATTGGGAAAACTGTCGATGATCTTAATTTGCAGGCACAGGTAAAACAAAAATACTTCCCAGTATTTGGAAGAGGATTTTCACGCTTAATAGGTAACAAACCAGGACATCTTACAATATCGAGATTATATATTCCAGAAAACGGCCGTGATGAGCCGGAGATTTCGCTAAGTGTAATAGACTCCAATAGATTTAGTGTCAAGCTTGATAACTCTACTTTTACTGGATATGTTGGGCAGCTAATTAATGAGAAAGGTATTTCACTAAAAGTTGATGAAATAGATGCTGAGCCTGGTACTGAATTCTCTATAACTTATCTATCTCGACTAAAAGCAATTACGGATCTTCAAGAGAGAATTAGTGTAGTAGACCAAGGTAAAGATACTGGGATGTTAGTATTATCATTAAATGGTGATAATCCAGATTTGATAGAAAAAATTATCAATAGTATTAGTGAAAATTATTTAGCGCAAAATATCGCACGGCAGGCCGCTCAGGATGCAAAGAGCCTAGATTTTTTGAATAAACAACTACCACAAGTTAGGAATGATCTTGACCTTTCAGAGGATAAATTAAATCAATATAGAAGAAAGAGTGATTCAGTTGATTTATCACTAGAAGCTAAAGCTGTACTTGATCAGATTGTTAATGTTGATAATCAATTAAATGAATTAACATTCCGAGAATCTGAGATATCACAACTCTATACTAAAGAGCATCCAACTTATAAAGCATTAATGGAAAAAAGGAAGACTTTACAGGATGAAAAAACAAAATTAAATAAACGTGTAAGTGCAATGCCGGAAACACAGCAAGAAATATTGCGTTTAAGTCGTGATGTTGAATCTGGTCGAGCAGTTTACATGCAATTGCTTAACCGGCAACAAGAATTGAGTATTGCAAAATCAAGTGCAATAGGTAATGTCCGCATAATTGATAACGCTGTTACTCAGCCAAAGCCAGTAAAACCCAAAAAAATATTAATTGTTCTTATTGGCATAGTACTTGGTGCTATATTTTCTGCAGGGCTTGTATTAGTAAGAGTATTTCTCCGCAGAGGATTAGAGACGCCAGAACAACTTGAAGAAATTGGTATCAATGTATATGCAAGCATACCAGTTGCAGAAAGTGTTGCGAAAAGTAATGCAAAAGATAAAGGATGGTTAAAAAATTCAAAAGATGAAATTTCATCATTTTTGGCAGTAGAAAATCCAGCAGATCTAGCAATTGAAGCTATCAGAGGACTGCGAACAAGCTTACATTTTGCAATGATGGAGTCACGTAATAATGTGCTAATGATTTCTGGAGCAAGTCCAAATGCAGGAAAAACTTTTGTGAGTTCAAATCTGGCTGCAGTAATTGCCCAGACAGGAAAAAAGGTATTGTTTATCGATACAGATATGCGTAAAGGATATACGCATAAACTTTTCAAACAAAAGAATATTAATGGCCTATCAGATATTCTATCTGGAAAAATAGATTTAAATAATGCAGTAAGAACAATCAACGAGGCTGGTTTTGATTATATCCCAAGAGGTATGGTACCGCCTAATCCTGCTGAACTTCTTATGCATAGAAGATTTGGGGAATTATTAGAATTGGCAAGTGGAAGATATGATTTGATCGTATTAGATACTCCCCCGATACTTGCTGTAACCGATGCTGCGATCATAGGTAACTATGCAGGAACTACATTATTAGTTGCTAGATTTGAGTTGAATACAGCAAAGGAAATTGAAGTTAGTGTAAGACGTTTTGAACAAGCTGGTGTTACAGTTAAAGGTAGTATATTGAATGGTGTAGTTAAAAAAGCTAGTAGCTACTACGGTTATGGATATAATCATTACGGATACTCGTATTCGGATAAAAATGATAAATAAATAGTAATTTATAGTAATGGGGTATAATCATTTTTATACCCCTGATCTTGATTAATTCAAAGCGTGTTAAATTGAGAGGGGAATATGACGCTTCTCGGCAGAAATATAATTGTCAGTACCGCCTTGGCTATATCTGATTTATTTAGCTTCATGATTTCTTTGTACTTATCGTTAAATATTTTTTCGATGATCATTACTGATTATGATAAATATGTGCATGATAATCCGATCTCACAATGGATTGCATTACATTGGATACTGGCGATTTGTTGTGTAGCATGGTATTCGATGCGGCTTAGACATTATTTTTATCGTAAAACTTTTTGGTTCGAACTTAAAGAAATATTAAGAACACTAGTCATTTTTGCTATTATAGAAATTGCTGTAATGGCATTTGCAACTTGGTCATTTTCACGTTCTCTATGGATACTTACATGGATCTTTATAATGATGTTGGTCCCATTAGCGAGGATGTTGACTAAGAGGACACTTGACTTTTTCGGGTTGTGGCGAAGGGATACTTGGATTATAGGAAGTGGACCGAATGCTCAAGAGGCCTATCGTGCGATAAGTAGTGAGCGGAATTTAGGTCTAGTAATTGTTGGGTTTATTTCAGGTGATGAAGATTTTGATGATGATACATATATTGACAACTTACCAGTATTAAAAAGATCTCCAAGTTGGTTAACCAACATTGACAAGAAAACGCAATTCATAGTAGCTGTTGAATCACATCAAAGTGATTTACGTAATAAGTGGCTACGTACTTTTATGATAAATGGATATCGATATGTTTCAGTCATCCCAACTTTGCGTGGTATGCCATTAGATAGTACAGATATGTCGTTTATTTTTAGTCATGAGGTTATGATATTCCGTGTTCAACAAAACTTAGCAAAGTGGTCATCCCGAATACTTAAACGAGCATTTGATATATTTGGTTCTCTTGCAATTATAATTGTATTATCTCCATTGCTGCTATATATCAGTAGGAAGGTAAAAAAGGATGGTGGACCTGCTATATATGGACATGAACGAATTGGTAAAGGTGGGGTTCCGTTTAAATGCCTTAAGTTCCGGTCGATGGTTATTAACTCAAAAGAAGTTTTGACAGCTCTTCTAGAAAGCGATCCAGAATCAAAAAAAGAATGGGATGAAACATTTAAACTAAAAAACGATCCGAGGATAACTAAGATCGGTGGTGTATTGCGTAGAACTAGCTTAGATGAGCTTCCTCAATTATTTAATGTGTTAAAAGGCGAAATGAGTCTGGTTGGTCCTCGACCAATTATTACCGCAGAGCTTGAAAGATATAATGAGGAGGTCGAGTACTATCTTTTAAGTAAACCAGGAATGACTGGTTTATGGCAAGTTAGTGGGCGAAGTGATGTAGACTATGAGACTCGAGTATATTTAGATGCGTGGTATGTCAAAAACTGGTCAATGTGGAACGATATTGCCATTTTGTTTAAAACAATTAGTGTTGTTTTAAGAAAAGATGGTGCATATTAAAAAATTTTATATTTTTATGAAACTGAAGAGTTATGTTCAATGAGATATTTTATTGCAATTCCGACATATAATGGCGGGAAAATCTGGGAGAAATCTGCTTCTGAAATAAAGAAATATGCTCCTAATAATACTCACGTTCATGTTATTGACTCAGAAAGCAAGGATGATACAGTAAAAATTGCTGAACAAAATGGGTTTGATGTGCAGATGATTCCTGGTAGTGATTTTAATCATGGTGGTACCCGTAATCGCGCAATCGATAATTTTAAAGAGTACGATGTTGTAATATTTCTTACACAAGATGCTATACCTGAGATGCATTTTATCGAAAATATAATTCGAGCATTTGACGATCCAGATGTTGCATGCGCTTATGGAAGGCAACTTCCACATGAGGGAGCTAGTGCATTAGCAAAACATGCGCGTTCATTTAATTACTCTTCACATGGTTATGTTTGTGGAAAAGAAAATATTCCAGAGATGGGAATTAAGACTGTTTTTATGTCGAATTCATTTTCTGCTTATAGATTATCTATTTTCCGAAAGTTAGGCGGATTTCCTTCAAATACAATCCTCTGTGAAGATATGTATTATGCAGCTAAAGTTGTTTTGGCAGGTTATAAAATTGCTTATGTACCAAGTGCAATAGTATATCATTCACATAACTACACTCCTAGTGAGGAGTTTAAACGTTATTTTGATATTGGCGTTTTTCATACTGATGAGAAATGGATTCGAGAAAAATTTGGGAATGCTGGAGGGGAAGGTAAAAAATTCATTATATCAGAATTAAGATATTTGATAAATAACGACAAATGGATGATTGTGCCGCTGGCAATAATTAATAATTTTATGAAATTCATGGGATATGAATTAGGTAAAAGATATAGACATATTCCAAAATCTTTGGTGCGGCTTTGCAGTATGCATAAGCGGTTCTGGAAAACAAGTTCATGAAATATTATTTGAAGGTTATTTAAATCATTGAAAGTCGCATTTATTAACCATATAAGTTTATTGTTAAAGTAGTATAGGTTAAATAGTGAACACTGAAGGTTGTGGGGTTTTATTCTGCACTGCCTTCCTTAAAGTAATATAAATATTATAATCTGAAAGTGGTGGATATGGTATTTTTAATATCGGCAACAATATTGTTATTTATGACTTTCATCGAGAATAAAAGATTGTTTCAACTATCCATTATAATCGTAGGCTTGTATTATAGTCTAACCTTTGCTTATGGGTATGATTGGATGAATTATTATGATACCTATCTTGATGTACAAAGAGGATATTATAATAGCTTTTTTATAGAGCCCGGCTACCTTATTTTCATGCGATTGTCTGTATTCTTAGGCATGGATTTTCCTGTATTTAATTCAATTGTTACTGCATTGATGTATATCATGGTCTACTCCTTCTGTATAAGATTGAAAAGTCCAAATCTTGCTTTTTTTACTATATTTTGCTTTTTAAGTTTTTTCATGTTTACCGAGCAAATAAGACAAGGTATTGCGTTATGTATAATTTTATATGCAATGCAATTTATAGCAAAGGAAAAGAAATTACTGTTTGTGTTTTATGTGATAATAGCCAGTTTTTTTCATATTTCGGCTATTCTAACGCTGCTATATTTATTTATGCTAAAAAGCAATAAAGCAAGTATGATTAAGTTTATGATATTATCGTTCATACTTACTTCAGTTTTGCTTTATTCATTATATAATCCTGCTTTGTTTTCTTGGATACCTTTTGTTGGCGATAAAATTTCGGCATATGCTTATTTATTTTCTGATAAAAATATCGGTTTTTGGACATATGTATTTCAGTCAAAATTGATTTATCTTTATTTTTTGTTGTTTGTTTTATTATATCTAAAGCGGGATGCTAATGCTGGTATCTTTTCTGGGGTGGGGGCTGTCTTTTTCCTTTTCTTGAGTAGATTGTCTTCATTTTTGGTGAGGATAGGGTATTATTTTGTTCCGTTCTTGATTATCTCAGTGGACGGGTTCATGAGTCAGAGCGGTAAAGGCTCTAAAATGACACTATTCAAATTCACTTATGTGATAATTGTTTATTCAATTGCAACAATACCATTATGGAATCCACTTTATAGAGAAGGTGCCTCAAATCATCTTTCTGTTTTTTCTCAACAGAAAGATATTAATAATGAGATAGGTCGAAAGTGTACAATATTACGTAAATACTATGAAGATATTGTCATAACCAGATGCCTTTAATTTATAATAATGATGGAGCATCGTTCAACTATAGGATTTCATATGCATAAGAAGATTTTGGTGGTAATTGTAACTCATAATAGTAGTAAATATTTAAGTTGGGCATTAGAACCTTTATTACATAATGCTGAGTGTCAGGTTCGGATTGTAGACTCCGGTTCTTCTGATACAGCGTACTTGAAAGCTTTATCTAGAGAAAACGAAGAGATAGATGTCATCTTTGAGAATAATATTGGTTTTGCAAAGGCTAATAATAGAGGCTTATACGATATTATTAATTATGATTTTGTGCTTTTTTTAAACCCTGATGCAAGAGTTGAAAAGCACGTTCTAAGTGTAATGTTAGAACGTATTTACGAAAAAAAATATTCCAATGTTGGCATTTTTTCTGTTCCATTAATTCAGTATAATTTTGATGAAGGAAAGAAAAGTAATAACTATGATTCCTTGGGGATCTATTGTGATTATCTTGGCAGATGGAAGGATATTAGATGTGAGATTAACTCTACGTCATTAGTTAAATATGAGGCAATATGTGGTGCTTTTATGCTTTGTAGAGTCTCGGCTTTAATGCAATTAAAGGATAGTTCAGGAAATATTGGCTTCGAAGAGAGCTTCTTTATGTACAAAGAAGACATTGAGCTTTCGTTAAGAATAAAAAGTAAATGGCAGATTTTAATATTTAATGACTTATTTGCATATCATTGCAGGGGATGGGGAGGAGAGCGCAAAAAAAACCCTTATTGGAGTAGGTTGATATCAGCCAAAAATGACATGAAGATAGCTTTTAAATTCAAAAAAAGAGCTTTACCATTTTCTATCTTGAAATACCTTTATGTCATACTAATTGAAAGGAAAGGGGGGGGTGAATGAAAAAATTATTGTTTCTTACGCATATAACAAAAGACTTATCTAATGGAGTTTGGAAAAAGATACAAGCACAAGCTAATGCATTGCATGGATTAGGTTATTCAGTCGATTTGGTTTATTATGATGCCGGGGCGTTAGTTATTGAAAGTGACAACAATAAAGTAACTTACCCACTGTTTCACCGATATTTTATATTTTATACCTTATCTCAGAAAATAAATGACATTTATGATGTCGTGTATTTTCGTAAACCTCATGGTGGGTTGTATCCTTTATTCTCATTCATGCCAATTAATAAAGTAAAAAAGGCTAATACATTAGCAAAAATTTTTTTCGAAATTCCAACCTATCCTTATAAAAATGAAAGTGAAGGCTTGCTGGGTTATATTAGTTATTTATCATATAAATTTTCACTTTGCTTCTTTAAAAAAAATCTTTCTAAGGTTCTTTACATTGGAGAGGGGCCAGAAAAGATATATGGTATAAATGCTAAAAAAATGAATAATGGTGTTGATGAATCTAGAGTTAAATTTTTAGGTAGTAATAAAAGAGATGTAACTCGTTTTACATTTGCTGGTATTGCTAACTTAATGTACTGGCATGGTTATGATCGATTAATAAACGCGATCGCAGAGTACGAACATAAAGATATTATTAGTTTTTATATAGTTGGTGATACAGAACCTGAATACTCTAGACTTAAAAAACTTGTTCATGATAAAGGTGTTGAAAACCAAGTCCATTTTTTGGGAAGAATGGAAGATGATGAAATAAACAAGTTGTTAGAAGAAGTTAATGTTTGTGTTGATGCGCTAGGCAGACATCGAAGTGGTAATAATAATAACAGCTCAATTAAATCGAAAGAATATGCAGCAATGGGCATACCATTTATAAAAAGTCATGTTGATGATGCTTTTGATAATGAGTTTTTTATATATCAAGTTAATGCGGATGAAAGCGATATCAATATATCTGAAATAATTCTTTGGTACAAAAAATTACCTACAGATTTTGCAAGTAAAGAGCGTAATTTTGCTATAGATAATTTTTCTTGGACAAAGATTTTGAAAAATGCTCTCGATAGCTGATTTGATACCATTTGGTGAATGATGGGAAGAGAATGAAAATTTCAGTACTGGTAGTTCTATACAATAAAATCATATCAGATTCAGCCACATTACGTACAATGTTATTGTGCAATGATTTATGCAATGTAGATCTTACCATTGTCAATAATGGTCCAAAATCGATCCCACAAGTGCAAGAATTTTTGTCATCTAATGAGAGTTTATTCCAAGGGATAAGATATATTGAACATTTAGAAAATAAACCTTTAAGTAAAGTATATAATGATTTTATTGATGATAATAGTAGAGCTGATTATTTTGTTATTATCGATGATGATTCAAAGTTGGAGATCACTTTTTTTAGAAATATTGTTTTAAACATCTTTGATGTTTGCGTTCCAAGGATATTAAGTGTTGATGATGGTCAATATTATTACCCGACGGTGAACGGCGTTCCAATTACGAATGAAGGCTATATCGATATTGATGACCTAATGTCTATATCATCAGGGCTTACTATTAAACGTGATATAGTACCGCTGTTGAAAAATAAATATGGAAGTGTCTTTGATGAAAATTTTGCGTTATATGGTGTAGATACATCATTCTTTCTAAGATTAAAAGAACTAGATTATAAATTAAATGTCATCTGCTCTTCCGTGATAATGCATTCTTTATCAAGAGCAAATAATTCTAAACCATCGTTATTTAGAGAAAGAGAAAGGCTTTATGATGCTGCAATTATAGCAAGGCGTTACCCAAATCGCATTAGAATATATTATTTCGTGAAGCGCTTGCTAAAAAATATCATTCTATTTAATTGGGGCAATCTATTATCTTTAATAAGTTGTTTTATTAAAGGTAAGCATCCACGCTGCTAGTTTTTAATCGTATTTTGGATAGAGGGTGAACGATGGCTATTGATGTTTCTATTGCGTTGGCGACTTACAATGGATCTCGCTACATTACTGAATTGTTGGATTCGATAAAATCACAAACATACAATAATTTCATTATTCATGTATGCGATGATGGTTCGTCTGATAATACACTTGAACTCTTACATCAGCATCCCCTATACACAGAGGGAAAGTTGATTGTACATGATGTTACGGGTGGACAAGGTGCTCTCAAAAACTTTAAACGTTCATTATCGTACTGCAATACGGACTATATATGTTTGTGTGACCAAGATGATTATTGGATGCCTGATAAATTAGAAACTTTACTAAGCAGTATGAAAGATAAAGAAAATGAATTCGGAGAACCTGTTCTTGTTTTTTCTGATTTAGAAGTGGTTGATTCAACATTGAATTGCATTCATAGTTCTTTTTTCCGGATATCTAACAAAAGTAATCAATGTAGTAATCCTGAGGATTTTTTAATTAGCAACCACATACCTGGTTGTGTAATGATGTTTAATCGTTCTCTAAAAAGTCTATTTGAACCAATTCCTGATGATGTGCGCATGCATGACTGGTGGATTGCTTTAATTGCTGCATATTATGGAAATATATTTTATGTCAATAAACCATTAATTAAATATAGACAGCATGGTGGGAATGTAGTTGGTGCGTCAGGCATGTTTAAACAAGATGGTATTACACTCACAATGATTAAAAATATTCCTGAATTATTAAGACGAAACAATATCATAACGAAAAGATTCATTGAGCGTTTTAATAATTTGGCAAAACCAACAGTCAAAAATGATAAGTTTCTTAGTCTAGTCCTAGGTAAAATAACATACAAAGAAAGATTGTCTTTACTTAAAAAAGTGAAATCAGGGGAGTCGAAGTATTTAACTTATTTGATATGGTGGTTTATTTAATGAAAGCTAATGTTGGTCGGGAAACTATATATTTATACTTGGTGCAAGTCTCAAATATAATTCTCCCCCTCGTACTAGTTCCTTATTTGGCACATGTGTTGGGCGTTGAGTTTTTTGGAAAACTAAGTTATGCGCAAGCAATAAGCTATATTGCTATTTTTTTCGTGGATTTTGGATTTAACTTTTCTGCTGCAAGAAATATTGGGATAGATACTAACAACACAAAAAATATTAGCCGAATTTATTCAAATGTACAGGTTATCAAATCGCTAATTTTTATTGTGGTTATTTTATTAGGTGTTGTTTTTGTTTTGTTATCAAATCAAAGCATAATTGATAAAAAGTTAACAATTTTAGGTGTTATATCAGCCAGCTCATCAATATTAATGCCTGCATGGTTATTTCAAGGTTTAGGACGAAATTCAAATGTGGCTTTTCTTAATTTTGCATCTAGGTTGTTATCATTATTATTGATTGTTTTATTTGTAAAGGATCAAGATGATCTTATAATTGCCGCCATTTGTCAGCTATTTTCACCAGTACTAGCTGGTGTTGGTATGCAAATAATAATATTAAAAAATAAAATTGTCGATTTCGCCACGTCTTATATATCTTTTGAGGACATTAAAATACTCACTCGAGATAGTTTTCATAACTTTTCAGCTTCATTTTTGACTCTTGGTTTTACTTATTTTAATCCAATTATCATTAAAGTGTTTTTAGGGGATAGTGTTTTAGGCGTCTATAGTTTTGCTGATAAATTAGCTAATGTTTTGCGTCAGTTATATATACCTCTTGTTCAAGCAAATTTTAGCCGTGTATGCTCATTGTTTCATGAGCAACAATATTCGACTTTAAAAAAGTTATTCATTAAAATTGCGTATGTTTTTTTAGGTATTAGCCTTTTTGCCTATATTTCTAATTATTTTTTAGGAGAGGTCGTAATTAATTTGTTTTTCTCTGAGAGTGAGAGTGTATCGGCACTATTGCGTGTTATGATTTTCACTCAGTTCATTATTGCTATCTCGATGATATTAGTTAACTTAATAGTGATTCCGGCAGGACAAAGTTTTTATCTTAAAAAAGTGTATCTATTTGCTGTCATTTTCTATTTTTCAATCATATACCCTATGATTAAATGGGGAGGGGTTTATGGTGTGGCAATCTCTATTTCATTAGTTGAATTGTTGATTGTGTGTCTATTTTATAAGTTCATAAAGAAAAAGAAAATATTAATTCAATAGGTACTCATTTTTATAATTCAAAGGTGGTTTATGGATAGAAGAACGTTTATCTCAACAGCGCTGATTAGTGCACCATTTCTGAAAGTCTATACTGCTAATGGGTCACCTGTTGATTCCTCTAATTTATTACTCAATGACATAGATTTTTCCGGTGGAAAAGATAGTACTGATGCCCTGCAAAAAGTTTTAGATCAGGCTGCAGGGTATGCGCAAATTGTACCTAATGGGGTTCAGAAGGTATTAATTCAATTGAGTGGTGTGATTAGAATATCTAAAACTTTATACATTGACGCGTCAAAAATTAATATATTAGGACCAGTGACTCTAGTTTTCTCTCAAAAGAGCAGAGGCCGGGATTACGCAATAGTACTCAGACCTGATGGTCAAGGTAATGTGTCTTACACCAATGGAGTTGGTTCATTATTTGACTCGATAAACTTTGTCTCCGAAAATAAAATTAACTTAATTTACGCTTCGAATAATGCTACTCCGGGGAGTAATCCTTCATGCCTAATTAACATATCTCAATGCAGATTCACTGGTTTTAATCGCATCTTTAGTAATGGTGTTGGTGGTTGGGGGTGGAATTGGGATCGCTGCGGTTTCGATAATTGTAATTATCTTCTTTATTTGATTAAAGAGAAAGACTCATATGAACGTTTTTCTTTTTCTTCTTGCATATGGCAAAATGGTGGCACTGCATTTTATATTGACAATCCTTTAGGTCAAATATATTGGCAGGGAGGAAGTTTTGATTATTTTAAAGAAATCGCTCATATCATAAATGGTCATGTAACTATTAATGGCCATGTTGAGTTTGCAGAACGAGATTCGCCTATTGTAACTATTCATAACGATATCTCTTCATTCTTTTTTAATGGTGGCTGTATTTTTATTGGTAAAAATAAAAGTCAGTACTATCTATTTGAGCAGTACAATCATAACCAGGTAACTTTAAATAACGTTACATTGTTAACCGATGGTGTCAATAACGATTTTACTGTTTTGTCTAATAAGCGAGTATCTGTTAGCAACATGAATTTCACCTCTGATTTTGCAAGAAATATATTAGCTAATTAGTCCGGGATGTCTAGTTCATATTAATTTTTTATCTTCTGATAAAGAGTGTTACGAATAAAGCATTATTTACTGTGTGGTTTTTCTGATTTTGATATTTACAATGTTTTTTTGATTTTGATGTTGTTGCTTTATAGAAGAGTTAAACTTAATGTTTTGCTCTTTGAGTATAGTCATCTTTGAGTTACCATGAGTACGAATGACTTACAGTAAATATTGCAGTGATCACACCTGACAGGAGTATGTAATGTCCAAGCAACAAATCGGGGTTGTCGGTATGGCAGTGATGGGGCGTAACCTAGCGCTGAACATTGAAAGCCGTGGTTATACCGTCTCCGTTTTCAACCGCTCCCGTGAAAAGACCGAAGAAGTGATTGCCGAAAATCCTGGCAAAAAGCTGGTCCCTTACTACACAGTAAAAGAGTTTGTTGAATCCCTTGAAACACCACGCCGTATCCTATTGATGGTGAAGGCCGGGGCTGGCACCGACAGCGCCATCGATTCCCTGAAGCCTTACCTCGACAAAGGCGACATCATCATTGATGGCGGCAACACCTTCTTCCAGGACACCATCCGTCGTAACCGTGAACTGTCTGCCGAAGGTTTTAACTTTATCGGTACCGGTGTTTCCGGTGGTGAAGAGGGCGCTCTGAAAGGGCCTTCCATCATGCCTGGTGGGCAGAAAGAAGCCTATGAGCTGGTCGCTCCGATTCTGAAGCAGATTGCTGCGGTTGCTGAAGACGGTGAGCCATGTGTGACCTATATCGGTGCTGATGGCGCTGGCCATTATGTGAAGATGGTTCATAACGGCATCGAGTATGGTGACATGCAGTTGATTGCTGAAGCCTATGCGCTGTTGAAAGGCGGTCTGGCACTTTCCAACGAAGAGCTGGCGCAAACCTTCACCGAATGGAACGAAGGTGAACTGAGCAGCTACCTGATCGATATTACCAAAGATATCTTCACCAAGAAGGATGAAGAAGGTAAGTACCTCGTTGATGTCATTCTTGATGAAGCTGCAAACAAAGGTACCGGCAAGTGGACCAGCCAAAGCTCACTGGATCTCGGCGAACCTCTGTCTCTGATCACCGAGTCCGTATTTGCTCGTTACATCTCTTCGCTTAAAGATCAGCGTGTAGCCGCGTCGAAAGTGCTGAGTGGTCCGCAGGCTCAACCGGCCGGTGATAAAGCGGAATTTATCGAAAAAGTGCGTCGCGCGTTGTACCTCGGTAAAATCGTTTCCTATGCTCAGGGCTTCTCCCAGCTGCGTGCTGCTTCTGATGAATACAACTGGGATCTGAACTACGGCGAGATCGCTAAGATTTTCCGCGCTGGCTGCATCATTCGTGCGCAGTTCCTGCAAAAGATCACTGATGCTTATGCGCAAAACGCTGGCATTGCTAACCTCCTGCTGGCGCCGTACTTCAAACAGATCGCTGATGACTATCAGCAAGCGCTGCGTGATGTCGTGGCTTATGCCGTGCAGAATGGTATTCCGGTACCGACCTTCTCTGCCGCAATTGCCTACTACGACAGCTACCGTTCCGCAGTTCTGCCAGCTAACCTGATTCAGGCTCAGCGCGATTACTTTGGTGCGCACACTTATAAGCGTACCGATAAGGAAGGCGTTTTCCACACTGAGTGGTTAGATTAATATTTATCTTACTAGACCTTCATAACTTTATTGAAGGTCTATTAAAAAAGCTCGAATATTATCAAGTTCTATTATGATAAATAGCGAAAATTAAGAATTTCGCTATTTGTTTTTAAAGTGTTCCTCCGATATTATCCCCATGAAATTACATCTCAAACATTTTAATATGGAGATGTATGCAATTATTTTCTTTTTGCATGTGTAATCAAAGGTAAATAAAATATGAAGATTCTTGTCACCGGTGGCGCAGGCTTTATCGGCTCTGCTGTAGTTCGTCATATCATTGAAAGTACCCGGGATGAAGTCCGCGTGGTGGACTGCCTGACCTATGCCGGCAACCTCGAATCCCTGGCGCCGGTGGCCGGGAGCGAACGCTACTCGTTTTCCCAGACTGATATCACCGATGCTGCTGCTGTGGCAGCCCAGTTCAGCGAGTTCCGCCCGGATATCGTGATGCACCTGGCGGCAGAAAGCCATGTGGATCGCTCCATTGATGGCCCGGCAGCCTTCATCCAGACCAACGTGATCGGCACCTTCACTCTGCTGGAGGCGGCCCGTCACTACTGGTCCGGGCTTGGGGACGCGCAGAAGCAGGCCTTCCGCTTCCACCATATTTCCACCGATGAGGTGTACGGCGACCTGCACGGCACCGATGACCTGTTCACCGAAGAAACCCCGTACGCCCCGAGCAGCCCGTACTCCGCCTCCAAAGCGGGCAGCGACCATCTGGTTCGCGCCTGGAACCGCACCTATGGCCTGCCGGTGGTGGTGACCAACTGCTCCAACAACTATGGTCCGTATCACTTCCCGGAGAAACTGATCCCGCTGACCATCCTTAACGCCCTGGCGGGTAAACCCCTGCCGGTGTATGGCAATGGGGAGCAGATCCGTGACTGGCTGTATGTTGAGGACCATGCCCGTGCGCTGTACAAAGTGGCGACCGAAGGCAAAAGCGGCGAGACCTACAATATCGGCGGTCATAACGAGCGTAAAAATATCGACGTGGTGCGCACCATCTGCGCCATTCTCGACAAGGTGGTGGCGCAGAAGCCGGGCAACATCGCCCACTTCGCCGACCTGATCACTTTTGTCACCGACCGTCCGGGACATGACCTGCGTTATGCCATCGATGCCGCGAAAATTCAGCGCGATCTGGGCTGGGTACCGCAGGAGACGTTCGAGAGCGGGATTGAGAAAACCGTGCACTGGTACCTGAACAACCAGACCTGGTGGCAGCGCGTGCTGGACGGCTCCTATGCCGGCGAGCGTCTTGGCCT
>NZ_PIOG01000207.1:0-826 GCF_002810545.1 Klebsiella sp. A-Nf5 | reverse complement strand
ATGCCATCTCGCCCTCTCTGGCCTTTAAATACACGCAAAGTGGCTGGTTAAAAAAACGAGGCAACGGC
Source organism: Klebsiella sp. A-Nf5 (assembly GCF_002810545.1). Lineage (NCBI taxonomy): Bacteria > Pseudomonadati > Pseudomonadota > Gammaproteobacteria > Enterobacterales > Enterobacteriaceae > Klebsiella > Klebsiella sp. A-Nf5. The sequence continues at coordinate 758 of NZ_PIOG01000207.1, read as the reverse complement.
GTATACGCGCGTGCGGGACGTGAGCCGGAGTGGAACGATGCATTAGCATGTTTGCAAAACCAGCTAGCCGCTCCGGTGTATGTCGCGGGGCTCAGTAGCTTAGTCTGGCAGGGTCGTTCACACTATCTACAGCTCAAACAAAACCAGTGCTGGCTGAGTATGGAAAATAAAGCGCTGCTGCCAAAATGGTTCAGGGAATTCCCGGGTGTGGAGTGGATAGTCATATCGGGGCAAAAACTGCCGGTGCTGGATGATAAATACCGCGTAATGCTTGATGTAAAAGGGAAAAGACTCACCGGCAGTGCGCCGGAACTGGCTGCTTACGAGTTGTTGAGTGCGGTACCGGGGACCCTCTCATTTAACCACGCGGCAGAGCTTTTCCAGGGACTGGTTAATCTTAATCCTCGTAAAGTAGAGTATCTGCTTTCTGTCAGCCAGTCCGTGCAGACCAAGCGTTTGTATCTCTTTTTCGCCAGTTTTTACGAGCATGGTTGGCTCAGACGAATCGATAGCCAAAAAATCGATCTGGGAGCGGGTAAGCGGCAAATCGTGGTAAATGGCAAGTTCAATGCTCAATACCAAATCACTGTGCCTGAACGCTTTCAAAAGGAATAAAAAATATGGATATACAGGCGCCCTATTATCGGCAGGTTGCTCTGTTAATGCGGGTTTTACCCTATGTTGCCGTCGAACGGGAATTTGCTCTGAAAGGTGGCACGGCAATCAATCTCTTTATCCGTGATTTCCCACGATTATCG
>NZ_PIOG01000178.1:0-513 GCF_002810545.1 Klebsiella sp. A-Nf5 | reverse complement strand
CTCGCCCTGAATGCTAAAGCCATCGCAGTCCAGCAGCGCGATATAAAGGCTGTCGCGATAGAAACGCAGGTTGACCGGCTTCATATCGATAACCCGGTGCTGTCGGGCATGCAGCGCCGATACCAGGGTGGCAAGGTTGCTGGCCAGACTGACTTTTGCGCCTATCCCTTCCGGCAGATGGTGCGCCTTCGCCTGCCGTGCCTGTAAAATATACTCCAGCTCAATGGTGCGCTGGGTGTCGAGAACCGGCATGACAAAGCCCACTACGCGCTTGCGCTCGTCGTAGAGCAAATAGTCGGGCCATGCCAACTGGACAATCGACTCACCTTCCGCGGGGGCGGGGATCTCAGGCCGCTGCGACAGCATGGCGTTGAGCTTGCGCTGGTAGTAAGCGGTATCGGTCTGCGGATGGTAAAGTTTAGCAACGCGGGAAGGGTCATCCGCCAGGAAATAAACACTCCCCGCGCCGCCGCTCTTGATCAGTTTCCCCAGACGTACCGTGCGGCGCTGTCC
>NZ_PIOG01000152.1:0-755 GCF_002810545.1 Klebsiella sp. A-Nf5 | reverse complement strand
TGTTAATGTGCGTGCGGATATTATCCGCAAGGCTTCCGACGCCATCCCGGTAGATGATGGCTTCCCATCGATAATCATTCTGTCCAGCCATTCTTAACAGATTGCGCGGAACAATTTGCTTCAATTCTGATTTGCTAAGCCAGCAGCACCTGCGAAAATGGGTAATGAAGGCCACTGGATGAAAATGCCATAGTCGATCTGCGCCAAGCGTGCCCGTATCAAAGCACAGTGCTGAAACATGACTTTTCAACCGCTCATAGTCATCATCAGACATAGCCTGAGTATCGTCGTTTTTGTTTTTTAGCCAGGAATAACGCTCATCAAAAGTGTCGGCGTTCCATTCGAGTGGAAAATGACAAACCAGACGGCTGCTCAGATCGCTAAGGTTCCCACTCTCCTGTAATCCCGTGATAAAGTCGGAATTACACTGGCTGTTATTGTCCATGTCATCGTCCACCATTCGCCAGCCCTTCCAGTGCGGGAAGTCGGCATCACTGAATTTTTTGATGTCAGAAGAGGCCAGATTTACAAACCCTGAGCCTCCGGGGAAATTGACAGTACGCCACAACGGGGCGATGGCAGGGATGAGAGTTTCATATTCAGTACTAATGATCCGACCAAAGCGGAGTAGTTCAAAGCCCGCAGAAGGATTCTGCGGGTACAGACGTTTGGCTGTCCAGTATAGATTGTATTCATATTTCAGACCTAATCTTCTTATGTCGTCAATTTGGTTAGCATCTATGTTTACTAGAGGC
>NZ_PIOG01000101.1:0-776 GCF_002810545.1 Klebsiella sp. A-Nf5 | reverse complement strand
CAGATAGGTAACCCAGGCATAGATAATCTTACCGTTCATGCTGAGTTCTGGGGTCGTGAACATCAGTACCGCGCCCAGACCAAACGGAAGCGCCATCCATAATAGCCATGGACGGAATTTTCCCCAGCGTGACACGGTGCGGTCGCAGATTGCCCCCATCAGCGGATCGCTAAAAGCGTCAAAGATGCGAATAACGAGGAATAATGTGCCCACCACCCCGGCATTCAGGCCATAGACGTCGGTATAAAACCACGTCAGATAGAGCGCCAGTACACTCCATATCATTCCTGAACCAGCGTCACCCATCCCGTAGCCGATCTTCTCCCTCAGCCCCAGCTTTTCATAAGCACTTGGCTTTTCCATTGCGGTAGCAGACATAAATATACCTATTTTTTGTTAAAAGGAGCCCATGGCGCAAATTGTCGCGCCATTTCTCAACATACATCCCTTACAGGGAAGTAATATTAATTTTTACGCTGCTCTCACGAATAATTAACCGAGAGACAATTTCGTGCATTTCAATACTGTCCGGCTGCTGTTGATGCTTCACCATCTGAAACGCGAGGTGAGCAATTTCATTTACCGGCTGTGCAACGCTGGTGATTTTTTTAGTTTGTGCCAGCAAGGTATTATCAAAACTGGCAATCGCAACATCTTCAGGAATGGAGATGCCTTTTTCTTTTAGCCCATCGATAATATAATTTGCCGCAATATCGTTATACACTAGCAGACATGTACAGGTTCGCTTCGGATCGCTGAGTTTCGCAATAATATCA
>NZ_PIOG01000032.1:0-657 GCF_002810545.1 Klebsiella sp. A-Nf5 | reverse complement strand
GGTTGACCTTGAGAGAGCCAGAATCGCGGGCGCGGGAATGACAAGTAAGCACTAGATTTCAGGCACAAAAAAAGCTGCCCTTAAGCGACTTGATTATATCTTTTGGTGCGAAGGCCGGACTCAAATTTCACACCTAATAGACTGATATCAATGTATTTTATAAACAGGAATATATAGTTACACCCGCACTTGTACCCACAGGTTAAAATCCGTATAAAAAAATAGACATTTTGAGTGGGTATAAAGCCATACCAGTAGAACACCGATATGGCAGTCAAAGCAAGATTCAGGCAGATAGGAAAGTTGTCTTCAGAGGTATCAATTGCCATCCACTCAGAACAAAGTCAGACATGGCCGTGAAATGAACGTTAATCCTTACTTGGCTATGCTAGTTTCCAAGGCAAATCTCTGCGTCTATTTACTGGTTTTAGAGTACCCTCGTTTCTCAATTGTTGAGCGGCCCAACGGATGTCATATTGCCACGTATACAACATATTACCCGAATCTCTGAGCTCAGCCTCGTAGCTGTCCCATACGTATTTTGAAACTTCGCGTGGCCAAGCACTACCACCACGTTCACGAAGACACTCGATGATCCATTGTTTCATGCTTTCTCTGGTTACCATCATATACCCTGAGCTTCACTCGTTGATCGAT
>NZ_PIOG01000254.1:0-267745 GCF_002810545.1 Klebsiella sp. A-Nf5 | reverse complement strand
ACACGAAGGCCATCCCGGCGTTCTGGCCGCTGCCGCTAAAGCTGAAGCCGTCGACGGTGAAAATGACGTTGGTATTGGCTTTCTCTTTAGTGAGGAACCAGTCGGTCACCTGGCGGCGCACCTCAGCGGTACGCACCGCGGTGGCCCCGGCGGGCAGAGTATACTGGACCATGATCTCCCCCTGGTCCTCCACCGGCAGGAAGCTGCCCGGCAGCTTCCACATCGCCAGCGCCATCGCCCCGCAAATCAACGCGTAAGCGCCCATCATCACCGCGCCCCGGCGCAGGCCGCCGAGTACGCGGCGCTGGTAGCCCGCTTCCGTGCGCCCCCACAGGCGGTTAAAGGCGCCGAAGAACCCTTTGGTGTGCGGTTTGGAGTGGCTGAGCAGCGCGCCGCACAGCGCCGGGGTGAGGGTCAGCGCCACCACCACCGACAGCATCATCGCCGAGATAATGGTGACCGAGAACTGGCGATAGATGACCCCGGTCGATCCGCCGAAGAAGGCCATCGGCAGGAACACCGCCGACAGCACCAGGGCAATCGCCACCAGCGCGCCGGAGATTTCGCCCATCGATTTTTCGGTGGCTTCGCGGGCGGGCAGCCCTTCGTCGCGCATAATGCGCTCGACGTTTTCAACCACCACGATGGCGTCATCCACCAGCAGGCCGATCGCCAGCACCATGGCGAACAGCGTCAGGGTGTTAATCGAGTAGCCGAACAGGGCCAGCACGCCGAAGGTGCCAAGCAGCACCACCGGCACCGCCACCGCTGGGATGAGCGTCGCGCGGAAGTTCTGCAGGAACAGATACATCACGCAGACCACGAGAATGATCGCTTCGAACAGGGTCTGAATCACGTCCTCGACCGAGATTTTGATGAACTCGGTGCTGTCCTTCGGATAGGCAATATCGTAGCCCTGCGGCATCTGACGCTGGAATTCGGCGATTTTGCTTTTCACCAGGGTCGCGGTATTCAGCGCGTTGGCGCCGGGGGCCATCATCACTGCGATCCCGGCGGCCGGGTGGCCGTTCAGATTGGCGGTGGCGGTGTAATCCTCGCTGCCCATCTCCACCCGCGCGACATCGCTCAGGCGCACTACCGAGCCGTCGGCCTGGCTTTTCACGATGATCGCTTTGAACTGGTCAGGGGTTTGCAGCCGGGATTGCGCCCGCACGGTGGCGGTCAATTGCTGGGCATTGGACGACGGTAGCGCGCCGATTTTACCGGCGGAAACCTGCACGTTCTGCGCCTCAATCGCCGACTGGACGTCGGAAGGCATCAGCGAGTAGGAGGCGAGTTTGGTCGGGTCCATCCAGACGCGCATCGCGTATTCGGCGCCGAACACCTGCAGGCTGCCGACGCCCTCCACGCGCGCCAGCGGGTCCTGCATATTGCTGACCAGCCAGTCGGAGATGTCGGAGCTGGTGGCGCGGTTGGTTTTGTCATACACCGCGAGGATCAGCAGGAAGCTGCTCTGCGATTTTTCCACCGTCACGCCGGACTGCTGGACTTCGCTCGGCAGCCGCGATTCCGCCTGCTGGACTTTGTTTTGCACCTGCACCTGGGCGGTGTCCGGGTCGGTCCCCTGCTCAAAGGTGACGGTGATGCTGACCGAGCCGTCGGAGCTGCTGGTGGAGCTGAAATAGAGCAGGTGGTCGAGCCCGGTGAGCTGCTGCTCGATGACCTGGGTGACGCTGTTCTCCAGGGTTTCGGCGGACGCCCCGGTATAGGTGGCGGAGATTTTCACCGCCGGCGGGGCGACGTCCGGATACTGGCCTACCGGCAGCGTGCGGATCGCCAGCACCCCGGCGAGCATAATCAGAATGGCGATCACCCAGGCAAAGACCGGGCGACGCACGAAGAAACGGGAGAACATCAGGCATTGCCTCCGTTGTTGTTAACGGCAACGACCTTCACTGTCTGTCCGGGGGCCACTTTACTGGTGCCTTCGACAATCAGCTTATCGCCCGCTTTCAGGCCGCTCAGCACCAGCCATTTATCGCCATAGGTGTCGCCGGTTTCCACGGTACGCTGCTCAACTTTGTTGGCGGCATCGACCACCAGCGCCGTGGCGTCGCCTTTGGCATCGCGGGTGATCCCCTGCTGCGGGGCGAGGATCGCGTCGTTCATGATGCCTTCATCGATGCGCGCGCGGACGAACATCCCCGGCAGCAGGACGTGCTGCGGGTTGGGGAAGATCGCGCGCAGGGTCACCGAGCCGGTGGATTCATCGACGGCAACTTCGGTAAGCGCCAGACGCCCTTTTTCCTGATAGGTGCTGCCATCTTCCAGGGTTAACGTCACGCTGAGGGTATCGCTGTTGCTGGCCAGGCTTTGTTTGCGTAAACGCAGGAGATCGACGCTGGATCGCGTCAGATCAACATACATGGTGTCGAGCCCGCGGATCGTCGCCAGCGCGGTATCCTGATCGGCGGAGACCAGCGCCCCCGGCGTAACCGACGAGATGCCGATGCGCCCGGCAATCGGCGCGGTGACGGTGGTCCAGTTCAGGTTGATGCGCGCGCTCTCCAGCGCTGCTTTCTTCGATTCCACGCTGGCCTTGTCCTGGGCGCAGGTGGAGGCGGCGTCGTCGGCATCCTGGCGGGAAACGCCGTTATCCCTGACCAGCGACGCGTAGCGCTGGGCCTTCTGGCAATCGGAGACCACCAGCGCCTGGGCCTGTTTCAGCGCGGCCGCCGCTTCGTTCCAGGTCGCGCGATAGCTGGAGGGATCGATCTGGTAAAGGGCCTGCCCGGCCTTCACCATATCGCCTTCGGTAAACAGGCGTTTCTGGATGATGCCGCCCACCTGCGGGCGTACTTCGGCGCTGAGCGAGGCGGTGGTGCGGCCGGTGAGCTGGCTGACTACCGGAACCGGCTGGCTTTGCAGGGTGACCACGCCCACTTCCGGCGCGGGTTGCTGCGGGGCAGATGTCTGCGCATTATCGCATCCGCTAAGGAGAAATAATGCTGTCGCGATGGGAGCTATGATGTATTTCATTATATTTTCTCAAGATATAAGACGTCCGCCCCGTTTATTTAAAAACGAGGGAATAGGTTGGGCGCTGAGGCATTTTCGGGTGAGCGAAAATGACAAAAAAGGAACACAGATGTTCCTGAACGTGATTGTTATTGTGTCTCCGTTGAAGCCAACCTCTTCGGTCTTCAGGAGGTGAAAAGCGCATCTCCTCTGGTTTTGTGGTGAGAATGATCATTCTCATTTTTCTCCATTATACGATCCGCCGCGATAATGGAAAGGTTTTTTTGCTTACTTTTAGAACGCAAAAAATTAAGGCAAATAATCATGGAGAAAATAAGAATATTTTGTGAAAGTGGAGAGGGAAAATAACGATTCGGCATCGCAATACTGGAGATAGTTAATGACACTAATCATTACAAAAAGCATTAATCCCGACGATCAACAAGAATTGCTTGCCGGTCTGCGGCACTATAATCAGCAGTATCTCGATGCGGCGCAGTTTGGCGATCTGGGGGTTTACTCCCGCGATGCGCAAGGGGTGATGCAGGGCGGGCTGATTGCCAAACGCAAGGGCAACTGGCTGTGCATTGAGTATCTGTGGGTCAGCGAGACGACGCGCGGGCGCGGGCTGGGGAGCGAGCTGATGCAGGAGGCGGAACAGCAGGCGCAGGCGCTAGGCTGCAGCCATCTGCTGGTGGATACCTTTAGCTTCCAGGCGCTGCCGTTTTATCGAAAATTAGGCTATCAGCTGCAGATGTCGCTGCCCGACTTCCCCCACGCAGGCATGCAGCGCCACTATTTGTCGAAGGCGCTGTAACGGTAGTGGTATCCCCGGGCGGTCAGGTACCGTACCTGTGGTTGTGCCGGATGGCGGCATAAATGCCTTATCCGGCCTACACAGTCCTCCCGTCGTTTCGTCCCACCCAGGACCGGCAAGCGCAGCGCCGCCGGGCAGGATATCAGGCACGGCACCTGTATTCTTGCCGGGTGGCGGCTGTCGCCTTACCCGTCCTGGGGTTCGTGCTGTGCCCGCCATGATGCCGAGCGGCCTGTTGTTGATATACCCACTTGCGCGACTGAAACTGCCGGTGCTGGCCGGAGCCCGGGGGTACAGGGGGCGGCGGCGACTGACCGCCCCCTGTGCGCTCCCTGCGCCATAAGAGACATAGCGCAGAAGAAATATCGGGAGCGCAATCTGCCCGGACATAACACGGGAGTGGTAGCCCTGCTAAGCGTAGCGCGAGCAGGGAAAATCCCGGATGGCGGCGCGTGGCGCCTTATCCGGGCTACAAAAGCGTCAAAACCACGCCTTAACCCCCGATGCCGTGGCCCATTAACGCCAGCGCGTGGCTGATGATGGTCTGGCGGTTGACCGCCTGTAAACGCGGATCGCTGTGAATGCGTGAAAATGGCACCAGCACCAGGCTAATCACCGTGGTAAACAGCAGCTCCGGCGACAGCGCCGGATTGATCTTGCCCTCCAGCTGCCAGCGACGCACCGTCTCCAGCATCACCTGAAAACGCTCCTCGCCGAAGCGGGCATCCATATGCTGACGCAGGATCGGCATCTCGCCGATGATCTCCTGCATCCACAGCGGCGCGAACCAGGCGTTTTTCTCCGCCATATGCGCCAGCGTCTCGACCATCATCGTCAGCGCCAACACCGGGTCCTGCGGATGATCGACAAAAATGCGGCTGATGTGATTGCGCAGCGGCATAAAGCGCTCCTCAATCAGCTGGGTCACCAGCGCTTCCCGGGAGCTGAAATAGTAATGCAGCATCGCCGGCGTCACCCCGGCTTCTTTGGCGATGGCGTTCAACGACACGCGAGCCGTCCCGTCGCGGGCAAACAGCGTCAGGGCAATGTCCATCAGCTGTTCGCGGTTGGCGGTACCCGGTTTTTTACCGCGCGGCCGACCCGGGCGGCGGGGTGCATCCTGATCCTTTTGTGCTGTCATGGTATGGCGATCTCTTGACCCGACTCATTCTTTCACTAAATATTAATTATGCATTTAATTAATTTCAAGCGAGCGTTGTAATGACTTCTGAAGTCGCTAACCCACCGGTGCAGTCGATACGCCTGCTGTTCAGCGCATTGCTGTTGGTGATGTTGCTCTCGGCGTTGGATCAGACCATTGTCTCCACCGCGCTGCCGACGATTGTCGGCGAACTGGGCGGGCTGGACAAGCTTTCCTGGGTGGTCACGGCCTATATTCTCAGCTCCACCATCGCGGTGCCGCTGTACGGGAAATTCGGCGATCTGTTCGGTCGCAAAATCGTGCTGCAGGTGGCGATTGGGCTGTTTCTCGTCGGCTCCGCGCTCTGCGGGCTGGCGCAGAATATGACCCAACTGGTGCTGATGCGCGGCCTGCAGGGGCTCGGCGGCGGCGGCCTGATGGTGATCAGTATGGCGGCGGTCGCCGACGTCATCCCACCCGCCAACCGTGGCCGTTATCAGGGGCTGTTCGGCGGCGTCTTCGGCCTGGCGACGGTGATCGGCCCGCTGATCGGCGGTTTTCTGGTGCAGCACGCCTCCTGGCGCTGGATCTTCTATATCAACCTGCCGCTCGGCCTGTTCGCGCTGCTGGTGATCGGCGCGGTATTCCACAGCAGCAATAAACGCAGCCAGCATCAGATTGACTGGCTGGGGGCGATTTACCTCAGCATGGCGCTGCTGTGCATCATTCTGTTTACCTCGGAAGGGGGCAGCGTCCATGCGTGGAATGACCCGCAGCTGTGGTGCATTCTGGCCTTCGGCATCGTGGGGATCATCGGCTTTATTTACGAAGAGCGGATCGCCATCGAACCGATTATTCCGCTGGCGCTGTTCCGCAACCGCAGCTTCCTGCTGTGCAGCCTGATTGGCTTCGTCATCGGCATGTCGCTGTTCGGGTCAGTCACCTTCCTGCCGCTCTATCTGCAGGTGGTGAAGGAGGCGACGCCCACCGAGGCCGGGCTGCAGCTGATCCCCCTGATGGGCGGCCTGCTGCTGACCTCGATTATCAGCGGGCGGATTATCAGCCGTACCGGTAAATATCGCCTGTTTCCGATCCTCGGCACCCTGCTCGGCGTCACCGGCATGGTACTGCTGACCCGCATCACCATTCATTCGCCGATGTGGCAGCTATACCTGTTTACCGGTGTGCTGGGGGCGGGTCTGGGGCTGGTGATGCAGGTGCTGGTCCTGGCGGTGCAGAATGCGATGCCGGCGCAGATGTACGGCGTCGCCACCTCCGGCGTGACCCTGTTCCGCTCGATTGGCGGCTCCATCGGCGTGGCGCTGTTTGGCGCGGTGTTCACGCACGTGCTGCAGAGCAACCTGCAAAAGCTGTTGCCGGAAGGCGCGGTGCTGCCGCCGGGAATGAATCCGGTGGCGGTTCAGCACCTGCCCGCGGATATCCGCCTCGACTACCTCGACGCCTTCGGTGCGGCGATCCACGCGGCATTTCTGATGGCGGCCGGCATTATGGCGGTGGCGTTTGTCCTCTCCTGGCTGTTAAAGGAGGCACCGCTGAAGACCGCGGTGCATTAAGCGGCGCCGGCGATGCGCAGTAGTGCCTGACGCAGCGCCGGTGCGGCAAAATCGATAAATTTCCTCAGCTTAAGTGGCGCCAGATCTCGTGCGGTATACAGCAAATGGACCGGCGCGGGGGCGGGCTCGACGCTTTCCAGCAGCAGACGGAGCTCCCCGTGGCGCAGACCATCCAGCGCCTGATAGTGCAGTAAGCGGGCCACCCCCACCCCCAGCCGCGCAGCATCGGCGGCGCTCTCCGGCGTGGTGACGGATAGCACCGGCGGCAGGTTAATCAGCTGGTCCTCGCGCTCAGCGGCGCGAAAGCGCCAACCGCGATAGGGCATCGGCGATTCAATGCGGATGATCGGCAGCGCCGCCAGATCGCGCGGCCGCTGCGGCTCGCCGTATTTCGCCAGCAGCGCCGGATGGGCGCAGGCCACAATCCGCATGGTGCCAAGGCGGGTGGCCACCATGCTGCTGTCCGCCAGGTCGCCAATCCGCACCGCCAGATCGACATGGTCGCTCACCAGGTCAGCATTGCGATCGCTGAGCAGCAAACGGACGCGAATTTGCGGGTAGCGGGCGATAAATTCACCGATCACCGGGAGAACGTGCTGACGGCCAAACATCGTTGGCGCGGAGATCACCAGCTCGCCCTTCGGTTCCTGATATTCGCCCGTCGCCTGGCGTTCGGCGTTTTCCACCTCCTCAAGGATCCGCCGCGCGGCGGCGACATAATCGACCCCGGCGTCGGTGAGCGTCAGTTTGCGGGTCGTTCGCGCCAGCAGGCGCACGCCCAGCGCACTCTCCAGTTCACCGATATGGCGGCTGACGGTGGTCAACGGCATATTCAGCGCCCGCGCCGCCGCCGACATGCTCCCCAGCTCGGTCACTTTCACCAGCAGCGCCATCGCGCTTAATCGATCCATTATTCTCCCGTTTTCCGGAAAGATGATTGCCACTTAACCCGTATTATCATTCTTCACAGTACAGTCCATGATGGCGCCAGACAACAGGAGGCGCTATGGCAGCAACCTTTCTCGATATCGCCATCACCCCGGACGTGATGGATGTGCAGCATGAAATGGGCAGCGACATGCTGTGGCAAACGCCGCACAGTCGCCGCCAGGCCGACCGCTTCGGCGACAGCGAAGCGGGGATGATCGCCACCCGCGACAGCTTTTATCTGGCGACGGTGTCGCAGAGCGGCTGGCCCTACATTCAGCATCGCGGCGGCCCGGTGGGGTTTCTGCATCTGCTGGATGACACCACCCTGGCGATGGCCGATTTCGGCGGCAACCGCCAGTACATCACTACCGGCAATCTGCGCGGCAGCGACCGGGCCTGCCTGTTTTTGATGGATTATCCGCGCCGTGCCAGGCTGAAAATCTACGCCACCGTCGAAGTCCTGGCGGCAGAGGACCACCCGGAGCTGCTGGCGCAGGTGGCGCCGGCCAACTATCGCGCCCGCATTGAACGCCTGTTTCTTTTTCATTTGCAGGCGTTTGACTGGAACTGCCCGCAGCACATTACGCCGCGCTACAGCGCGCAGCAGGTGGCGGAGTACAGCCAGAACTTGCAGCAACGTATTCATGACCTGGAGCAGGAGAATCAGCGCCTGCAGCAGCAATTATCCTCAAAAGGAGACTCCTGATGAATGAGCAACGTCCCCCGTTACCGCCGTTTACCCGCGACAGCGCTATCCAGAAGGTCCGCGCCGCGGAAGATGGCTGGAACAGTCGCGATGCCGAAAAAGTCGCTCTGGCCTACACCGTCGATAGCGAATGGCGCAACCGCAGCGAATTTGTCCACGGCAGGGGGCAAATTGTTGAGTTCCTGCAGCGAAAATGGCGCAAGGAGCAGCAATACCGGCTGATTAAAGAGCTGTGGGCATGGCAGGAGAATCGCATTGCCGTGCGCTTCGCCTATGAGTGGTGCGACGACAGCGGCAACTGGTTTCGCTCGTATGGCAATGAGAACTGGGAGTTTGATAAGCACGGACTGATGCAGACGCGCTACGCCTGCATCAACGATCTGCCGATCGCCGAAAGCGAGCGCCTGTTCCACTGGCCCCAGGGGCGCCGCCCGGACGATCATCCGGGGCTCAGCGATCTGGGGCTGTAAAACCGGCGCGGCGCGACGGATTAATCGGCTTTCGGGAAGTCGACCACCGTGTCGTTAACCCGGTTCACCATGTTGGTGAACAGGATCGCGCTGATGGCGCTGATAATATCAATCACCTGCTGGTCGCTAAAACCGGCGTTGCGCAGCGCGGCGACGTCGGTTGCCGGCAGGGTGCCGGTGGTGGTCACCAGAGTCTGCGCAAATTTCACCAGCGCATCAAGCTGCGCCTCTTCCGTATACTCCCCGCGGCGCAGGGCGTGGATCTGCTCGCTGCTGAAGCCGGCTTTTTTCGCCATCAGGGTGTGCGCGGCCAGGCAGTAGTCACAGCCGGTGGCTTCGCTGACCGACAGATTAATCGCTTCCAGCTGTTGGGCGCTGAGGCTGCCTTTATGGAGCATCGCATTGTGCGCCAGCGCCTGCTGCAGCGCCGCCGGCGAGTGGCCGCCGATGGTGAGATAGGCGTTCGGCACTTTGCCCATCGCTTTTTTGATCCCGGCGAAAATATCGGCGGCTTTGCCGGTGGCGTCTTGTTCACGGATATCTGCTAAACGGCTCATGGTTAACTCCTGTTGTTATCGAGGGTGTGTTGGCAATGGGGTCATCTTAGGCGCTTGCCGCATGCTAGACTGGCGGTCTTCGTCTCACCTTTTTGTCTTATCGTCTCAGGAGAAGCATGGACAGTCTCAGTCATCTGCTGGCGCTGCTGGCGCCGCGCTGTGAAGTGAACCTGCACTGTCGCTTCGGCGGCCGCTGGCAGGCCGGGCACCAGCAAATGCGCAGCGGCGTGGTGCCCTGGCACGTGGTGCTGCGCGGCGAGGGGCGGCTCAACGTCGGTGGCCAAACCCATCACCTGCGCGCGGGCGATGTCGTTCTCCTGCCCCACGGTTCGCCACACCTGATGGAGAGCCTGGTGGAGTGGGGCCAGGTGCTGCCGGTGGCGCACCGGTTTAACGGCACGGTGACGGAAATGCGCGCCGGCCCGACGGAGGGGGCGCTGGAGATGCTGTGCGGCGAATTCTATTTTGGTCCGCACGTCAGCTGGCTGTTCAGTGAAGCATCGACGCTGATCCATCTCCATACCGATGCGCGTGAAGACTGCCCGGAGCTGGACGCGCTGCTTAATATACTGGTGCGCGAGAGCCTGACGCAGCGTCCCGGCGGCAGCGCCATCGTGCGCAGCCTCGGCGATACGCTGTTGGTGCTCCTGCTGCGCATGCTGCTTGGTGAGCAACAGCCGCCCGGCGGACTGCTGCGCCTGATGAGCGATGAACGCCTGATGCCGGCGGTGCTGGCGGTGATGGCGACCCCGGAGCAACCGTGGACGCTGGAAAGCATGGCCGCCCGCGCGTTTCTGTCGCGGGCCACCTTTGCCCGTCACTTTGCCCGCGTCTATCACCTGACGCCGCAGGCGTGGCTGTCGCAGTTGCGAATGGCGCTGGCCGCCCGGCTGCTGCGCCTGGAGCGTCAGACCAACCTCGAGGTCATTGCCGAACGCTGCGGCTTTCAGTCGCTGGCGTCATTCTCGAAGCGCTTCTAAATGCGCTATGGCGTGACGCCGGGCGAGTGGCGACGGGGCTAGCGCGTCGCGTTCCGCGAAGATGATTTTATTTCCAGTTGCGTGGTTTGCTGTTTATTACCCGACCCGAAAGTCGCTATAGTTTTGCACGAAAAAAACAATGACAGTCAGGACAGACAGGGTGAAGAGGATGAGATTACGTTTACGGGCCGCCGCCGCAGTGGTGCTGGCGGGTCTGGTGCTGGTCGGCTGCGACCAAAAGGGGAATGACGCAAAACACATTAAGGTCGGCGTGATTAACGGCGCCGAGCAGGATGTGGCGGAAGTGGCGAAGAAGGTGGCCAAAGAGAAGTACGGTCTGGACGTCGAGCTGGTGGGATTCAGCGGCTCGCTGCTGCCTAACGAATCGACCAACGCCGGCGATCTGGACGCCAACGTCTTCCAGCATCGGCCTTTCCTCGAGCAGGACAACAAAGCGCATAACTATCATCTGGTGGCGGTCGGCAATACCTTCGTCTTCCCGATGGCCGGCTATTCGCGCAAGATCAAGTCAGTCGCCGAACTGAAAGACGGCGCGACGATCGCCATTCCCAACGACCCGACCAATCTCGGGCGGGCGCTGCTGCTGTTGCAAAAAGAGAAGTTGATTACCCTCAAAGCCGGTACCGGCCTGCTGCCGACGGCGGTGGATATTACCGACAATCCGCATAACCTGAACATCATGGAGCTGGAAGGGGCGCAACTGCCGCGCGTACTTGACGATCCCAAAGTCGATGTGGCCATCATCAGCACCACCTACCTGCAGCAAACCGGGCTGTCACCGGTTCGCGATGGTATCTTTATCGAAGATAAAAACTCGCCCTACGTGAACATCATCGTGACCCGGGAAGACAATAAAGACGCGGAAAACGTGAAGGAGTTTATGCAGTCGTATCAGTCGCCGGAGGTGGCGAAGGCGGCAGAGACTATCTTCAACGGCGGCGCGGTGCCGGGCTGGTAAGCTAAAACACAGGGAGAGGCGCGTATGGTACGCCAACGGCAGGCCGATCTGCTGCTGATTGCCGCGACGGTGATTGCCGCCTGCGGCTGGATATTTTCCCGCGAGGCGATCGCCGGCATGCCGGTTTTCGCGTTTCTTGGGCTGCGCTTTTTCTTCGCCGCGCTGCTGCTGCTGCCGTTCTGCCGCGGTTTTCGCCCGCAAAAGCAGCACTGGCCAAAGCTCATCATCAGCGGACTCTGGTTTGCCCTCAACCTCTGCCTGTGGATCTACTCGGTCTCCACGACGGCGTCGCTCGGCGAAGGGGCGTTTATCATGAGCCTGTCGATGATGTTCGTCCCGCTGACCGCGTGGGTGATGATGAAGGTACGCCCGCCGCGCGCCTGGTGGGAGTGCCTGCCGATCGCGGTGGTGGGACTGGGGCTGCTCAGTCTGCATATGCCGATAGCCTTCCACCCCAGCCAGGGCTGGTTTTTGCTGACGGCGCTGGTGCAGTCGATCTGGTTCTGTTACACCAGTCGCTGCGCGCGTGAAGTGCCGCTGATTCCCCTGACCACCGTGCAGCTGGCGATCACCGGTATCGTCGGGTTGACCATCTCCGTTGCCGTTGAACGCTGGGACCAGCCGATGACCCTGCCGACTCTCGGCTGGCTGGTGGCCAGCATTGTCATCGCCACCAGCCTGCGCTTCGGTCTGCAGATGAAGGGGCAGAAGTACGCGGCGGTGGCCAGCGCGGCGATCATCATGGTGCTCGAACCGCTGCTGACGGTCATTGCCGCCGCGCTGTGGTACGGCGAACAGCTGCCGCTGCAGAAAATCATCGGCGGCGTGCTGATCCTGGTGGCCCAGCTGTGGTTCCGCTGGCGGATGCTTAAGCCGTAAGCGGGCCGCTTCGCCGCTGCGCCATCAGCTGCAGCAGCGGCACCAGCGACAGCCCGTCCGGCATCTCGCCGCGGGCGATCAGCTGGTTTATCTCCTCAAAGGTAAACCAGCCGGTTTCCATTACCTCATCCTGATCCGCATCCATCCCCACCCAGTGTAAATCGGTAGCCAGCCAGGTGATAAACAGCTGATCGCTGCTGCCGTAGGAGGGGTTAAAGCGAATGATCTCCTTGACGCGTTGCGCCTGCCAGCCGGTCTCTTCCCGCAGTTCGCGCAGCGCGGCGACCGCCGGGTCTTCCCCTTCATCGACGCCGCCAGAGGGGATCGCCCACACCACCTTATCGATCAGGTAGCGGTAGTGGCGAATCAGCAGTACTTTCTCATCCTGAATGGCCACAATCCCCACTGCCGGGCGCGGATAGTGAATGGCGTAAAAGTCGCGGCGCTCGCCGGGGGCGACATCAATACCCACCTTACGCATGCTGAACCACGGCGTCTCGGCGATGACCTGCGGGTCGTGCATATCGGCGGCGGTCAGTTTCTTTTTCATTGTGCCACTCCTGTCAAAAATTGAGCCTTAAGAACAACATAGCCGGAGGCGGATGGCAACTGCCGCAGGTTGGCCCGATTTCATCGATCATTGCCCAAATGCCCCTGTTGAGCCAGGCTGGTAATCAGTACGATGTTCGTCAGATGACCCCACAGAGGAACGCCAACATGAACATCACCCATATCCGTAATGCGACCCAGATGATTGACTACGCCGGGAAAAGATTTCTCATCGACCCGATGCTGGCGGACAAGGGCGCCTGGCCAGGTTTTCCCGGCACCGCGCGTAGCGAGCTGCGCAATCCGCTGGTTGAGCTGCCGTTTTCCCGCGATAAAATTATCGATGTTGATGCAGTGATCGTCACCCATACCCATGACGATCACTGGGACGCGGCGGCGATCGCCGCGATCCCGAAAACCCTGCCGGTGTTCGTCCAGCATGAGGCCGACGCCGCGCTGCTGCGCAGCCAGGGATTTCAGGATCTGCGCCTGCTGTCGGCAGACAGCGAATTTGCCGGCGTGCACCTGCAGAAAACCACCTCCGGCCAACACGGCAGCGACCGGACCTACGCGGTGCCGGCGATGGCTGAACGCCTGGGAGAAGCCTGCGGCGTGGTATTTCGCCATCCGCAGGAGAAGACGCTGTGGCTGGTGGGGGATACTATCTGGCGCGATGACATTGCAGCCGACCTGCTGAAGCTGCGCCCGGACGTGGTGGTGTTGAACGCCGGCTACGCCCACGTCATCGGCTTTGGCCCGATTATCATGGGCAAAGAAGATCTCCTGAACGTGCACTTCACCCTGCCGGAAGCGAAAATCATGGCTATCCACCTCGAGGCGGTCAACCACTGTCTGGTGAGCCGGGAAGAGATGCGCCAGTATGCGGTGGATAATCAGATTGCCGATGTGGTGTGTATCCCGCAGGATGGGGAAACCGTGGTTTATTAACATACGCAAGGGGAAAGGACGATGAAACTCACCGACGTGGCGATTGTCGCCGTAGAGGGCTTTAGCCCGTTTCACTACGCCGTCCCCTGCATGCTGTTTGGCGATTCGGTCTCTGAAATCAAACGCTTTCATCTGCACATTTGCGCCGAGCGGCCGGGGTTGCTGCGCGCCCGCGATGGTTTTGCGCTGTACGCCACCGGCGATTTCGCCGCGCTGGAACAGGCGGATATCGTGGTGGTGCCTTACTGGGGCGAGGTCGACCGGCGTCCGCCGCAGGCGCTGCTTGATAGCCTGGTGCGGGCGCGGGATAACGGCGCGGAGATTGTCGGCCTGTGTCTCGGCGCGTTCGTCCTCGGCTACGCTGGGCTGCTGGACGGCAGGCGAGCGGCGACCCACTGGGAGTTCGAGCAGGATTTCCAGCGCCTGTTTCCGCAGGTGCAGCTGGATATCAATGCCCTGTATGTGGATGACCAGCGGGTGATCACCTCGGCGGGCACCGCGGCGGCGCTGGACTGCTGCCTGTATCTCATCCGCCAGCGTTTCGGCAGCCTCGCGGCCAATCAGATCGCCCGGCGGATGATTGTTTCGCCGCACCGCGAGGGCGGCCAGGCGCAGTTTATCGCTCAGCCGGTGCCGAAAAACACCCGCGATGCGCGAATCAACTGCCTGCTGGATTATCTGCAGCAGCATATTGCCGAGCCGCACAGTCTCGATTCGCTGGCCCGGGTGGTGGCGATGAGCCGCCGTACCCTGACCCGCCACTTCGCCCGGGCGACCGGGATGAGCATTACCGACTGGCTGACCGCCGAACGTCTGCGCCGCAGCCAGACTCTGCTTGAGGCGGGCGATCTGCCGGTCGAGCAGGTGGCGGAGGCGGTGGGCTATCTTTCAGCGGTCACCTGGCGCCAGCAGTTTAAAGCGCGCTTTGGCGTCAGCCCGACGGAATGGCGGCGCACCTTTCGTCGCGGCGCTTAGCCGGCGAGGGTCGCACTGTCGATCACGAAGCGGTATTTCACGTCACCCTTGACCATTCTTTCCCAGGCTTCGTTGATCTCATCGCCGCGGATCAGCTCGATATCGGCGACGATGCCGTGTTCGGCGCAGAAGTCGAGCATCTCCTGAGTTTCCGGTATACCGCCGATCATCGAGCCGGCAATCGACCGACGGCGGAAGATCAGATTGAACACTTCCGGCGACGGATGCGGCGTGGCCGGAGCACCCACGAGGGTCATGGTGCCATCGCGTTTCAGCAGCGTGGTGAAGGCATCGAGATTGTGCGGCGCCGCCACGGTGTTGAGGATAAAATCGAAGCTTTTGACGTGGGCCGCCATTTCGTCTTCATTGCGCGACACCACTACGTCATCGGCGCCCAGCGCTCTGGCCGCATTACGCTTGGATTCCGAGGTGGTAAAGGCCACCACGTGGGCCCCCATGGCGTGGGCCAACTTGATCCCCATATGCCCGAGGCCGCCAATGCCGACCACACCGACTTTTTTACCCGGTCCGGCGTGCCAGTGGCGCAGCGGCGAGTAAGTGGTGATCCCGGCGCACAGCAGCGGCGCGACGGCGGCCAGCTGCGCTTCGGGATGGGTTATCCGCAGTACGTAGTGTTCTTTGACCACGATCTGCTGGGAATAGCCGCCCAGCGTGTGGCCCGGCGCGTCCTGGGTCGGGCCGTTATAGGTCAGCACCATGTGATCGCAGTAGTTTTCCAGCCCCTCAGCGCACTCTTCGCACTGTTGGCAGCTATCGACCATGCAGCCGACGCCGACCAGATCGCCGACGGCGTAGCGCGAGACGGCGTCGCCGACCGCGATCACCCGGCCCACAATTTCATGCCCCGGCACGCAGGGGTAGAGCGTTCCCGCCCACTCCGATCGCGCCTGGTGGAGATCGGAGTGGCAGACGCCGCAGTAAGCGATGGCGATCTGTACATCCTGTGGCCCCGGCTCGCGTCGGGTGATGGCCATTGATTCCAGCGGCTGGCTGGCGGAGTAGGTACCAATAGCGTTGATCAGCATAGCGAAACCTCTTCTTGATGAATGGACTCAATAGAACGGGAGGGGAATGCGGGTGGTCAGTGGCATCGATAAGCGTAGCCTGGACTGGCCGAGATGCGAGGGGGAAAGCGGTTGAGAAACCCTCAGGCGCGGTGTTAGCCAGCGCAGTAAATAATAAGGTGGCCTTATCTTTATAGCCGCTAAGCCTTATAGGTATTTACGGCAAATAGTATTATTTATTCCTGTAGAATAAAGATAAATAGTTATTGCAGATAATGATGCTTACACTCTTTTTATCCCCGTAACGTCTTGTCTTTTATTCGTTATTTCACCTGTTGATACTATGATTCTCAACGAATCACTTTTTCAACCTGACCGATGGCATAAAACCATGTCGATACCTGCAGCCAGCCTCTCTACCGACCAGGCGTTACCGTCTTTTTATTACGGAAGACAGACAAAGCCGTTATTCGCGGTGGAATCCCTGTTATCTGCGTTCCTGCCCGCCAGCTCACCCTTTGCGCTGCCGCGATCGACCTATTATCGTTTTCCGCCGACCCAGGCTGAATCCGGATTAATTCTGCTCGAAGAGGGGATTGCCTCGCTATGCCATGCGGAAAACAACATGGTGATATCAACGATATTTTCCCCTTCGCTATTGGGATTAATCGATGGTTACGGCGTCTTTAACGGTATTCCGGAAAAACACCACTGCTCTCTGTTTGCTGAGACAGATTTGCGCGGACACTGGATAGCGCATCAGGCCGCGGTCGAGATCCTCAATGCGCAAAACTTGTGGCAGGAGATGGCCCATGTTCTGGCGCAGCGGCTGATGGTGTTGAGCATGCGTTCGCAGGAGATGATGGGGGTGGATTCTTACCTGATGGTGCGAACCCTGTTAATAGAGCTGGCAGGCTATCCGGAGGCGTATCGTCGAAAAATCAACGTATTAAACTTTATCCTTCGCCGTACCAACCTGTCGCGCAGCCGCATTATGTCGATTCTGTCGGAGCTGCGCAAAGGCGACTATATTACGATCCATCGCGGTGTGCTGAGGACCATCGCTCACCCGCTTCCCGCCCACTTTTAACTAACCCGTGCGGCGGAGGGGCGTGATTTTCCCACCCCTCGTGAATCGAACCTGCTAAGGCTCAATCGCCGTCAGATAGTCCAGCCGCAGCGGCTCAGCCAGCAGGAACTCCATCTGCGTAATAAACGCCTGAAAATAGGGCATCGCGACATGCGCATCGAGGGCGTCCTGTCCCTGCCACGCCTCGCGCATATAGAAGGTGTCCGGCGCGTCGCGCAGCTGAAGCAGGGCGTAGTCGAGGTTGCCCGGCTCCTGTCTCGTCGGCAGGAGCAGCGCCTGCAGGGCCTGGCGCAGGGCGTCCGTCTGGCCCGGTTTCGCCTTGAGCACGGCGATAAGCGATATCATCTTAAAACCCCTCCAGCACGATCTTGCCGACGGCGCGCCCGGTTTCCAGCTGGCGATGCGCTTTCTGCAGATTGGCGGCGGTGATGGCGCCGTAGTGTTCGCCGAGGGTGGTTTTGATCGTGTGGTTGTCGATCAGCGCTGCCACGCGGGTGAGCAACTGGTGCTGGGCGATCATGTCATCCGTCTCAAACATTGAGCGGGTGAACATAAATTCCCAGTGCAGGGAAATGCTTTTTGCTTTCAGCGGCACCACGTCCAGAGTCTCCGGGTCATCAATCAGCGCCAGCTTGCCCTGCGGGGCGAGGGCGTCGATCAGCGCGTTGAAGTGCTGCTCGGTGTTGGTCAGGCTGGCGACATGGGTCACCGAGGTGATGCCAATGCGCGCTAGCTCGTTGGCGAGCGGCTTGCTGTGATCGATCACATGGTGCGCGCCCGCCTCGCGGACCCACTGCTGGCTCTCCGGACGCGAGGCGGTGCCGATCACCGTCATGGCGGTCAGTTTGCTGGCCAGCTGGGTCAGGATTGACCCCACGCCGCCCGCCGCGCCGACGATCAGCAGTGTGTCGCCCGCGTTGCCGCCTTCCTCAACGCCGAGACGGTGAAACAGCAGCTCCCAGGCAGTGATCGCCGTCAGCGGCAGCGCGGCGGCAGCGGCGTTATCGAGGGTGCGCGGTTTATGCGCCACCAGGCGCTCGTCCACCCGCTGATATTCACTGTTGCTCCCGGCCCGGCCCAGCGCGCCAGCGTACCAGACCTCATCGCCCGGGGCGAACAACGTCACCTCCTCACCGACGGACTGCACCACGCCAACGGCGTCCCAGCCCAGCACCCGCGGCGTGTCGCCCTGGAATCCCGCGCGCACTTTGGTGTCCACCGGGTTGACCGAGATGGCTTTCACGGCGACCAGCAGGTCACGCCCGTGGGCGGTGGGGACCGGCAGGTCGATCTCGGTTAAAGAAGGGATGTTGTTGCCGTCAGCGGCGGCTTGAGTAATAGCGATAGCTTTCATAACTGCTCCGGTCTGCGATTCGGGTAAAGGAAGAGAGGACGCCATCGTAGACCGCTGCCGGAAGGGGAAAAACGGGCTAACGGCAATAACAGTTATACGCAGAAAGTGAAAATCAGCCCACCTGATAGAAATCGAGCATCACGCCATCCTGGGTTCGTCCACCGGAGCAGATAAACAGCGAGGTGGTTAGCCAGCTGAGCGCGGGGGTATCCACCTCGAAGGAGGGAACAGTGCGAAAATAGATGGTTTCTGGCGGAATATCGCTAAAAAAGCGCATATCGTCGGCGAACAGCTGGTCATGATACTGGGCCGGCACCCGGCGGATGCCGTTATTTTCCACATAGACTGTCCCTTCCGCCACCTGCAGGGCATAGCGGGCGGACAGCCTGCAGGTGCCGTCAGGTTCGATTATCTGGCTGTCGACGCCGCCGGGCAGCACGTGGCCGCGAAGTTGACCCGAGACGCTGCCGCCGACAATCGGGATCAGCTGGCGCTTACCGGTCTGCGGGCTGCGGGAGACAATTATCGGTTTATCAACCTGGATGGTAATGGAAAAACAGTGTCTGAGTTCGGGGGTCATTATGGCTCTCCTGTTTCGGTTGGCAACGGCACGCGGCCATCGCGCCAGTGTAACGGGTTTGCGAGAGACAAAATAACGCAGGGTTTGGATGAAAATGATTGGCTGGGATGATGAGTTTGGGGGGGCTCAGGTTGGTATGGCGTGGCTGTTGGGGAGCAGAGGCAAACTGGCGGAAGATCACAGGAGTTGAACCTGCCCGGGACCGCTGGCGGCCCCAACTGGATTTGAAGTCCAGCCACCTCACCGGAGATGACGATCTTCCGCGCCTCGATTGCTACATGGAGGCGGGGCGCATTATAGCTACTTTCAGCCGTTTACCACATACCTAAACGCACTTTTTTACTGTTAAAACTGGACTTTACAGAACAGTCCTGGACAAATCCTCACAAAATCCGTGAGTTACACTTTTTCACTCGCTGATTCCCTACCACGATCACAGAAAACAAGAAACGTAATCTGATAACGAGATATCGCAATTCATCTTACTGCGGCAAAGGTTTACAAAAATCGTAACCGGTACCAATCCGCGGTGCCGCTAAGGGAATAGTGCGCAAATGAAAGATCATATTCTGTCCGTCAAAGAGAAAATTGGCTACGGTATGGGTGACGCCGCCAGCCACATCATTTTTGATAACGTCATGTTATACATGATGTTTTTCTACACCGATATTTTCGGTATCCCCGCCGGCTTTGTCGGCACCATGTTCCTGCTGGCGCGGGCGCTGGATGCGATTTCCGACCCGTGCATGGGCCTGCTTGCCGACCGTACCCGTAGCCGCTGGGGTAAGTTCCGCCCGTGGATCCTCTTCGGCGCTATCCCGTTCGGCCTCGTCTGCGTGCTGGCTTACAGCTCGCCGGATTTAAGCCACAACGGCAAGCTGATCTACGCCGCCGTGACCTACACGCTGCTGACCCTGCTCTACACCGTAGTGAATATCCCCTACTGCGCGCTGGGCGGCGTGATCACCGACAACCCGACGCAGCGCATCTCGCTGCAGTCCTGGCGCTTCGTGCTGGCGACGGCGGGGGGCATGCTCTCCACCGTGCTGATGATGCCGCTGGTCAACTTTATCGGCGGCGAAGATAAAGCGCTCGGCTTCCAGGGGGGCATCGCGGTGCTGTCAGTCATTGCCTTCCTGATGCTGGCCTTCTGTTTTTTCACCACTAAAGAGCGTGTCGAAGCGCCGCCGAGCAGCACCTCGATGCGTGAAGACCTGCGCGATATCTGGCGCAATGACCAGTGGCGGGTGGTCGGCGTGCTCACCATCCTCAATATCCTCGCGGTCTGCGTTCGCGGCGGCGCGATGATGTACTACACCACCTGGATCATGGGTTCGGCGGCGCTGTTCACCGTCTTCCTCACCACCTACTGCGTCGGCAACCTGATTGGCTCGGCGCTGGCGAAACCGCTGACCGACTGGAAATGCAAAGTCAGCGTCTTCTGGTGGACCAACGCCCTCCTGGCGGTGCTTAGCGTGGCGATGTTCTTCGTACCGATGGACGCTGAAATCACTATGTTCGCCTTTATCTTCGTCATTGGCGTACTGCACCAGCTGGTGACCCCAATCCAGTGGGTGATGATGTCCGACACCGTCGACTACGGCGAATGGTGCAACGGCAAACGCCTGACCGGCATCAGCTTCGCCGGCACCCTGTTTGTGCTCAAGCTGGGGCTGGCGCTGGGCGGCGCGCTGATCGGCTGGATGCTGGCCGGCGGCGGCTATGACGCCGCCGCCAAAACCCAGAACGGCGCCACCCTCACCATCATCATCGCCTTGTTCACCCTCGTTCCGGCGATGTGCTACCTGCTGAGCGCGGTGATCGCCAAACGCTACTACACGCTGAAAACGCCGTTCCTGAAAAAAATGATGGCCGAGCTGGCCGAGGGCGCGCGTCGCAACGAACAAGATTTCACCGCAGCCCCGATCGATAAAGAATGGCAAAACTAAGAGGACGTTTTAATGAAAATCAGTGATGGAAACTGGCTCATTCAACCAGGGCTCAACCTGATCCAACCCGTACAGGTTTACGAGGTGGAACAGCAGGGGAATGAAATGGTGGTCTATGCCGCGCCGCGCGATGTTCGCGAACGTGCCTGGCAGCTGGATACGCCATTGTTCACCCTGCGCTTTTTCTCGCCTCAGGAAGGGATAATCGGCGTGCGCATGGCGCACTTCCAGGGCGCGCTGGATAACGGCCCGCACTATCCGCTGAACGTGCAGAAAGACATCCATGTCGAAATAGAAAATACGGCCGGGTTCGCCGAGCTGAAAAGCGGCAACCTCAGCGTGCGCGTCACTAAAGGTGAATTCTGGGCGCTGGATTTTCTGCGCGACGGCGTGCGCATCACCGGTAGCCAGTTGAAAAACAACGGCTACGTGCAGGATAGTAAGACCCAGCGCAACTACATGTTTGAGCGCCTCGACCTCGGCGTCGGCGAAACCGTCTACGGCCTCGGCGAGCGCTTTACCGCGCTGGTGCGCAACGGCCAGACGGTAGAAACCTGGAACGAAGACGGCGGTACCAGCACCGAGCAATCCTACAAAAATATCCCCTTCTATCTGACCAACCACGGCTACGGCGTGCTGGTCAACCATCCGCAGCGCGTCTCCTTCGAGGTGGGCTCGGAGAAGGTCTCTAAAGTCCAGTTCAGCGTTGAAGGCGAATACCTTGAGTACTTCGTGATCGACGGCCCGACGCCGAAAGCGGTGCTTAACCGCTATACGCAGTTCACCGGCCGCCCGGCGCTGCCGCCGGCATGGTCGTTCGGTCTGTGGCTGACGACCTCGTTCACCACCAACTATGACGAAGCGACGGTGAATCGCTTTATCGACGGCATGGCCGAGCGCCATCTGCCGCTGCACGTCTTCCACTTCGACTGCTTCTGGATGAAGGCCTTCCAGTGGTGCGATTTTGAATGGGATCCGCTAACTTTCCCGGACCCGGAAGGGATGATCAAGCGCCTGAAGGCGAAAGGGCTGAAGGTCTGCGTGTGGATCAACCCGTACATCGGCCAGCGCTCGCCGGTGTTCAAGGAGCTGAAAGAGAAGGGCTACCTGCTGAAGCGCCCGGACGGTTCGCTGTGGCAGTGGGATAAGTGGCAGCCGGGGCTGGCGATTTATGACTTCACCAACCCGGAAGCCTGCCAGTGGTACGCCGACAAGTTAAAAGGCCTGGTGGCGATGGGGGTCGATTGCTTCAAGACCGACTTCGGCGAGCGTATCCCGACCGACGTGCAGTGGTTTGACGGTTCCGATCCGCAGAAAATGCACAACCACTACGCCTTCATCTATAACGAGCTGGTGTGGAAGGTGCTGAAAGAGACCGTCGGCGAGCAGGAGGCGGTGCTGTTCGCCCGCTCCGCTTCGGTGGGCGCGCAGCAGTTCCCGGTGCACTGGGGCGGTGACTGCTACGCCAACTACGAATCGATGGCGGAAAGCCTGCGCGGCGGGCTGTCGATCGGCATGTCCGGCTTCGGTTTCTGGAGTCACGATATCGGCGGTTTCGAAAACACCGCGCCGGCCCACGTCTATAAGCGCTGGTGCGCCTTTGGCCTGCTCTCCAGCCACAGCCGCCTGCACGGTAGCAAATCCTATCGTGTGCCGTGGGCCTACGACGAAGAGTCCTGCGACGTGGTGCGCCACTTCACGCAGCTGAAATGCCGTATGATGCCGTATCTCTATCGCCAGGCGGCGCTGGCCAACGAGTTCGGTACGCCGATGCTGCGCGCGATGATGCTCGAGTTCCCGGACGATCCGGCCTGCGACTATCTCGACCGTCAGTATATGCTCGGCGATTCGGTCCTGGTGGCGCCGGTGTTCTCCGAAGCGGGCGAGGTGCAGTTTTATCTGCCGGAAGGGCGCTGGACGCACCTGTGGCATAACGATGAATTGCCGGGTAGCCGCTGGCATAAGCAGCATCACGATGCGCTGAGCCTGCCGGTCTACGTTCGCGACAACACCCTGCTGGCGCTGGGCAACAACGACCAGAAACCCGATTATGCCTGGCATGAGGGCACCGCCTTCCAGCTGTTCCAGCTCGAGGATGGACGCGAGGCACGCTGTGACGTTCCGGCGGCCGACGGTTCGACGATCTTCACCCTGAAGGCTATACGCCAGGGCAACACCATCGCCGTGAGCGGCGAAGGTGAGGCCCGCGGCTGGACGCTGTGTCTGCGCAATATCCCGCAGGTCGCGGGCGTGCAGGGCGGTACGCAGGCTGGCAGCGAATGGGGTGTGGTGGTGAGCGCTCAGGGCAATACGTTGACGATTACGCTGTAAATAAAAAACTCCCGCAGCATATTGCGGGAGTTATTCTTCGGCGAATTTGAGATCGTTATCACGTATATTTATTGCAAAAGTGTGATCTGACTTATAAATATTCTTTCTTTCTCCGGGTTGTCTTATTTCTGTCCGGATGTCCGGACACGATTTAGTATTGTTGTTTACTCCCTCTCTCCCTATATTTATCCTCAATGATTTTCGTGGAGATCGCGTCGTATAGCGATGTCTTATTGGCATTAATCTGCTATGCAATAAGGGTAAATAATGCAAATGGTTACCTCGCGACAGAACAGATTATTAAAATTTCTCTTGCCTAAACGAGAATACGTTACGTTATTGAAAATAGCTGAACACCTGAATGTTTCAGAAAAAACAGTTCAGCGTGACCTACGTTTTCTCGAACAATGGCTCTCTGACTGGAAAATCAGTATTGATAAACGTGCCGGCGCTGGTGTCATGCTATTGGCTGATAACGTCGCCGATCTGTTGCAACTAGACCAGTTGCTCAGTAGCGAAAGCGATGATACAGATGCCATGATGAATAATTCCCGGCGTGTGAAAATTGCTTCTCAGTTATTAAGTGAAACGCCGCGTGAAACGTCGATCAGTAAATTGTCAGAACGTTATTTTATTAGTAGCGCCTCGATTGTGAATGATTTAAAAGTGATCGAATCATGGATTAGACCACTGGGTCTGGTGCTCATTCGTAGTCAGAGCGGTACTCATATTGAGGGGAGTGAATCACATGTTCGCCAGGCCATGGCTTTATTAATTAATGGTGTTATTAACCATAATGAGCCAGGGAATATTATTCACTCCCGTCTGGATAGCGGTAGCTATAAAGCCTTAGTGCATTATTTCGGTGAAGAAGATGTCATCTTTGTGCAGTCACTTTTACAGGATATGGAACGTAAACTCAGTTGGTCGCTGGGCGAGCCGTATTACGTCAATATCTTCACCCATATCCTGATTATGATGTATCGCATCACTCGAGGTAATGCGTTACCGCGCCGCGAACAGGGACATCCGTTATTTGATGAGTCCATCTTTCGTATCGCGCAGAATATGCTGAAAAAAATTGAGGCCCGCATTGCCCATCCTTTACCAGAGGACGAAAGCTGGTTTATTTATCAATACATTATTTCGTCCGGCATGCTGGTGGAAGAGCGTGATGATATCAGCATGCTGTGCAATATACGCTCCAGCGATGAGGCCCGGCAAATCACCTCCCGGCTGATCGCCTTGTTTTCCTCGGTGGTTGATATCGATTTGACGCATGACACCGCGTTATATGAAGGGCTGCTCATTCATATCAAGCCACTGCTCAACCGACTGAATTATCGTATCTATATCCGTAATCCGTTGCTTGAAGATATCAAAGGCGAATTAACGGAGGTGTGGCCATTAACTCTGCGGGTGGTGAATCAGGTATTTGCCGCCTGGGGCGAGAACGCGGTATCGGAAGATGAAGTGGGTTATTTAACTGTCCATTTCCAGGCTGCAATGGAGAGGCAGGTGGCCAGAAAGCGGGTACTGCTGGTGTGTTCGACCGGGATTGGTACTTCGCATCTGTTGAAAAGCCGGGTCCTCAGGGCCTTTCCCGACTGGACCATCGTCGGCGTACTGCCTGCGGGTAGTTTACATACGCTACAGCGACAGGATGATATTGAACTGGTCATTTCAACCATTCATCTGCCGGAGATTGCGCTACCGGTAGTCTATGTAACGGCTTTTTTTAACGATGCCGATATTAAGCGGGTAACAGAAAAAGTGATCACTGAGAAATTACACCATGCTGCAACGTCAACTGCCAGCAATGAAATTTTATATCCATGAGGTAAATAATATGGACATCAGCCGAATTTTAAATACTAAGCGTGTATTGCTGGATATGAAGGCCACGACTAAAGCGGAGGTGATTGAAGAATTAACCGATCTGCTGCAGAAAGATGGGGCCATAAGCTGTCGAGAAACGTTTATTAAGGATGTTTGGCAGCGTGAGTCGGAAGGTTCGACCGGATTTGAAAATCACATCGCTATTCCTCATGGGAAATCATCTGCGGTGCTGAATACTACGCTCGCCATTGGCCGTACTCGCCAGGATATTGCCTGGGAAACGCTCGATGGAAGTCAGGTTCGTTGCATTATTTTATTTGCCGTCCGTCTGGAAGATCAAAATACCACCCATATCCGCTTACTCTCCCAGGTCGCTGGAGCGTTGGCCGATGATGACATTATTGCGCAATTGCTCGAAGAAACCAGTCCGCAGAAGATTATTGATCTCTTTAGTCAATATGCTGAATCGGATGTTTACTAACAATAACTATTGGAGTCTGAGATGAATATTGTCTGTGTTGCCGCCTGTACGGCGGGTATTGCTCATACTTATATCGCACGTGAGAAGTTAATGAAAGGCGCGAAAGCGCTGGGCCACAATGTCAAAGTTGAAACTCAGGGAACAATAGGTACTGAGAATGAACTGACAACCGAAGATATTGCTGCCGCCGATGTCGTTATTCTTGCCGTTGATGTGAAAATTAAAGGCGAAGAGCGTTTTAAAAACAAACGAATTGTCCGCGTGAAAACGGAGGTCGTTATTAAGTCACCGATTCAGTTCATCGAAAAGGTCGAGAAATCCTTAGCGAATGCCTGATCCTTATTCTGGAGGGATCTACCATGAGTGAGAATAAACCACCTGTCTCGCAGGAAATTAAAAAGCACTTGTTAACGGGTATTTCATGGATGATACCGCTGATTGTTGCCGCCGGGATCTGTATTGCCCTCGGTCAGATATTAGGCGGTACTAATGTCGCCGAGAACGTCGGCACCATCCCGTGGATGTTGAATCAAATCGGCGGTTGGGGGATGGGGCTCATTGTCCCGCTCATCTGTGCGGCGATTGCCTATTCCATTGCCGACAGACCCGGTTTTGCGCCAGGACTGATTGTTGGCTTTGTCTGCGGGCAGATCCACACCGGTTTTATCGGCGGGATGCTGGGCGGTTTTTTGGTGGGCTACACGGTGCTTCTGTTAAAGCATTACGTGCGGTTGCCAAAATCAATGCAAGGGCTGATGCCCATTATGGTGCTGCCGGTACTAAGCACCATTATCAGCGGACTGTTGATGATGACCCTGATAGGCAAGCCGATTGCCTGGTTGCAGGAGGCCTTGATTCATCTGCTGGAATCGATGCAGGGCGGTTCACGATTCCTGTTGGGGGCCATTCTTGGCGCGATGGCCACCTTTGATTTTGGTGGGCCGGTGAATAAAACCATGTCGTTATTCGCCGATGGCTTGCTGGTGAGCGGGGTCTATGGGCCGGAGGCGGTCAAGTTTGTCGGCTCCATGATCCCGCCGTTCGGTATTACGTTGTCCTTCCTGCTGACCCGTCATAAATATACCCGTGCCGAAAGTGAAGCGCTTAAGGCCGCCTTCCCGATGGGTATCTGCATGATCACCGAAGGGGTGATCCCTATCGCGGCCCGCGATCTGCTGCGGGTGGTGGGATCCTGTGTCGTGGCTTCGGCGGTCGCTGGCGGCTTGATTATGACCTGGGGTGTGGAAAGTCCGGTTCCACATGGAGGGATGTTTGTGGTGCCGCTGTTCACCCATCCGCTGTTGTTTTGTCTGGCGCTGGCGATTGGGACGGTTATCTGTGGCGTGATGTTGTCGCTGTGGAAAAAACCGGTCACGGAGCGTGATGAAGAGTTTGATGAACTGAGCGACCAAAAGGTCGCCGATGATGAAATCACCTTTACCCTTGAGTAAACGGAGGCCCTATGTTTGCCGATATGAAGCAGATGGTTGAGAAAGCCTGGCGTGAACAGTATGCCCTGCTGGCGATTAACTGTATGAATCTGGAGAGCGCCCGCGCCGCGGTACGCGTGGCGGAAAAATACCGCGCGCCGATTATTCTCAATCTCTATCAGGGCCATCTGGCGCATTTCCCGCCAGCGACGGCGATGGCGGTGGCCAGGACCCTTGCCGAAGAGGCCAGCGTTCCCGTGACCTTGAGTCTCGATCATGGGAAAGAACCGGTGAAGATCCGCCAGGCTTTTCGCGCTGGATTCAGCGGGTTGATGATTGACGCTTCTGCATTTCCACTTGCGGAAAATATCCGCCAGACCCGTGAAGTGACTACGCTGGCTGCCAGCGTCGGGCTGTGCGTTGAAGGGGAGCTGGGGCATCTGGCGGATGCTCCGCGCTATGACTCTGCGACAAATGCCGACCTGATGACGCAACCTGCGGACGTCGCTCCGTTTATCGAGCAAACCGGTATCGACTTACTGGCGGTCTCCGTCGGCACGGCCCACGGCATGTATGCGCTTGGGGTGACGCCCGCGCTGGACTTTGACCGTCTGGCGCAGGTGCAGCGAGCCTCTTCGGTGCCCTTAGCGCTGCACGGTGGCAGCGGTACGCCATTTGATCAGCTTGCCCGCTGCCCGGCATTTGGCGTGGCGAAGATTAATGTCGGCGCGGCGGTATTTGAGGCCGGTAAAGCCGCACTCCTCCACACCCTTTGCCATGACAGCTCTATTGAACTGGCCGATGCCATGGCGGTGATGGAACACGCCAGCGCTGAAGCTATCATCCCTTACTTACAAGCGTCCGGCGCCATGAACCGCGCCTGATTTACTTATCAGTCACGCCCTTTATGCCAGCGCATATTCGCCCTGGCAGGGCGAACTACACCCTGAAACTGGAGAAGACCATGTTAGTTTCCATGCAAGAAATACTGAAACCGACTCGTGAACACGGCTTTGCCATCGGCGCATTTAACGTTGCGGACAGCTGCTTTATTCGCGCCGTCGTGGAAGAGGCGGAAGCGACAAATACCCCCGCGATCATTTCCATTCACCCCAGCGAGCACGATTTTGTCGGCGATTCCTTTTTTAGCTACGTGCGGGACATCACTCAGCGTAGCCGGGTGCCATTTACACTGCATCTCGATCATGGCGCGTCGGTGGAGCATGTGCTGCGTGCGATCCAGTGCGGTTTTACCTCGGTGATGATCGATGGGTCGCTGTTGCCCTACGAAGAAAACGTCGCTTTAACCCAGGAAGTGGTCAGGCTGGCGCATGCGGTTGGCGTTTCTGTTGAAGGTGAACTGGGGACCATCGGCCAGACGGGAACGTCGGTAGAGGGTGGGGTATCGAAAGTCACCTACACCGACCCGGCGCAGGCGCAGGATTTTGTCACTCGCACCGGCGTCGACACCCTGGCGGTGGCGATTGGTACCGCGCACGGCATCTATCCAAAAGGGATGCAACCTGAACTGCAGATGCACATCCTGCGCGATATTGCCGGACGGGTGTCGATCCCGCTGGTGCTGCACGGCGGGTCCGCCAATCCGGATGCGGAAATCGCCGAGTCGGTCACGCTCGGCGTTGGGAAAATCAATATCTCCAGCGATATGAAACACGCCTACTTCCTGAAAGTACGTGAAATTTTGACTAAAGAGAGCTGGTGGGATCCGAATGTGATTTATCCGGAACCGATTACTGCCGCACGTGAAGTTATTCGCCACAAAATGAAGTTGTTTGGTTCCACCGGCAAAGCAAGCTTGTATTGACCCAGTCGGAAGGCGGGCGTACCCGCCTTCCAATCGGCAGGAGGCAAAGATGAATTACCTCGGACTGGATGTTGGTGGGACGAAAATCGCCGCCGTCGTGATGGATGAGCAGGGACGGGAGCGGGGGCGTTATCGCTGCGCAACACGGAAAGAAAACCGTCAGGCATTTATGTCGTGCATCGTGGATTTCGTTGCCGATATTCGCGCGCGGACGGGATCGCCGATGGCTATTGGCATCGCGTTGCCGGGTAGCGTTTCGCCACAGCATGGCGCCATTCGTAACGCCAACATTCAGGTGATTAACGGCTATCGTTTACAGGATGCGCTTGAACAGGCGCTCGGTCAGCCGGTGGTGTTAGCCAACGATGGCAATTGTTTCGCCTTATCAGAGGCATGCGATGGCGCGGGGGAAGGGTTTCCATCGGTTTTCGGCATGACGTTAGGCACCGGCTGCGGAGGCGGAATTGCCCTGGAGCGGCAACCTTTCGTCGGCGCCTCAGGTATTGCCGCAGAGTGCGGGCATATCGCCTTGCCCGGCTATTCTCCTGAGGAGGATGGGCCGCCGACACGCTGTTATTGCGGCAGGTTTAACTGTGTGGAGTCCTTTATTTCCGCAACGGGGCTATGTGAACGCTATCGACTGCTAAGTGGAGAGTCTTTGTCGAGCGAGCAGATTCTTGCCCGCGCGCAGGTGGGAGAACCCGCCGCTTGCCATCAGGTCCATCGCTTTCGTCAACAGCTGGCGCGGACGCTGGCGACTATCGTCAATATCATCGATCCCGGCGTGATTGTGCTGGGCGGCGGTTTATCCAACGCGCCGCAGCTGGTGGCGGATTTACCCTCGGTGGTCGCCCCGCTTGTCTTCACCGACCATTTTTCCACCCCTATTATTTCTGCGCGGCATGGCGACAGTAGCGGTATGCGCGGCGCCGCCTGGCTTGCCGTGCGAAGCGGAGTAAAACCATGAAACGTTCCCAGATTAACTATGCAATAGATAAAGCGCTGGCGATGGCCGAAACTTTTCGTATCAGCCTGCCGGAATTTGCTCACTTTACGGCATCATGCTGGCCGCAAAAGCGGCGTGAAGGTTGGCATGAAGTCCAGGATTTACAGCTTGGATGGGATGTGACGGATTTTGGTAGCGGTTGCTTTCGCGAAACGGGCCTGACGCTGCTGACGTTACGCAACGGTTCATTATCCGACCCGCGTTACGCCAAACCCTATGCGGAAAAAATGTTGCAGATTCAGCCAGATCAGCAAACGCCCTGGCATTTTCATTACCACAAAATGGAGGACATTATTAACCGTGGCGGCGGCGACCTCTGTATGCAACTGGCCTGGGCGACACAGGACGAACAGTTAGATCATCAGCGTCCCGTTAGCGTGGCGATCGATGGCTGCCGGCGTACGCTGAAACCCGCTGAAACGCTGGTGCTACATCCAGGACAGAGTGTCTGTATACCGGTGCGCCTCTATCATCGCTTCTGGGCCGAAAAAGGGATGGTGATGGGTTGGGAAATCTCGATGGTTAATGACGATCGTACGGATAATCGTTTTCTTGAGGCCGGCGGGCGTTTTCCCTCAATCGAGGAAGATGAACCCGCAAAATGGCTGCTGTGCAGTGAATACCGGCAATGACGTTGAGAGCCATCCCACAGACCTGGTTTCCCTCAGGTGATAGCGTATTCTGCCGCTGAGAGGAGCCTGCCATGGATTTAGAAAGTATCTTTCGTGACGTGAAGCTAAGCAAAACGGAAATGACCGTGCTGCGCTTTATTCAGAACGACCCGGAGCAGTGTATCCGCCAGGGAGTCCGCGCTGTGGCCGAACAGTGCTACAGCAATCCCTCTTCGCTGGTCCGGCTGGCGAAGAAACTGAAGTTCAGCGGCTGGCTGGAGCTGGTCTATTTCATCAAGTTCAATATCACCATGCCGAAGCTCGATGTCACCAACGATATCGACTACATGAGCGTTCAGCCGGAAGAAGCGCTGACGCCGCTGCTGGCAAGCCTTGCGCAGCAGCGCGTCCTGATCCACGGCAGCGGCTTTTCACAGCTGATCGCCCAGTATATTTACAACAAGTTCCTCGTCACCGGCGTCAACGCGAGCCTGGCGCTGTGGCCGGATTACGAAATCCTGGAACAGAAAAACGCCGCCCGCTTCGACTCCATCTGGATAATTTCTAAATCCGGGCGCAGCAGCTCGGCGCTTAACTGGGTGAAGGCCCTGGAGGGGAAGGAGATTAATCTGGTCTGCTTTACCGGCGATTATCAAAGCCCGCTGGCGCAGGCTGCGGATACGGCGTTTATTATTCACGACCCGCAGAAGTTCGATGATGATATTTACTGGAGCAACCCGTTTTTCGGCTACTGCATCTTAGGCTTTGAGCGACTATTGAAGATATGGTTTACCAGCGTACGGAGCAATAGTTAGCCCCGCTAAGCGCGGCACGAGCGGGGGGAGTTCCCGGATGGCGGCTGGCGCCTTATCCGGGCTACCGGATGATGCGGCTATTTTGTCGGGTGGCGGCTAACGCCTTACCCGACCTACATAAAACACAAACCGCTCCGTTCGTAGCCCCGCTAAGCGCAGCGCGAGCGGGGGGAGTTCCCGGATGGCGGCTGGCGCCTTATCCGGGCTACCGGGTGATGCGGCTATTTTGCCGGGTGGTGGCTTACGCCTGACCCGACCTACATAAAATACAAACCGCTCCGTTCGTAGCCCCGCTAAGCGCAGCGCGAGCGGGGGGGATCCCATCGGCAATGCGGGTTACTGCCAGGCGGCGAATTGCTCATCGTCGAGGTAGGCCTCGACCAGGGTTTTCGCCAGCGAATATGAACCGATCAGCGGGTGCGCCATCAGCGCCCGCACCGCCAGCGATTTATCCTGCTGCAGGATTGCCGCCACCGCCAGCCGCTCATACTCCTTCACGCAGGAAATCATATTCTTCTGCGCCGTCGGCACCTTCACCGGCGTCACCGGCTTGAGGCCATCCCGGCTCAGGTCGCAGCTGATCTCAATCACGTCGTCAGGGCGCAAAAAGTCGAGCGTGTCGTTATTCTGGATCGATACCACGATACGCTTGGTGGTGGTGCTGTTCACCGCTTCCAGAATATCCAGCGCCACCCCGGCATAGCCGCCGGTGTCCGGCTCTTCGATAAACTGGCGCAGCGTCAGCGGTTCGCGGGTGTGGAATTTTTCCTGCTGCGACTCATTCTGCATATAGCTGTTTTCCCGGCGCAGGTAATGCTGCATCCAGATGGTGAAAGCGGCTTCCGGTTGCGTTCTGGCATCCACGGTGCGCAGCGCTTCGCGCATCTCCTGATTGATACGGGCGATCTGCTCTCCGCGCGTCTCGCCGGCCTCCTGAATCGCCTTCAGCGCCACCTCTCGATAGTAGTAATAATAGAGATATTCATTGAGTAGCTGATTATCGCAAAGCCGCACCAGCTCCGGGGAGAAGTACTGCATCGCCGTCTTCTGGTACAGTTCCGGGCTGGCGATCAGCCGTTCGGTTACCTCTTCCCCGCGTACGGTGAAGTGGGTAAACCATGAGAAATGGTTCAGCCCATAGCATTCCACGCTGAGGTCGTGTTCCTCACAACCAAGGATCGCTGGCAGTTCACGAATCAGCTCGGAGGGAGCATCGCAGATCCCATAGACCCGGCGCTTAAAACCGGACTTGATGATCGCTTCCGTCACCAGGCCTGACGGGTTAGTAAAGTTAAACAGAATGGCGTCTTCGGCGGCATGTTCTTCGATCAGCCGGCAATAGCGAAGGATCGCCGGGATCGAGCGCATGGCCATCGCGAAGCCGCCGGCGCCGGTGGTCTCCTGGCCGAGGGTGTTATGCTGCAGCGCAATGCGTTCGTCGCGAATGCGGCTTTCGTCACCGCCAACCCGTAGGGTGGTAATGATATAGTTCGCATCCTGCAGCGCCGCGACCGGGTCGGTAGTGGTACTAAACTGAATATCCGGGCGAATAGTATTAAATACATAGCTGGCAATTTCGCCAAATATCGCCAGATTATCAGCAGAGTTATCGAGAAAAACCACTTCTGTTAAACCAATGCGGTGAGCGTTATAGGCCAGAGATTTCGCTAAAAATGCAGAGCGAACGCCGCCCCCGCCTAATACGGTTAATTTCATACAAACTCCTCATTAATTTTCTGCTAACCAGTTATCAACCCGGGAACGTACCTGTCCCACTTTTACGCCATAAATAACCTGAACTTCATTACGATTTCGTACGACGCCATTGGCGCCGGTATTTTTTAATTGCGCGTCATCAACCAGCGCCATATCGCGCACAGCCACGCGCAGACGAGTAAAACAATTATCGACGGAGAGAATATTCGCCTTGCCCCCGAGGCCGCGGATAATGTCATCGGTGACCGACTGTGGTTGCGCGACTTTCTGGCGGTACTCTGCTTTGCTGTAAAGCTTCACGTTCTCGTCATCTTCCCGGCCCGGCGTTTTCAGGTTCAGCTTCACCACCAGGGTGCGGAAAATCACGTAGTAAACGGCGAACTGGCCGATACCGATAAGGACATAGCCCGGCCAGCGCGTTAAGGAGACCGGCAGCGGCAGGTTATAGATCAGAAACTCGATCAGGCCCGATGCTCCCCAGGGACGTACGGTGAAGATGTCGCAAATGGCCTGCGAGGCGGCGGTTAACGTCGCATGGATCACCCACAGCAGCGGCGAGACAAATAAGAAGGTGAACTCAATCGGTTCGGTGATACCGGTCAGCATCGAAGTGATAATCGCTGGCAGCAGAATCGCCTTCGCCATCACTTTCTTCTCCGGCTTCGCGGTGTGGTAGAACGCCAGCGAGGCGCCCGCCAGGCCAAAGATAGTGGTCATCCCTTGCTGCGAAAAACGTAATGCGTCGTTCATGACCGGCGTCAGGTCGGGATGGCGCATATAAGCGAGGAAAATGGCCTGGGTCCCGGAGACCACCTGACCGTCCACGTTCAGGGTGCCGCCAATCTGGGTGAGCTGGAAGGGGGACCAGACGAAATGATGCAGGCCGGTCGGGATAAGAAATTTTTCAAAGAAACCATAGACGAAGACCCCGGCGACTCCGGCATTTTTCATAAAACCGGTGAGGGCGGAGATGCCATGGGTCATAAAGGGCCAAATCCAGGTAAAGGCGATGGCGTAGAAGATAACCACCGGCGTCATCGCCACCAGCGTCAGCTTAGCGCCGCCGTACATCGACAGCGCGCCAGGCAGCTCAATGGCAGAGACTTTATTGTGCACCCACGCAATCGTGCAGCCGAGAATAATGCCCAGGAAAACGCCCATATCCACCACCACAAAGCCCAGCAGCTGGGTTTGTCCGGTGCCATAATATTCACCGTTAATTTTTTCGGCGAGTCCGTGGGTGTGTTCCAGCCAGGAGTGATTGGCGCCAAGGAACATAATGAAGCACATCACTGAAACCAGCGCGACTTCGGTTTTTTTATCTTTTGCCAGACCATAGCTAATGCCGACGCAAAATAATAAGCCGAGGTTGCCAAATAAAGGCCAAAAGGTGTCGCCGAGCATTTGCCCAAGCTGGTGTAAGAAACTGGTTTCAGCAATTAATGTCGGATTAGTTAATACTGAACTGAGGGCCAGAATTAAGCCAATGACCGGCAAGAACAATACGGCGCCGATCATGGCCCGGGAGAATTTTTGCATATTCTCCAGAATACGCTGACGTATTTCAGGCATGATTGATCCTTTTATATTTTTGTAGGTACAGGGAGCGGTTTTTTTATCGACTTCCAGTAATTTGGTTATAGCAATTCTGATATTTGAAAGGAACCTGTTGCGCTAAATAGGTACAGATAGCCGCTTATTGCACACAGGTTTCAGGACCCTCACCCCAACCCTCTCCCTGAAAGGGAGAGGGAGTGGCCAGAGCGGAGTTTTGCCGGGAAGTGTTCCCTCTCCCCGTGGGGGAGAGGGCCAGGGTGAGGGGGAGTTTACTGCGGCGCGGCGGGCGCGGTGTTGACCTCGCCGTTGCGCATCGTTTGCGCCACCTGCTGTTTCTCCATATTTACCGCACTGAGCTGCCCGTTAACCGTCGGTTTGAGCGGGACATCGGCCCGCACGCTGCCGCTGGCGGTCAGCTGGAGATTGCCGTCCCCGTTAATGGGAAGCGAAGGCCAGCCCCAGGCCTGCAGAATACCCAGCGGCACGCCGCGGCCGTTCAGACTGAGATTAACCTGGCGCTGGGGTAGCTGCGATACCGCGGCGGTGGCCTGCAGAATGCCGCGCTCGGTGAAGGCGCTAAGCTCAGTGATATTGACCGTAGACGCCGTCGCGCTCAGCTTGAGTGACGGGCGGCGCACGTCTATCCGGTTAAAAGTCGCCGCCGCGGCGTTCAGCGTCGCGCTGCCGTTCCATACTCCCCAGCTGCCGTTTTTCACCAGCTGTAGCTCGCCGCCATAGCCATCGAGGGCGGTAATTTGCCACGGGAAGGCAGGGTCCACATCAATGATCAGGTTACGGCTGACGCTGAATTTTTTCAGCGTCAGGCTTTGCAGCCAGGCCGGCATTGGCTCCATCCACAGCTGTTTCCAGTTCGCCGGCAGCGTGTACTCCAGTCCGGCGAAGGCGGTGTCGTCGAGCACCAGGGCGTTACCGGCGCGCAGCCAGTTGCCGGAGGTGCGCACCATGCCGCCCTCCCAGCGTGAGGTAAACTGGCGCAGCGCAATGCCCTGGGGAGAGAATTCAGCATTCAGGATCGGGTCGAAGAAGTGCAGCGAGCCGTAGATAAATTCGCTGGCGTTCATCGACAGCGTGCCGTCCTCGCTCTGCCAGCCGCCGTGGCTGAGCGTCAGGCTGCGCAGGCTCAGGTCGAGGTCGGTTACCGCCCAGTCCGGCCCCTGCAGGCGGGCGTCGGTGATATCCAGGCGGCCAATCTGCAGGGAGGGGACGGTGGTCAGCGGGGCGAAAAAGTCGGCCAGCGATGAGGCGCTTTGCAGTCGAATCTCATTGAGCTGGAGGTTATCCACCAGCCAGCTGCCGTCAGCGCTGCGTTTTGCATTGCCGGTTAAGGTGCCGCGGGCGACATCGGCGCCGAGGGTGGAGAGGGTGACCTCGCCATGATCAATCTTACCCTGAATCAGGACGTTGCTGGCTTCGACGCCATTGAGGGTCATCGAGCCCGCACTCATCTGGATCTGCGCCGTGTTCCCCAGCACATTGCCTGCCTCCGGCGCCCATGGGCTGACGCCGCCGGTGACGCGCTGCGCGCTAAGCGCCCAGCCGGTTTCCGGACTGTTGAAGGCCATATTGCGCAACATCAGCCGGTCGGCAGCGAACGGCAGGGCCGCGGAGTGGGGAGACAGATTCAGGGTGCCGTCGTTAAGGACTATCTCATTCGCATGCAGCGGATCGCTAAACTGGCGGGTGCTGAAGCCAATATCGACCGTTTTTGCCACCAGGGTGGCCGGCTTGCCTTCCCGGCCAAAGGTGACGTTTTGCAACTGCACATGAAGAGGGGAGGAGAAATCGTGTTCCATCGCATCGAAGGAGACCTGCCAGCCGGTGCCATTGCTGAGCCAGGCGCTGGCCTGGCGGGCGCCCCAGTGGGTTTGCAGCAGAAACCATGCGCCAACAATGACGAGCAGCAGAGCGACTAGCAGCCAGAGAATCAGCTTTCCAAGAAATTTCATGGTCTTCCATTCTGTGAGATGCACATAACCGTGTTATGCCCGATTTAGGCGCACTTCTCAAGGCGGGCGTGGTTTATTTCCGTGATGAGGCAGGTCGTGGAGAGCGTCCCGGCCGATAGCACGACCGGGAGCGCGTCAGATCAGGCTTTTTCTGGCGGGAAAATTAAATTCAGAACAATGGCTGTGATACCACCGGCGGCAATCCCCGAGGAGAGCAGGTTTTTCAGCCAGTCTGGGGCGAACTGCAGGATCAACGGCTGCTGCGACACGCCGAGGCCCACCGCCAGTGACAGGGCGATAATCAGGATCGCCCGACGGTTCAGCGGCTCACGGGAGACGATGCGCACGCCGGACGCGGCAATGGTGCCGAACATCACCAGCGTAGCGCCGCCGAGCACCGGCTCAGGGATGTGCTGCACGAAGCCGCTCACCGCCGGGAACAGGCCGAGGACGATCAGCATCAGCGCCACCACAAAGCCGACGTAGCGGCTGGCAACGCCGGTCAGCTGGATCACGCCGTTGTTCTGGCCGAAGCAGGAGTTCGGGAAGGTGTTGAAGACCGCGGAAACAAAGGAGTTGAGGCCGTTAGCCAGCACACCGCCTTTCAGGCGTTTCATATACAGCGGGCCGGAAACCGGCTGTTCGGAGACGTCGGAGGTGGCGGTGATATCGCCGATGGTTTCCAGGGAGGTGATCATAAACACCAGCATCAGGGGCAGCAGCAGGCTCCAGTCGATACCGAGACCATAGTAGAGCGGCGTCGGCACGGTGATGAGGCTGCTGTTGGTCGGGGCGGTATTGGCCGGCAGCATATCGAGGAACCACGCCGCCAGATAGCCCGCCGCCATGGCGATCACCAGCGAAGCGATGCGCAAATAGGGATTACGCTGGCGGTTGAGGATGATAATCAGCGCCAGCACGATGCCCGCCAGCAGCAGGTTCTTCGGCGCGCCGAAGGTGTGGTCGGCCATCGCCGCGTAGCCGCCGCCGATGGAAGTCAGTCCGACCTGAATCAGCGACAGGCCGATAATCATCACCACCACGCCGGAGACCAGCGGGGTAATGATGCGGCGCGCCAGGTGCAGGACGCGGGAGAGCACCATTTCCGTGCAGCTGGCCAGCATCAGGGTGCCGAACAGGGCGGCCATCATGGTGGGGACGTCGGCGCCGCCGGTTTTCAGCGCGGTACCGCCCATGATCAGCGGGGCGACAAAGTTGAAGCTGGTACCCTGAATGGAAAGCAATCCGGAGCCGACGGGGCCCCAGGCTTTAATCTGAATAATGGAAGCGACGCCGGAGGCGAACAGCGACATGCTGATGATATGTTGGGTATCTTGTGCCGGGAGACCGAGAGCCTGGCAGATTAACAGCGCTGGAGTGATCACCGCGACAAACATCGCCAGCAGGTGCTGGAAGGCGGCGAACAGGGTTTGCGGTAGCGGTGGACGATCTTCGAGGCGGTAGATTAATTCGCTAGCTGATTTATGCGCAACCGGTTGCGCATTTTCTGACTCTGCGGTGTTAACGGACATCACAAGCAATCCCAAGGTGGCAAAGCGGGAATTTTATCGGACTGTAGACCAAAAGCAAACGTTTGCCAGCATTTGGTCATAAAAATTTATGCCGTGAATATGCGCAACGAGGTTATTAACATTTTGTATGCTAAATCGCATCATTGGTGATGCAAAATATCTTTTTCTGTCATTTTTTCCGCCGTTCTGCGTAAAATCCCCCTCTGACTCCTCATGATGAGAAGCTAAAGACACCAGGAATATCGTCGCGTGTGAATGGATCATGCGCCCATAAGGAGCTTTTTATGTTTCACCTCGATACCTTATCGACGCTCGTTGCCGCAACGCTTGTGCTATTACTCGGCAGAAAACTCGTACAAACTGTTCCCTTCCTCAAGCAATACACCATCCCTGAACCTGTTGCCGGCGGTTTGCTGGTGGCGCTGGCGCTGCTGGTGCTGAAGAAAAGCATGGATATCGAAATTGATTTCGATATGAGTCTGAAAGACCCGCTCATGCTGGCGTTCTTTGCCACCATCGGTCTTAACGCCAACCTCGCCAGCCTGCGGGCTGGCGGCAAGGTGCTGGGCACTTTCCTGATTGTGGTGGTCGGTCTGCTGCTGCTGCAGAATGCCCTCGGTATCGGCATGGCGACGCTGCTGGGGCTGGATCCGCTGATGGGCCTGCTGGCCGGGTCGATTACCTTATCCGGCGGCCACGGCACCGGGGCGGCGTGGAGCAAGCTGTTCGTTGAACGCTACGGTTTTGCCAACGCCACCGAAGTGGCGATGGCCTGCGCGACTTTCGGCCTGGTGCTGGGCGGCCTGATCGGCGGCCCGGTGGCACGCTATCTGGTGAAGCACTCTTCCTCTCCGGACGGCACACCGGACGATCAGGTGGCGCCAACCGCCTTTGAAAAACCGGACGTGGGGCGGGTGATCACCTCGCTGGTACTGATCGAAAGTATCGCCCTGATTGCCATCTGTCTGACGGTAGGCAAGGTGGTTGCGCAACTGCTGGCGGGCAGCGTCTTCGAGCTGCCGACTTTCGTCTGCGTGCTGTTTATCGGTGTGATCCTTAGCAACAGCCTGGCGCTGGCGGGGTTGTATCGGGTGTTCGATAGGGCGGTATCGGTGCTGGGCAACGTCAGCCT
The DNA here is from genome assembly GCF_002810545.1 of Klebsiella sp. A-Nf5. Taxonomy (NCBI): domain Bacteria; kingdom Pseudomonadati; phylum Pseudomonadota; class Gammaproteobacteria; order Enterobacterales; family Enterobacteriaceae; genus Klebsiella; species Klebsiella sp. A-Nf5. The sequence goes on along the minus strand of NZ_PIOG01000254.1, from coordinate 229,021 downwards.
GTCGCTGTTCCTCGCCATGGCCCTGATGAGCCTCAAGCTGTGGGAACTGGCCTCGCTGGCGCTGCCGATGATTATTATCCTGGCGGTGCAATCGCTGGCGATGGCGCTGTATGCGGTGTTCGTCACTTATCGGATGATGGGTAAGAATTACGATGCCGCGGTGCTGGCGGCGGGCCACTGTGGCTTCGGTCTGGGTGCAACGCCGACGGCGATTGCTAATATGCAGGCGATCACCGACCGTTTTGGCCCGTCACATATGGCCTTCCTGGTGGTGCCGATGGTGGGAGCGTTCTTTATCGATATCGTTAACGCGCTGGTGATTAAGCTATACCTGCTGCTGCCGATGTTTGGCTGATAAAAAACCCGGAGGCGGTGCTGCGCACCTGTCCGGGCTACAAGATCGTGCTGTTTGGGGTTTTGTAGCCCGGCTAAGGCGTTTACGCCGCAAGCCGGGAATACCTCCACAATCTTACGCTTCGTCGTGCTCTTCCCACGCTAACGCGCGTTTCACCGCTTTCTTCCAGCCGCTGTAGCGGAAGTTGCGCTCGGTGGTTTCAATACCCGGGCGGAACTCGCGCTCAATGACCGCTTTTTCCTGCAGCTCATCCAGATTTTGCCAGAAGCCGACTGCCAGACCCGCCAGATAGGCCGCGCCCAGCGCCGTCACTTCGCGTACTTCCGGCCGCTCCACGCGGGTGCCGAGGATATCGGACTGGAACTGCATCAGGAAGTTGTTGGCCACCGCGCCACCGTCCACGCGCAGGGCGTGCAGACGAATACCGGAGTCAGCCTGCATCGCCTCCAGCACATCGCGGGTCTGATAGGCGATGGACTCCAGCGTCGCACGGATAATGTGGTTCGAGTTTACGCCGCGGGTGAGGCCGAAAATCGCGCCGCGGGCATACGGGTCCCAGTATGGTGCGCCAAGACCAGTGAACGCGGGTACCACGTATACGCCGTTGGTATCCTTCACTTTGGTGGCGAAGTACTCGGAGTCGAACGCATCGCTGATGAGCTTCATCTCGTCACGCAGCCACTGAATAGACGCGCCGGCCATAAACACCGCACCTTCCAGGGCATAGTTCACCTCGCCGCGCGGGCCGCAGGCAATGGTAGTCAGCAGGCCATGCGTTGAGGCTACCGCTTTTTCACCGGTGTTCATCAGCATAAAGCAGCCGGTGCCATAGGTGTTTTTCGCCATCCCTTCTTTGACGCACAGCTGGCCGAACAGGGCCGCCTGCTGGTCACCGGCGATCCCGGCGATAGGGATACGGGTCCCACCTTTACCACCGATGTTGGTCTGGCCGTACACTTCGGATGACTTACGCACTTCCGGCAGCATCGCGCGCGGAATGTCCAGCGCGTCGAGCATTTTGTCGTCCCAGTCCAACTCGTGGATGTTGAACAGCATGGTACGTGAGGCGTTGGTGTAGTCGGTAACGTGCACGCGGCCCTGGGTCATCTTCCAGATAAGCCAGGTGTCAACGGTGCCGAACAGCAGCTCGCCGCGTTTCGCACGTTCACGGGAACCTTCGACATGGTCGAGGATCCATTTCACTTTGGTGCCGGAGAAGTAGGGGTCCACCACCAGGCCTGTGGCCTTGCGGATATACTCTTCCATCCCGTCACGCTTGAGCTGTTCGCAGATCTCCGCGGTACGGCGGCACTGCCAGACGATGGCGTTGTAGATGGGCTTACCGGTCTCACGCTCCCATACGATGGCGGTTTCACGCTGGTTAGTGATGCCGATGGCGGCAATTTCGTCGGAGTTGATGTCAGCTTTCGCCAGCACTTCTACCAGCGTAGAGCTTTGCGAAGCCCAAATCTCCATCGGGTCGTGCTCAACCCAGCCTGGCTTAGGATAAATTTGTTCAAATTCTCGCTGGGAGACGCTGACGATATTGGCATCATGATCCATCACAACGGCCCGGGAGCTGGTAGTGCCCTGGTCAAGCGCAACGATATATTTTTTGTCGGTCATAGTCGGTGTCCCGTAGTCAGATTACAGCGAAGCTTTATGTTGAGTGGTCGAAGAGGAAGGGCTCTGTTGCTCTTCGTCCACGCAGGTGTCGCAAGGCAGATGGCGGCCAATCAGCTTACGATAGCTGAACGCGCCCAGTGCCGCGCCGACCACCGGTGCGCACAGCGGCACCAGGAAATAAGGAATATCTTTGCCGCCGGTGAAGGCGACGTCACCCCAGCCAGCCAGCCAGGCGAAGGCTTTCGGGCCGATATCACGCGCCGGGTTCATGGCGAAACCGGTCAGCGGTCCCATGGAGGCGCCAATCACCGCAATCAGCAGGCCGATCAGCAGCGGAGCAAGCGGACCGCGCGGTACGCCATTGCCATCGTCGGTCAGCGCCAGGATGACGCCCATCAGGATAGCGGTAATCACCATCTCTACCGCGAAGGCCTGCACAAAATTGATATGCGGGTTCGGATAGGTGGAGAAGATGCCGGCCAGATCGAGGCTTTCTACGCTGCCGCGGACCATATGGTGGGTGGTTTCATAATCGAGGAAAAGATTGTAATAAAGCCCGTAAACTAATGCCGCAGCGCAAAAGGCGCCAGCGAATTGCGAAATAATAAAAGGGACCACTTTGCGGCCATCGAAGCAGGCGAACAGCCAGAGTGCGATAGTCACCGCAGGGTTAAGGTGCGCACCGGAGACCCCAGCGGTCAGGTAGATCGCCATGGCGACGCCCAGACCCCAGATGATGCTGATTTCCCATTGCCCGAAGCTGGCTCCCGCGACCTTGAGCGCAGCCACGCACCCAACGCCGAAAAAGATCAACAACCCGGTACCGAGGAACTCTGCGATGCACTGGCCTTTTAAGGTTGATGTTTGGCTCATAATCGAATCCTGAAGCGTTGTGATGATTATTGTATGTAGGGTGGTCACAGACGACCATATTGCCATGTAGGCATAGTGTTAATTTATCGTTAACGAGCAAAAACGAGAAATATCGAACTTCAAATGTGTGTACCACGTCAAGAAAATGAGCGTTTTCGCGCCATCCGCGCGCATTGAGACCGGTGCCGGAGCGTTTCACCTCGCATTTTGTTAACCATAAAATTAACAATGACCCATGAAGTACGAGCGAACTGCGCTGAAAGCACCAGGTAAAGGCTGAAAAGTGTTGCAAACCGCAATCTGCGCGGCTTGCCGCTGGACAGGGGCGGCGGGGATTCATACAATCGACGATAACACCGCTATGTGCGCTAATTTTCGTTAAGGCGGGACCGCGTATACGAAACACGAGTTTCTATCAACGCCTTGCAAGTTCAGGAGAGGTATGACGATGTCATTAGAAGTGTTTGAGAAATTAGAATCTAAAGTTCAGCAGGCGATTGATACCATCACTCTGTTGCAGATGGAAATCGAAGAGCTGAAAGAAAAGAACAACACCCTGGTTCAGGAAGTTCAGAGCGCGCAGCATGGTCGTGAAGAGCTGGAGCGCGAAAACAGCCAGCTGAAAGAGCAACAGCAGGGCTGGCAGGATCGCCTGCAGGCGCTGCTGGGCCGCATGGAAGAAGTCTAATCGCTTCGCGCCCTCTCCCGTCCGGGAGGGGGCTATCCTTACTCATTTCTTTATATCCGCAAGTTATAGCCAATCTTTTTTTATTCTTTAATCATTGAATCGCTTTCTGGCACGCTTAGCCCATCACAACACACATAAAGAGAGCGGTGCGATGAATAAGTGGGGCGTAGGGTTAACTCTGTTGCTGGCATCCGCCAGCGTTCTGGCAAAAGACATTCAGCTTTTAAACGTTTCTTATGATCCAACGCGCGAGCTGTACGAACAGTACAACAAAGCGTTTAGCGCGCACTGGAAGCAGGAGACCGGCGACAACGTGGTGATCCGCCAGTCGCACGGTGGCTCTGGCAAACAGGCGACCTCGGTGATTAACGGTATTGAAGCGGATGTGGTCACGCTGGCGCTGGCCTACGACGTAGACGCCATTGCTGAACGCGGCCGTATCGATAAAAACTGGCTGAAACGCCTGCCGGATAACTCCGCACCGTATACCTCAACCATCGTGTTCCTCGTCCGCAAGGGCAACCCGAAACAGATCCATGACTGGAACGACCTGATCAAACCGGGCGTGTCGGTCATTACCCCGAACCCGAAAAGCTCCGGTGGCGCCCGCTGGAACTACCTGGCTGCCTGGGGCTATGCCCTGCATCAGAATCACGGCGACCAGGCCAAAGCCCAGGAATTCGTCAAAGCACTGTATAAAAACGTTGAAGTGCTGGACTCCGGCGCGCGCGGTTCGACCAATACCTTCGTAGAACGCGGCATCGGCGACGTACTGATCGCCTGGGAAAACGAAGCGCTGCTGGCGACCAACGAACTGGGCAAAGACAAGTTTGAAATCGTGACCCCGAGTGAGTCGATTCTGGCTGAGCCGACCGTCTCTGTGGTCGATAAAGTGGTGGATAAGAAAGGCACGCGCCAGGTGGCGGAAGCGTACCTGAAGTATCTCTACTCACCGGAAGGCCAGGAGATTGCGGCGAAGAATTTCTACCGTCCTCGCGATCCTGATGTCGCGAAAAAATACGCCAATGAGTTCCCGAAACTGAAGCTGTTTACCATCGATCAGGAGTTTGGTGGTTGGACGAAAGCGCAGAAAGAGCACTTCTCTAACGGCGGCACCTTCGACCAGATTAGCCAGCGTTAATCCTCTTGGCCCTGCTTGCGCTACGCTTAGCAGGGCTACAGTTCTGCGCCGTGCATATCCCGGGTAAGGCGTCAGCCGCTACCCGGGATAACTCCCCGCCCACCATCTGTTTTCATTTAGTCATCAAATTACGTTACTCTTCCGCTTCAGGCTTAACAGGGAACGATAATGAGAAGAGTAAGATATTTTTTGCTGGCGCTGCTGGTGGCGATCCTCGCGGCACTGGCGGGCGGCTACTACTGGCTGTACTCCGGCAACCCGGACGCATTACGCAAGATTGTTCTGCAGCAGTGCGTACCCCATCAGCAACAGCAGCAAAACCCGTCGCCGTGTGCGGAAGTGAACCTCAAGGGCGGCTACGTGCTGTTTAAAGACCGCAATGGCCCGCTGCAATATCTGCTGATGCCGACCTACCGCATTAACGGCACCGAAAGCCCGCTGCTGCTGGATCCGCTGACGCCGAACTTCTTCTGGCAGGCCTGGCAGGGACGAGAAATCATGAGTCAGCGTCACGGCGCGCCAGTTCCTGATAACGCGGTATCGCTGGCGATCAACTCGCGCAGCGGACGCACGCAAAACCATTTCCATATTCATATATCCTGCCTGCGCCCCGATGTACGCGCGCAGTTAGATAAGGATGCGGCCGCGGTCAGCAGCCGCTGGCTGCCGCTGCCGGGCGGGCTTCAGGGTCATGAATACCTGGCGCGCCGGGTGACGGAGGCCGAACTGGCCCAGCGCAGCCCGTTCCTGATGCTGGCGGAAGAGGTGCCGGAAGCGCGCGAACATATGGGACGCTTCGCGCTGGCGATGGCACAGCAGAGCGACGGCTCGCTGGTGCTGCTGGCGACGGAGCGTAACCTGCTGACCCTGAACCGGGCTTCAGCGGAAGAAATTCAGGATCATCGCTGCGCCATTCTTAACGCAAGCCACTAGTTCTGGCGTTTACCTGTCTTACCTGTCGTCGTATTCTTGCTGAAAAAAACGACAGGAGACAGACATGTCGCTCTGGCTTACCCACCCGCTGTTCCTTCCTTCATTGATTGTCGGCGTCACCATTGTGCTCTGGGCGACGTCGCTGCTGCCGGAGTTTATCACCGCGCTGCTGTTCTTCGCGGCGGCGATGATGGCGAAAATCGCTCCACCGGAGGTGATCTTCGGCGGCTTTGCCTCTTCGGCGTTCTGGCTGGTGTTCAGCGGCTTTGTGCTCGGTATCGCGATCCGTAAAACCGGGCTGGCGGACCGGGCGGCGCAGGCGCTGTCTGCGCGGCTCACTGACTCCTGGCCGCGGATGGTCGGCAGCGTGGTGTTGCTGAGCTACGCGCTGGCGTTTGTGATGCCTTCCAACATGGGGCGTATCGCGCTGCTGATGCCGATCGTGGCGGCGATGGCCCGCCGCGCGGGCATTGTCGATGGCAGCCGCGGCTGGTTCGGCCTGGCGCTGGCGGTGGGGTTCGGCACCTTTCAGCTTTCGGCGACGATTTTGCCCGCTAACGTGCCAAATCTGGTGATGAGCGGGGCGGCGGAAGGCTCGTACGGTATCCATCTGAATTATGTTCCCTATTTACTGCTGCATACGCCGGTGCTTGGCTGGCTGAAAGGGGCGGTGCTGGTGGCGCTGATTTGCTGGCTGTTTCCCGGTAAGCCGCATCCACCGCGTGACCTGGCGCCGCTGCCGCCGATGAGCCGCGACGAGAAACGTCTGGCGTGGCTGCTGGCGGTCGTCCTCACGCTATGGGTGACCGAGAGCTGGCACGGCGTCGGCCCGGCGTGGACCGGCCTGGCGGCGGCAGTGGTCACGCTGCTGCCGCGGGTGGGCTTTATCAACGGTGAGGAGTTTGCCAGCGGGGTGAATATGCGCACCTGCATTTATGTTGCCGGGATTCTGGGACTGGCGATCGCCGTTACCCAAACCGGAATTGGCGGTGCGGTGGGCAATGCGCTGCTGCAGGTGATGCCGCTGGATAAAGACAATCCGTTCACCAGCTTCCTCGCCCTGACCGGGATAACCAGCGCGCTGAACTTTATTATGACCGCCAACGGCGTGCCGGCGCTGTATACCACTTTTGCGCAGAGCTTTGCCGACGCGACCGGCTTTCCGCTGCTCAGCGTGATCATGATTCAGGTGCTGGGGTATTCCACGCCGCTGCTGCCCTATCAGGCGTCGCCGATCGTGGTGGCGATGGGGTTAGGCAAGGTCCCGGCGAGGGCGGGGATGCAACTGTGTCTGGCGCTGGCGGCGGTGAGTTATCTGATTTTACTGCCGCTGGACTACGCGTGGTATCAGCTGTTGGGGAAACTGTAACGGCAAAAGAAAGCCCGGCTTGCGCTGTGCTAAGCCGGGCTCCCACGTTTTGTCAGTCACCCCGGTCGCGTTTCGCTACCGGGAAAAGCGAATTACGCTTTTTTCGCTGCTTCTGCTGCTTTAACGATCACCGCGAAAGCGTCAGCTTTCAGGGAGGCGCCGCCAACCAGCGCGCCGTCGATGTCCGGCTGGGTGAACAGCTCTGCTGCGTTGCCAGCGTTAACGGAACCACCGTACTGGATGATCACTTGCTCAGCGATTTTCGCGTCAGCTTTAGCAATGTGGTCACGGATGAATTTGTGCACCGCCTGAGCCTGAGCCGGGGTCGCGGATTTGCCGGTACCGATAGCCCATACCGGTTCGTAAGCGATAACCACGCCTTCGAAAGCGGCAGCGCCCTGCGTTTTCAGCACGGCGTCGATCTGACGTGCGCAAACTTCTTCGGTTTTGCCCGCTTCGTTTTCGGCTTCGGTTTCACCGATGCACAGTACCGGGGTCAGACCCTGCTCTTTCAGCACAGCGAATTTCTTCGCGATCAGCTCGTCGGATTCTTTGTGGTAGGTACGACGCTCGGAGTGGCCGATGATGATGTACTGTGCACCGATATCTTTCAGCATTTCGGCGGAGGTTTCACCGGTGAATGCGCCGGACAGGTTCACGTCAACGTTCTGCGCGCCCAGGTGAATGTGGCTGCCTTCTGCCGCACGTTTAGCCAGGTCCAGATACATTTCCGGCGGGGCGATGGCAACTGCACAGCCGCTTACGCCAGCCAGTTCGGTACGCAGGTTCGCAACCAGTTCGTTTACCATGTGGCGGCTGCCGTTCAGTTTCCAGTTACCCATCACTAAAGGATGTCGCATTTTAATTCTCCACGCTACTTAAGCGAATTAAGGAATATAGCCGCCCCAGAGGGCAGCATGGTCTGTGAAACAGTATAGAGACTCGTCACTGGAAAGGCTTTGCTTTTTGTCATTTATTGTTGCCTTCCAGCGTTTCAGATAACGCCAGCTTAATCGGTTCAATGGCGAAGGTCAGACCCTTTTCGCCATGATCTGCCACCACATAGCGAACGGCGCCTTCGGTATCGGCGAAATAGCGTTTGCCCTTGCCGGCAGTCAGCAGTTTTTGCAGCTTTTGCTGGCTTTGCGCTGGGCTAAGAGTGGGCACGAAGGCGCGGATCATGGCGCTCATATACTCCAGCGCTTTGGCCTTCGCCGCTTTTTGCTCCGGCCCCTGGATCGGCAGCCAGGTGATCTGCATAGATTTGATCTTCAGCGTGCCGCGCTCCAGCGCGGTCGAGGCATAAAGATTTTCGTTAATTTTGCTGGCGGCGCGGGTCAGGTTAGCCTGATCCCGGCTGGTGGCGATGGAACGGAATTCGTTCAGGGGCAGCTTCGGGTTATCGGCGTTAAATTTTTCCCGGAACTGGCTGATCGACAGGTCAAAACTCGGTGCGCCAGAGAGCAGGTAGGGCGCCGCTGTCGCCGATTCGCTTTCTGCGGACAACGCGTGCGGGCTGACGGTCAGGCCCATCAGCCCACTTAAATACAAGATTGTCCACTTCTTCATGCCCGTCGTTCCTTTTTTTGCCTGCTGACGATTAAATCGGGAAGCGCGGCGCTTGTCAAAAAGTCACGACGCCAGGGTAAACTACGCAGACGATGATGATAAGGAAAAACGCATGACCCTACAGCAGTGGTTATTCTCAATTAAAGGGCGCATTGGCCGCCGCGATTTCTGGATCTGGATTGCCATCTGGCTGGTGACCATGAGCGCCCTGTTTACCCTGGCAGGCAGCAATCTTCTCAACCTGCAGACGGCGGCGTTTATTATCGTCTGCCTGCTGTGGCCGACGGCGGCGGTGGTGGTCAAGCGGCTGCACGATCGCGGCAAATCCGGGCTGTGGGCGCTGCTGATGATTCTGGCGTGGATGCTGCTGGCGGGGAACTGGGCGATGCTGCCGCAGGTCTGGCAGTGGGGCGTCGGGCGCTTTGTGCCGACGCTGATTATCGTCATGATGTTGATCGACCTGGGGGCGTTTGTCGGCACCCAGGGCGAGAATAAGTTCGGCAAAGAGACCCAGGACGTACGCTGGAAAGCGGACGCCTGATTACCAGTAGTGCTCTGCCGTCATATGGCCTGGCCGGCGACGCAGATGCTTGGTCATCTGCCGGGTCTCTTTTAACAGCTGTTGGGTATCGCGCACCATTTGCGGGTTGCCGCACAGCATGACGTGGCTGGTGTCGGTGTTCATCGCCAGCCCGACCGCCTCTTCCAGCGCGCCGGTTTCAATCAGGAACGGTACCCGGCCGGTCAGCGAGCCTTCCACAGTTTCGCGGCTGACCACGGTCTGGATGCGTAATTTACCGGCGTAGCGCTGCTCGAGTTCGCGCATCAGCGGCAGATAGCTCAGGTCCGCGGCGTAGCGGACGGCGTGGACCAGCACCAGGTTGTTAAAGCGTTCAAGATCTTTGCCTTCCTGCAAAATTGACAGGTATGGCCCGAGGGCAGTGCCGGTCGCCAGCATCCACAGCGTATCGCAATCCGGTACTTCATCGAGGACGAAGAAACCTGCCGCTTCACTCACCACCAGGACTTCATCGCCCGGCTTCAGCGCCGCCAGACGCGGGCTCAGCTTGCCTTCCGGGACGGTGACCAGATAGAACTCGAGATCGGGATTGCCGGGGGCGTTGACGTAGGAGTAGGCGCGCTGCACGCGTTCTCCGTCGATTTCCAGCCCGAGCTTGGTAAACTGCCCGGCGGTAAACGGATGAACAGGCGCCCGCACGTACAAACTGAACAAGGCATCCGTCCAGTACTCCACTTTTGTCACTTTGCCGCTAACCCAGTCCGCCATCGTCTTCTCCTGTTGCCAAGCGATGCCTTATCTTCGGTCCAGACGAGCAAGATTTCCACCCCGAAGGCACAAGAAAGCTCTATTGATCAAATATAAACGAAGAACAGGGCAACCGCCTGCGGACGGTTGCCTGGAGGAGAAAAAGCGGTATTACAGGATGTGCTGCTGGATGTCCGGATCTTTACGGTCGAGGTAATGAATCGACTGAATACGGCGGATAGTGCGCGACTTGCCGCGGATCAGCAGCGTCTCGGTGGTGGCCATGTTGCCCTTGCGGGTGATGCCGTCCAGCAGATCGCCTTTGGTGATCCCGGTGGCGGAGAAGACGACGTTATCGCTGCGCGCCATTTCATCCAGACGCAGCACCTTGCCGGCTTCAATGCCCATGGTTTTGCAGCGCGCCAGCTCGTTTTCACCGATGCGGCGGTTCTCTTCGTTATCGCCCTTCACGTGGTGGCGAGCCAGTAGACGCCCCTGCATATCACCGTCGAGGGCGCGGATCACCGCGGCGGAAACCACCCCTTCCGGCGCGCCGCCGATGCCGTACAGTACGTCGACTTCGCTATCCGGCATGCAGGTGAGAATAGAGGCCGCGACGTCGCCATCGGGAATCGCGAATACACGCACGCCCAGCTGCTGCAGCTGGGCAATGACCGCGTCGTGGCGCGGTTTCGCCAGCACGGTGACGGTCAGCTCGCCCAGCGGCTTGTTCAGGGCGCGGGCGATATTGTGCAGGTTCTCTTCCAGCGGCAGATTGAGATCGATGGCGCCTTTAGCACCTGGGCCGACGATCAGCTTTTCCATATACATATCCGGCGCGTTGAGGAAGCAGCCCTTATCGCCGACCGCCATCACCGCCAGGGCGTTGGCCTGGCCCATCGCCGTCATGCGGGTGCCTTCGATGGGATCGACAGCGATATCTACCGCATCGCCCTTGCCGGTACCCACTTTTTCGCCGATATAGAGCATCGGCGCTTCATCGATTTCGCCCTCGCCGATGACGATGGTGCCGTCGATATTGACGAGGTTAAGCATAATGCGCATGGCGTTAACCGCTGCGCCGTCGGCGGTATTCTTATCGCCGCGGCCCAGCCATTTATAGCCCGCCAGCGCGGCGGCTTCGGTGACACGCGAAAATTCGATGGCCAGTTCTCGTTTCATAATCCACTCGTTGTGTAGAAAAATTGCCCGCAGCGCGGCAAAAGCGCGCGCTACGCGTTGGAATAGCGTTCGGTTTCCGGCATCCAGCGCTCGATAAGCGCCTGGGCCTGCAGCGGATAGCGTTCATGAATATGGCGAGCAATGCGTTGAACGTCGGGGATCATCGCCTGATCGCGCAGCAAGTCCGCCACTTTAAATTCGGCGTTGCCAGTCTGGCGGGTGCCGAGCAGCTCGCCGGGACCGCGGATTTCGAGGTCTTTCTGGGCGATGACGAAACCGTCGTTGCTGTCGCGCAGGACCTGCAGGCGTTTCTGAGCCGTTTTGGAGAGCGGCGATTTATAGAGTAGCACGCAGTGGGAAGCGACCGCGCCGCGCCCGACGCGCCCTCTGAGCTGGTGCAGCTGCGCCAGACCCAGACGTTCCGGGTTTTCGATAATCATCAGGCTTGAGTTAGGCACGTCAACACCGACTTCAATCACCGTGGTGGCCACCAGCAGATGCATCTCGCCCTGCTTGAAGGCCTGCATTACCGCCTGCTTCTCGGCCGGTTTCATCCGCCCGTGGACGAGGCCGATATTCAGTTCCGGCAGCGCCAGTTTGAGCTCTTCCCAGGTCGCTTCCGCCGCCTGGGCTTCCAGCAGATCGGACTCTTCAATTAGCGTACAAACCCAATAGGCCTGGCGCCCTTCGTGGGTGCAGGCGTTGCGTACGCGGTCGATAATATCGCTGCGCCGGGTGTCCGGGATGGCGACGGTAGTCACCGGGGTTCGGCCCGGCGGCAGCTCGTCGATAATCGAGGTGTCCAGATCGGCGTAGGCGGTCATCGCCAGGGTGCGGGGGATAGGCGTGGCGGTCATGATCAGCTGATGCGGGTGGAACCCCTGCTGCTGACCTTTTTCCCACAGCGCCAGCCGCTGATGCACGCCGAAGCGGTGCTGTTCGTCGATAATCACCAGCGCCAGGCCGTTAAACTGCACCTGCTCCTGGAAGATGGCGTGAGTGCCGACAATCATCTGCACTTCGCCGCTGGCGATAGCCTCCTGCTGCGCCTGACGGGCTTTGCCTTTCTGTTTGCCCGCCAGCCAGCCGACTTCTATGCCCAGCGGTTCAAACCAGCTGCGGAAGTTATTGGCGTGCTGTTCGGCAAGTAGTTCGGTGGGCGCCATCAGCGCCACCTGTTTGCCGTGGGCGATAGCGCGCACGGCGGCCAGCGCGGCGACCAGCGTTTTACCGGAGCCAACATCGCCCTGCACCAGGCGCATCATCGGCACGTCCAGCGCCATATCGTGTTCGATCTCGGCGGTAACCCGCGCCTGCGCGCCGGTGGGCTTAAAGGGCAGGGAGGCCAGCAACTGGTTTTTCAGGGTATCGTTGGCGCCGAGCGGCAGGGCGTGATAGCGCTGGGCGCCTGCCCGCAGCGCCAGCATGCTGAGGTTATGCGCCAGCAGCTCTTCCAGAATCAGACGCTGCTGCGCCGGGTGCTTGCCGCTTTCCAGCTCGCTAAGTTGCAAGGAGGGAGGCGGACGGTGCAGCGTACGCAGCGCTTCCGGCAGGCTCATCATCCCCTGCGCCAGCTCCGGTGGGAGGAGTTCGCTAATCGCGCAGGTTTCCAGGAGCTCAAGCGCCTGGTCGGTGAGCTTGCGCAGGGTCGCCTGCTTGATGCCTTCGGTGGTCGGATAGACCGGAGTTAACGTTTCCTGAAGCTCCGGGGTGCTCATATCGCCCTGGACGCGGTATTCCGGGTGGATCATCTCGGCGCCGTACTTCCCGCGTTTGGCTTCACCGTAGGCCAGCACCCGACGACCAGTCGCGAGGCTGTTTTTCATCGCCGCGTTAAAGTTGAAAAAGCGCATGGTGAGGATGCCGGTGCCGTCGCTGATCTGGCAGGTCAACATCCGCCGGCCGCCGAAGGTGATATTGCTGTTGAGCACTTCGCCTTCCACGGTGGCATAAACCCCGGGAAGCAGCTCGGCTATCGGGTAAAGATGGGTGCGATCTTCGTAACGCAGCGGCAGGTGCAGCAGCAGGTCCTGAACCGTATGCAGGCCGATCTTCGCCAGTTTACTGCTTTGCGCAGCGCCCACACCGGTGAGTGAGCTGAGCGGAACGGCATCGAGCAGGCGGCCTGACATCAGGTTTACCTCGTTGCCTGCATGGTAGCCCACCATGCGTCATCGGCTTCCACTTCGCCCTGCTCGTTGACGTGGGGGTAAGGCAGACCTTTTTGTCGGGCGACGCGGGCCAGCACCGGATAACCGCCTTCGAACAGCAGGCGCTGCTGCTCTTCCGGCGGCAGCATGCTGTTGGCGCGTTGGTACATCCCGGCGTTTTGCCGCTGGCGCTGCGCCTCGTAAAGGATCAGCGCCGAGGCGACGGAGACGTTCAGCGACTGTACCATGCCGATCATTGGGATAATGATGTCCTGGTCTGCCAGCGTCAGCGCTTCCTGGGTGATGCCGGTTTTCTCCTGACCCATCAGGATACAGGTTGGGCGCGTATAGTCGATTTCACGAAAATCGATGGCTTTGTCGGAAAGGTGAGTGGCGAGAATTTGCATGCCCTGGCCTTTCAGGTGGCCGACGGCATCTGCGATGGTGCGGTGGGTTTTCACCTGCACCCAGCTGTTGCTGCCCGCGGCGGCGGAGGCCATGGTACGCATCCGGCTGCTTGGCCAGACGGCATGCACTTCGTGTACGCCAACGGCGTCTGCGGTCCGAATGACCGCAGAGACGTTATGAGGCTTATGGACCTGCTCCATACAGACCGTCAGGTCAGGCTGACGCCTGGCGAGCATCTCGCAGATACGCTCGTAGCGCTTTGAGTTCATAAAGCTAGTTTCGGTTACGGGTGACTTTAATCACGTCCGGCATGACGCGGATTTTGCGCATGATATTCGCCAGATGCACGCGGTCGCGCGCGGTCAGGCGGATAAAGGCGCTGTATACGCGGCCATCTTTCTCTTCCGTATTCAGGCTCTGGATATTGGAAGACGCGGTGTTGATCGCCGCCGTCAGGTTAGCCAGCGCGCCCTGGTGGTTAAACATGTCCACCTTGATTTCGGTGATGAACTCCTGAGCGGTCTCTTTATCCCACTCAACCGCCATAAATTTCTCCGGCTCTTTCTGATAGCCGCGAATGTTACGACAGGATTCATGGTGGATAACCAGCCCCTTACCCGGGCTGACGTGGGCGATGATCGGGTCACCAGGAATCGGACGACAGCACTTGGCGAAGGTAATCAGCACGCCATCGGCGCCTTTGATCGGCAGATGTCCGTGGTTCGAGGCGTTAGCCGGTACCGGTGCGGCAGAGGCTTCGCCCTGCTGCAGATTTTTGGCGACCACGACGCTCATGGCATTGCCCAGACCGATTTCCGCCAGCAGATCGTCAAGCGAGGCCAGCTTCATGCGGTCAAGTTCGCGCTGGATATTTTCCGGCGGGATCTCGGCGAGTTTGCGGCTACCGCCCAGTGCGTGATTGAGGAGACGACGGCCAAGGCTGACCGAATCGTCGCGCTTAAGGTTTTTCAGCAGCTGACGGATCTTGGCGCGCGCTTTCGAGCTGACGACAAAGTTCAGCCAGGCGGCATTCGGGCGTGCGCCCGGCGCGGTGATAATTTCGACAGTCTGGCCGCTGGAGAGCGGCTGCGACAACGGATAAGGCTGGCGGTCGACGCGTGCGCCAACGCAGGCATGGCCGATATCAGTATGCACCGCGTAGGCGAAGTCCACTGGCGTGGCGCCAGCGGGCAGTTCGACAATGCGACCTTCCGGGGTGAAAACGTAAATCTCATCCGGGAACAGATCGGATTTTACGCTCTCGATAAATTCAAACGAGCTACCGGCGCTCTGCTGCAGCTCCAGCAGGCTTTGCATCCAGCGCTGAGCGCGGATTTGCGCGGTGGTGCTGCTTTCGCCGCCGTGCTCTTTATAAGCCCAGTGCGCCGCAACCCCCATCTCCGCCATCTGGTCCATGTCTTCGGTACGAATTTGTACCTCAACCGGGACGCCGTGGGGGCCGATCATCGAGGTGTGCAAAGACTGATAGCCGTTCGCTTTCGGAATGGCAATGTAGTCTTTGAAACGACCTGGACGCGGTTTGTAGAGGCTGTGCATCTGGCCGAGCACGCGGTAGCAGACATCGGCATCATGGACGATGACGCGGAAGGCGTAGATATCCATGATCGAGTGAAAACGCTGCTCTTTGAGCACCATTTTGCAGTAGATGGAGTACAGATGCTTTTCGCGACCGCTGACGCGGCAGGGGATGCCCGCTTCCTGCAACCGTCCTTCGATTTCGGAGAGGATCTTTTGGATCATCTCTTTACGGTTGCCGCGCGCCGCTTTGACCACCTCTTTAATGACGCGGTAGCGGTTAGGGTACAGCGCTTCAAAGCCCAGCTCTTCGAGCTCGGTCTTGATGTGATGGATACCTAAACGGTGCGCCAGCGGGCTGTAAATTTCCAGCGTTTCGCGGGCGATGCGGCGGCGTTTATCCGGGCGTAACGAGCCCAGAGTACGCATGTTGTGGGTGCGGTCGGCAAGCTTGATGAGGATGACGCGGATGTCCTGCACCATCGCCATGATCATTTTGCGAAAGTTTTCGGCCTGCGCCTCTTTCTTATCGCGAAACTTGAGCTTATCAAGTTTCGACACCCCCTCTACCAGTTCGGCAACGCTTTTACCAAAAAGCTGTTCCATGTCCTGGTAGGTGGCGGGGGTATCTTCAATCACATCATGCAGCAGCGCGGCCATCAGCGTTTCATAGTCGAGCTTCATCTCGGCCAGAATGCAGGCTACCGCGACAGGGTGCGTGATATAGGGTTCACCGCTTGAACGTGTCTGACCCTCGTGAGCGTCACGTGCAACGAGATACGCCTGCCGAAGGCGCTTGATTTGCTCTTCCGGCAGGTAGTTTTGAATCAGCTGATTCAGGCTTTCAAACAGATACAAGGGCGACCCGCTGTGTGATTAACGACGACCTTCAGCAATCGCGGTAACGGCTTGTAATTCAGCGGCTTCCTGCTCTTGCTGTTCCTGGCGCTCACGTACGTCGAGGATCTGGTTGTTGATCAGACCTTCTTCGATTTCGCGCAGTGCGATAACGGTGGTTTTATCGTTTTCTTCCGGTACCAGCGGATCCTTTCCGCCTACCTGCATCTGACGAGCGCGACGCGCGGCGACCAGTACCAGGTCAAAACGGTTACCAATTTTCTCTACAGCGTCCTGAACAGTTACGCGTGCCATACTTAAAATGCTCCACAGGTGAAGAAATGACTGGGCATGATACTGAATGTGGGTTCAGTCTGCCAATAGTTTGGTGATTAAAGCGCCATGTCGCTGCTTTTGGCGGCTCATGCGCAGACGTTCAGCGCGGATGATATTTTTCAGGTCGCTCAGGGCGGTGTCAAAATCATCGTTCACAATCAGGTAATCATATTCCGCGTAATGGCTCATTTCCGCAACGGCCTGGGCCATCCGTTTCGCGATTACCTCTTCGCTGTCCTGGCCGCGGCCGCGCAGGCGACGGTCCAGTTCATCTTTTGACGGCGGCAGAATAAAAATGCTGCGTGCGCCGGGCATGCTTTTACGGATCTGCTGCGCACCTTGCCAGTCGATATCGAGGAAGACATCGACGCCGGTCGCCAGCACCTGCTCGATCGCTTTACGCGACGTGCCGTAATAGTTGCCAAAGACCTCTGCATGTTCCAGAAACGCGTTTTCGCCAATCATCGAGCGGAATTCGTCGTGATTCACGAAGAAATAGTGTTCGCCGTGCACTTCACCCGGACGCGGCGCCCGCGTGGTATGGGAAACCGATACCTGGGTGTCATACAACGGTTGGGTTTTTAATAAAGCCTGAATCAGGCTGGATTTACCCGCGCCGCTAGGGGCGGAAACAATATAAAGCGTGCCTTGAGCCATGAGTGTCTTTTGTATGTGGTTATCGAAAGAGGTCCTACATACGAGCCTATTATACACGTCGCCGCGGCGTGACGCAGTCATTGTCACACTTTTTGCCGCGGTTTCTTTCATTTTGCCTGCCGTTTTCCTGAATTCGCCAGCCGTTGCTGCAATGAGGCGTAAATCCTGGAAGGCGCTTCGCAAGGCGCAAAAGTACCCATCGCGGTTCGCGGTGTTCTACAGCAGACTCTCCGCCAGGTGACGAAGGAGAGGAATGCTATGCGAAAAGGAGGGTGGTGGCTGGCGATGGGGATGTTCTCTGCCAGCGCGCTGGCGACGTGTCCGGACTGGCCGCCGGCCAAAGGAAGGCAGGAGATTTCACGCCTTCATCAGCAAATTGTCGCCTGGAAAGAGGCCTACTGGCGACAAGGCGCCAGTGAGGTAAGCGATGACGTTTATGACCAGCTCACTCTGCGGCTGGCGCAGTGGCGGCAATGTTTTCCGGACGAGACGCCTGAGGATGACGATCTGCCTCCGCCGACGGGCGATACGCGTCATCCGGTGGCGCATACCGGCGTGCGCAAACTGGCCGATGGCGCCAGCGTTGCCCGCTGGATGAAAAATAAAAACGACCTGTGGGTACAACCTAAAGTGGACGGTGTGGCGGTGACCCTGGTCTATCGCCAGGGGAGTTTGGTTCAGGCCATTAGCCGCGGCGATGGTCTGCGCGGTGAGGCATGGACCGCCCGAGCGCGGCAGATCCCGGCGCTGGTAAAAGTGACGACCGGAGAACTGGCCAACAGCGTGCTGCAGGGGGAGCTGTTTCTGCGCCGGGACGACCATGTTCAGCAGCAGGCTGGGGGGATGAACGCGCGGGCGAAAGTCGCCGGGTTGATGATGCGAGCCGACGCGGCGGCAGCGCTCGGTCAACTGGACGTTTTTATCTGGGCCTGGCCAGACGGCCCGTCGGATATGCGCCGTCGACAGCAGCTGCTGACGCAGGCGGGGTTTAAGTACAGCGGGCAATATACCCACCCGGTGACACGCGTCGAACAGGTGGCGCAATGGCGTCAGCGCTGGTATCGCTCGCCGCTTCCCTTCGTAAGTGATGGTGTGATTGTACGTGAAAGTCGTGAGCCTCCTGGGCGTGACTGGTCTCCCGGAAAGGGAGAGTGGCTGGCGGCCTGGAAGTATCCTCCGGCCTCGCAGGTGATGGAGGTACGGGCGATCCATTTCAGCACCGGCCGCAGCGGCAGGCTCAACGTCGTGGTCCAGCTTGAGCCCCAGCGGCTGGATGATAAACGCGTGCAGCGGGTTAATGTTGGCTCTGTGGCCCGCTGGCAGATGCTGGATATTGGGGTTGGCGATCAGCTGCAGATCAGTCTGGCAGGGCAGGGGATTCCTCGGATCGACGCCGTCGTCTGGCGGACGGCCGAGCGCCATAAACCGACGCCGCCGGCGGCGAAATTCAATGCGCTAACCTGCTATTTCGCCACCCCTGAGTGCAGCGAACAGTTTCTTTCCCGGCTGATCTGGCTGTCATCAAAGTCCGCGCTGGATGTCGATGGCGTGGGGGAACATTTATGGCGCGCCATTCAGCAGCAAAACCCGATGACGCATATTTTTTCCTGGCTGGCGCTTACGGTGGAGCAGCTGCAGGCGGTGCCAGGGATCTCCGCCGCCCGCGGGCAGCACCTCTGGCATCAATTTGATCTCGTTCGCAAACGGCCTTTTATCCGCTGGGTGCTGGCGATGGGGCTCCCGGTGCCTCAGGGGGCGCTGGCGCAGCTCGAAAGCGAGAACTGGCATCTGCTGGCGGCAAAAAGTGAAGCGCAATGGCGCGCGCTGCCGGGTGTGGGGGAGATCAGAGCCCGCCAGCTGGTGGCCTTCCTGCACCATCCGGAAGTGGTGGCGCTGGCGCAATGGCTTAGCGGGCAGCGCATCTCCGGGTTTTGAGGCGGTTAGTGGGTATCATGGGTGTAGTGGAAGACCGGTAGCCCCAGTTTCCAGCGCAGCGCCAGCATGCGGGCGGTAAAGCCGAACAGCAGCGTGGCTAGCACCACCACATCGTGGCTGCTGACATAATGTTGCAGGGCAATATAGAGTACGGCTGCGGCAAACGAGATCCCGGCATACAGCTCTTTCTGGAAGACCAGCGGAATGCGTTTGCAGAACATATCGCGCAGTACGCCGCCAAAAACGCCGGTAATGACCGCCGCGATAGAGGCGATGATCGGACCTTCGCCCATATCCAGGGCGATCTGCGCGCCGATGATGGAAAACACGATCAGTCCCAGCGCGTCCAGCACCAGAAACAGCCGACGAAGGTGCGGCATCACCGGAGCGGCAATGGTGGTAAGGACGGCGGCGACAGCGACAATAATGACATATTCCGGATGTTTCACCCAGCCGAGAGGATAATGTCCCAGCAGGATATCGCGAACGGAACCCCCGCCCAGCGCGGTCGCGGTGGCGATAATAATGACGCCAAACGTATCCATTCGCCGGCGCCCGGCAGCCAGCGCGCCGGTCATGGCTTCCGCGGTAATACCGATTAAATACAGAACATGAAGCAGCATAGATCCCCCCAGGTAATGGCGGGCAGGTTAACGATTTGTGCGCAGGATCACGATTGAGATTTTCTAAAGCGAATCATTTACGCCAGGAAAAATTAATGACAATAGTGCCTGTGATGGCTTTGTTTAAAGGTTTGTTGATTTTGTATTAATTTTTATTGATTAGAAAAAGTAATGATAAATGGAAAGATAGGCATCTATATTGAAAACACTATGAATACCTAATGTTTAAGTCTCGACCTTTATTCTTTTATTTTTCTTCTTCAAGGCCTGAGAAATGAGTGTAGCCGCCGGGAATAAAAATTATCTGACTCGTCTGATAGCCGTGGTATTAACCGGGATTCTGGCTGGCCTGTCCGGCATGGTGCTGGCGCTGATTTTACATGCGATACAGCACCTGGCTTTTGGCTACAGTGCCGGGCAGATCGTCGGTTCGGTGTCATTTTTACAGGGCGTCACGGAGTCGTCCTGGCCACATCGCATCGCGGCAATCGTGGCTGGCGGCGTCGTCGCCGGATTTGGCTGGTGGCTGCTTGGTCGCTATGGGCAGAAGCGGGTTTCCATTGCGGCGGCGGTGGCCAACCCTTCCGCACCCATGCCTGCGGGCACCACAACGATCCATGCCCTGCTGCAGATCGTCACCGTGGCGCTGGGTTCCCCGCTTGGCCGCGAAGTGGCGCCCCGGGAAATGGGCGCGCTGGGGGCGGGGATGGTGGCGCGTAAGCTGGGCCTGCTGGAAGATGAAACCCGGACACTGATTGCCTGTGGGGCGGGCGCGGGTCTGGCGGCGGTGTATAACGTCCCGCTGGCAGGGGCGTTGTTCAGCCTTGAGGTCATGCTGCTGTCGTTTAGCTGGGAAAAAACGCTGGCGGCGATGGTCACCTCGGCGATTGCCGCCTGGACGGCCACCCTGGGGTTAGGGGATGAATCGCAATACCATTTTGTTTCCAGCGCACTCCCGTACACCTTTCTCTGGTGGGCGATTCTGGCGGGCCCGATTCTTGGCACCGGCGCCTGGCTTTTTCGCAAAGCGACCAGCGCGGCGCGTTCACGCGTCCGAAGTAACTGGCAGATGCCGGTGTTCTGTCTGCTGGGTTTTTCCCTTCTTGCCATTCTGAGCCTTTATTTCCCCGAGCTTCCGGGCAATGGCAAGGGACCAATGCAGCTGGCGCTCAGCGACGGGCTGCCTCTTTATACCGTCGCTATCCTGTTAGTGTTGAAGATGGTGGTGATCCTGGCGGTGCTGCGCGGCGGTGCGGAAGGCGGATTGTTAACCCCGGGGCTGGCGGTAGGCGGACTGGTCAGTCTGCTGCTCTGCGCACTCTGGCAGCTCGGCTTCCCTGGCGGAGATAAAAGCAGCTTCGCTCTGGTGGGGGCGGCCGCGTTTCTCGCCGCCTCCATGCAGATGCCGCTCACGGCGGTGGCGCTGGTGATGGAATTTACCCACATGGATCACAGCTATCTGGCCCCGATGCTGCTGTGCGCGGCAGGAGCGTTTTTAACCTGCAGGATCCTGGATAAAAAATATTTCTTCTGAAATAAATGAAAAAAAGGCCGGAAAACCGGCCTTTAGTAGTGTGCCTGAGCTTACTCGATATTCTGGATTTGCTCGCGCATTTGCTCGATCAGCACTTTCAGCTCAATCGCGGAGTTGGTGACCTCGGCGTTAATCGATTTTGACGCCAGGGTGTTCGACTCACGGTTGAACTCCTGCATCATAAAGTCGAGACGGCGACCCACAGCCTCTTTCTTTTTCAGAATGTTGTAGGTCTCTTTAACGTGCGCTTCGAGGCGGTCCAGCTCTTCGGCAACGTCGATACGCTGCGCCATCAGCACCAGTTCTTGCTCAAGACGGTTATTTTCCAGCTGCACTTCCGCGTCTTCCAGTTTGGCAACCAGACGCTCGCGCTGCCACTGAAGAATTTCCGGCATATGAGCGCGAACTTTCGCCACTTCGCCGCTCACGCCTTCAAGCCGCTGCTCGATAAGCGCTTTCAGGGCCTGGCCTTCCGTTTCGCGGGCGACGATGAAGTCGTCCAGCGCGCCGTCCAGGGCTGACAGAATGTCGGCTGCGATGGCGTCGAGATCCTGCTCTTTGGCAGCCATCACGCCCGGCCAGCGCAGGATATCAACCGGATTGATTTCCCCTTCATCGCTCTGCATTTTCACCCAGTTGGCAGCGTTGACCAGCTGCTTCGCCAGGTTTTCGTTGAGGATGAGTTCACCCTGCGCGCTGGGATCTTGTTCAAAACGCAGGGTGCATTCGACTTTACCGCGAGTCAGGCGGGCGCGAATGCGCTCGCGTACCACGGGCTCCAGACTACGGAACTGCTCCGGCAGGCGGAAGTACGTTTCCAGATAGCGCTGGTTTACCGAGCGCAGCTCCCATGCGGCGCTACCCCAGTCACCCTTGATTTCACGGCGGGCATAGGCGGTCATACTGCGGATCATAGACGTTCCTGTTTTCGTAATAATGAATGCAAGGATTATAGCTATGCGGGCGGTGACTTAACAGGAATAGTGATGAAATACCTGGATGGCGATTGTTTTGAAGGGCATAACCGCAATGTATTTCATGCAATTACTAAGTTAAGTGAACGGTATGCTTCTGTTGTGGGTAGAAATAAGACTTTTTGTATTAGCAACTTTACGTCAATTATGTAGTTAAGTTATTTTGATTTAATTATTTAGGCTTCCTGAATAAATGATTTCGAGTTATTCTGACAGCATAGACTAATAACGTTTGTCTGTAGTTAATAATTTTGATGTTATTTAAAGTGGGCATAAAATCCAGATGGTGCGATACGGGTTAGTTTCTTGCCAGAAAAACTGCTCAGGGGGGCGTGTGCAAAATATAAATACACGAAATGACATGGTGTATTATCTTTAAGCGTTATATATGTTTTTTTTGAATTCATTACGATGAAAATATTTAACCTGTCATTGTTTGTATTGCTGTCATGAATATTAGTGCTTCAACTATATCCATTAATTTTGTATTGGCGTATTTTAATTTTGGACGGTATTGTCCGACAGAAAGATCACGAGTATAGTCGTTTTAGATTAGTTCTATGAAAAGGATTTTAATATGAACGCTATCTTTGACAGGGTCATTAGAGAGTTTTTTCCTGATGCTAATATACCATGCTGGAAAAAATGGGTTTTCAGCGCCGCGTTTGGCAGTAAGGTATTCTCTCGTTTAATAAATGATGAACGGTTAATTAATAGAAATGGCGTAGACTGGGTTACTTCTGTCGTTGATTTTTTTAACGTTCGATGTGAGACGGAATACTCTGAATTTAATAATATACCCCGACACGGTGCTACGGTTGTTATTTCAAATCATCCGACGGTGATGGATGGTATTGCTTTAATACATACTGTCTCTCAGGTTAGAAAAGATATAAAAATCGTGGCTAACCACATTTTGCCAATGATATTCCCACAGGTAGCAGAACTTACCATTGGTATTGAGAATATGGCTGGTAAAATGAGCCATAAGAAATTCAGGGAGATGAACGATCATCTGAAGAACGGTGGTGTGTTGATTATTTGCCCTGCAGGTAAGCTGGCTAGCTGGTCTCTCTCAGGTTTACAGGAACATCAATGGAATCCCGGTTTTTTACAACTGGCGATGAGAAACAACGCGGCGCTGGTACCTGTTCATATTTCGGGATCAAACAGCAAAACTTATTATTTTGCTGCGACGGTCTGGCGGCAACTGTCAAATATAATGATTATTCGTGAAGCGCTACGCCATCGTGGTAAGACCATGAAAATCAAAGTGGGGCAGCAAATAGCCTTATCTTCGTTTAATCGATTTAATAAAGAACTGTCGGTCGCGGCAAATGTATGTTTGATGCATCTCCAGAGCATCGGAGAGAATGGCCCGGCGCTTGTAGATACGGTTTCTCCACACGAATTAACAGGCAGTCGAGAGAGTTTAATAAGCGCCATAGAAGAGTGTGAAGTATTAAGACAATTTGATGATGGTAGAAAACTATTGATATATCGCAGCAAGACTCACGGAGCCTCACCCATTATCGATGAGTTAGGGCGCTTACGCGAACGCTGTTATCGCGATATTGGCGCAGGCTCTGGTAAAGACAGAGATAACGATATTTTTGATGAAACTTATTACCATGTCATTTTATGGGATCCATCTGATGAAGAAATTCTGGGCGCCTATCGTCTAATACCCGTTGGTGAGCAGTTAGCGCAACACGGAATAACAGGCCTCTACAGCAACAGCCTGTTCAAGTACCATAATAATGCCTATTCCTGTTTAAGCCAGTGTGTGGAAATCGGCCGTGGATTTATCCAGAAGCCTTATCAAAAAAGTAATGTTCTTGATTATTTATGGCGCGGGATATTTGATTTTATAAAAAGATATCCAGACTATAAATATTTGTTAGGTGTGTTGACGATCCCCGGCTCTTTTCCTGAAGAGGTGCAGAAACTCATTGTAAGCTTTTATAATATGTACTTTCCCAGTTCGGTTAACTTTTGTACGCCAATTCAATTATTCACTGCAGAAGGTGCACAAAGTGATAGCCCATTTTCCGGAAATGATTTTAGAGACGACTGGCGTGTGCTTAACGATTTACTGAGAGAAAAAGGTTATGAACTACCATGGCCTTTTAAACAGAGCGCTAAATGGTTTTCTCCAGGCGGATCGTCGATTCTTGCATTCACAAAAGATGATGCTTTTCACTCGATCGCTGGTTTAAACCTGAGTGCTCTCGATAAATTGAATGAAATATACTTTAAGCATTATTTAAAGGATTAAACTGACGATAACGTTAGGGTTTGGAATGAGAATAATTCAATCCAGACATCAGTAATGAAAAACTCTATGCGTACGGATGCGTTTTAATGCAAAAGCCAGTAAATATATTTATTGTTGTGATAGCGATGCTGATGATAACGGGGTGTGATAACAAACCGGAGAACAGGTTATCTGGTTATTCACATGGCGAATTTGTCTATCTTTCTTATTCTTCCACTGCAAAAATTGAACAGCTATTCATTAAGAAAGGAGATAATGTCACGCCTGGGCAAGAGTTAGTGAAGATTGAGTCCTTTGATGCGCAAAATATTTTCCTGCGAGCTGAGGAAAAACTTTCTGCAGAGAGCGCATTATTGCGAAATCTGGAGTCGGGAGAGCGGCCTGAAGAGCTGGATATTATTCGTGCCCAGATTAAAAAAGCACGATCGGCGGAATCCCAGGTAAAGCGTCAGCTTGAGCGGTATCGTAATCTTTACGCCAGTCGCGCCATCTCGCTCGCAGAATGGGAGGATATCCGGGATGAGTTAACGCAAAAAGGCGCGCAGGTTGAAGAGTTAATTAATCAACTCAAAGCGCGGCAACTGCCTGCCCGTCAGGATGAGATTAGCAAACAGCTCTCGATGGTGGCCGCGGCAAAACTCGAACGTGACAAGGCGCTTTGGGATGTCCAGCAAACGACGATTGTTTCTCCGGTCAATGCTAAAGTCTTCGATATTATTTATCGTGCCGGGGAACGGCCCACTGCCGGCAGACCAATAATTAGTCTGTTACCTCCTGAGAATATAAAAGTACGCTTTTTTATACCCGAGGCGATGCTTGGTAAATTTAAAATCGGAACTAAGGTAAAACTGATATGCGATGGTTGCGCTGAGCCCATTGCTGGCGTGATTAACTACATCAGTCCTGAAGCGGAATTTACGCCTCCGGTTATTTATAGTACGAAACGCCGGGAGAAACTCATTTTTATGGCTGAGGCTGTTCCTGCCCGGAAGCAGGCTGAGCGGATGAAAATCGGCCAGCCGTTTGATGTGGAGGTTATTGGTAATGAATAATCTTTGTATTGATGTAAAAAATCTCAATAAGTATTTTGGTGAGCATCACGTCGTAAAGGATTTCTCTTTGCAGGTGGCAAAAGGCGAAATTTATGGTTTTCTTGGGCCGAACGGTAGCGGGAAAACAACATCGATTCGGATGATGTGTGGTTTGATTACCCCGGATTCAGGTGAAGGCTCTTGTCTGGGCATGGACATCTTTACACAGCGGGAAAAAATAAAAAAAAAGATAGGTTATATGACCCAGTATTTCTCGATGTGGGGAAATTTAACCATCCGGGAAAACTTACTTTTTATCGCGCGGTTGTATAGCCTCGATCAGCGTAAGGCCCGGGTTGAACACGCGCTTTCAGAGTTAGGTCTCACAACCCGACAGCACCAGCTGGCTAAGGAGCTTTCTGGCGGTTGGAAGCAAAGAATGGCCCTTGCCGCCTGCATGTTGCATGAACCTGTTTTGCTGTTTCTGGACGAACCAACCGCTGGCGTGGATCCAAAAGCGCGGCGCGAGTTCTGGCAAATGCTGCACCAGCTATCGGACCGAGGTATTTCGATACTGGTGAGCACGCATTATATGGATGAGGCCGAGCGTTGCCATAAGGTTGCCTATCTGTCTTATGGCCGCCTGTTGGCAAATGGCACTATTGCGTCGATTATCGCGTCCCAGAATCTGATCACCATGCGAACGAGCGGCGCCGGTCTGACGATGCTTGAAAACCAGCTACAGCGCTTGCCGGATATTGAGCAAACGGTCATTTTTGGCAATCAGCTTTATATTACTTCCAGAGATGAAGCGAAGTTAAAGTCCACGCTTTTTGCATTTACACAACAGGGCTATGAGTTCTGCCAGGTGGATACCAATCTGGAAGATGCATTTACCTATTTGATGAAAAACGATTGTGAAAAAAATTAATTTAAGCTTCTCCTTTACTCGCTGGATCGGTGTGGTTATTAAGGAAATCCATGAATTACGTCGTGATAAAGTCAGCATCAGTATGGTGCTCCTGACACCTATTTTTCAGCTGATCATTCTTGGCTATGCCATCAATATGGATCCCCATAATCTTCCTACCGCTTTATTAAATTATGATACCGAACGCATGAGTCAGATTTTTGTGACGGAAGCGCAAAATACAGGGTATTTTTCGATGATTCCTGTCGATTCAGAAGAAGCAGCTCAGAAAGCGTTTGTTCGAGGAGATGTCACTTTTATCGTGACGATTCCTGAGGGATTCACGCGCAAGATGTTGCGTGGAGAAAAGCCTCAGCTGTTAATTCAGGGGGATGCCATCGATCCGATAACCACGGGGAATGCGCTCAGCGCCCTTGTGCAGGTTGCGAAATCGATGTTTCAACACGATTTGCCGGGCGACATGCGTGTAGAGCAAAACGAGGATGATTTTGAGCTTATTATCCATCGCATGTTTAACCCGGAGGGGATTACCCAGTTTAATACTATTCCAGGTATTATGGGATCGATACTCAGTACAACCTTGATCCTGATGACCGCCCTGTCTATTACCCGTGAGCGAGAAAACGGGGCGTTAGAAAATTTACTGGTCTCTCCGTTATCCGGACTTGAGGTCATCATTGGGAAAATAACACCTTTTGTTATCATTGGTTTGTTTCAGGCGACCTTGATTCTGATTGCCGCCGTTCTGTTGTTCGATATTCCCCTTCACGGTAGCGTCTTCCTGCTATTTTTTGTGTTGTTAATTTATGTCTTTCTTTGCCTGTCAATCGGGATTGGTATTTCTGGCCTGGCACAAAACCAACTGCAGGCGCTGCAAATGTCGTCATTTTACTTTATTCCTTCCATTATGCTTTCCGGTTTTATCAGCCCCTTTATTAGTATGCCTGACTGGGCGAAAGCCATTGGCTCCTGTTTACCGCTGACCTATTTCATCCGACTGGTTAAGGGCATCATGTTGAAAGGATATTCTGCGATGGCATTATTACCCGATCTTTTGCCGTTGATCGGCCTGGCGGTGATTGTGATTGGCGTGGGGTTGAAATCTTATCGTAAAACGCTGGACTGACATTATGTGTGCGCCCGGCACGTGTTGGCATAGGCTTTTCGCCATGAAATTCGTATAATGCGCCCCACATTCGTTTCAAGCCGGAGATTTCTATCATGCGTCCAGCAGGCCGTAGCGCTAATCAGGTGCGTCCCGTCACCCTGACCCGTAATTACACAAAACACGCTGAAGGCTCCGTGCTGGTCGAATTCGGTGATACCAAAGTGCTGTGCACCGCTTCCATTGACGAAGGCGTTCCGCGTTTTCTGAAAGGACAGGGACAGGGTTGGATCACTGCCGAATATGGCATGCTGCCGCGCTCAACGCACACGCGTAACGCGCGTGAAGCGGCAAAAGGCAAGCAGGGCGGCCGGACGATGGAAATTCAGCGTCTGATCGCTCGCGCGCTGCGCGCGGCGGTTGACCTGAAAGCGCTGGGCGAATTCACCATCACCCTCGACTGCGATGTGCTGCAGGCAGACGGCGGCACCCGGACCGCGTCTATTACCGGGGCCTGCGTGGCGCTGGCCGATGCGCTGAACAAGCTGGTGGCAGCCGGCAAGCTGAAAACCAACCCGATGAAGGGGATGGTGGCCGCGGTGTCCGTTGGTATCGTTAATGGCGAAGCCATTTGCGATCTGGAGTACATCGAAGATTCCGCCGCGGAAACCGATATGAACGTGGTGATGACCGAAGATGGCCGCATTATTGAGGTGCAGGGCACGGCAGAAGGCGAGCCGTTCACCCATGAAGAGCTCCTCACTCTCCTGGCGTTAGCCCGAGGGGGGATCGAATCCATTATCACGACGCAGAAGGCGGCGTTAGAAAATTAATGATTAAGGCGACTGAGAAGTCGCCTTTTTTTTTGCGCTTCATCCTTCATTACACCTGCGAAGGATGAACGCGTAGTCTGACAATGATGAAAGTACCAAAAGGAGCGAATCCATGAAGCCGTATCAGCGCCAGTTTATTGAGTTTGCGCTTAGCAAGCAGGTTCTTAAGTTTGGCGAGTTCACGCTGAAATCCGGGCGCAAGAGCCCCTATTTCTTCAACGCCGGCCTGTTTAACACCGGGCGCGATCTGGCACTGCTGGGCCGTTTTTATGCCGAGGCGCTGGTGGATTCCGGGATTGAGTTCGACCTGCTGTTTGGCCCGGCCTATAAAGGTATTCCGATCGCCACCACCACCGCGGTGGCGTTAGCCGAACATCATGACCGCGATCTGCCTTACTGCTTTAACCGCAAAGAGGCAAAAACTCACGGTGAAGGTGGCAATCTGGTTGGCAGCCCGCTGCAGGGGCGTGTGATGCTGGTGGATGACGTGATCACCGCCGGTACGGCGATCCGCGAATCCATGGAGATTATCCAGGCCCAGGGCGCGCAGCTGGCGGGTGTACTGATCTCCCTGGATCGTCAGGAGCGCGGCCGTGGCGAGATCTCCGCCATTCAGGAAGTGGAGCGTGATTACGGCTGCCAGGTGATCTCAATCATCACTCTGAAAGAGCTGATCGCTTATCTGGAAGAGAAACCCGAGATGGCGGAATATCTGGCGTCAGTTCGCGCCTATCGTGAAGCCTACGGCATCTGATGATGCATCCGGCAGCCTCGGCTGCCGGATATTTCCTCTATACCAGCTTAGCGCCCTGCGCATTGACGTACAGCGAATAGATTGACGTACTGGACGCCATAAACAGCCGATTGCGCTGTTCGCCGCCAAAACACAAGTTCGCGCAGCGCTCCGGCAGTTGAATGGTGCCGATATGCTTACCCTGAGGGTTAAAGATCCGCACGCCGTCGAGTTCTTCGTTTCCGCTTCCCCATCCGCACCACAGATTGCCGTCTGCGTCGCAGGCGATCCCATCGGCGGTACCTTTGCCACAGTCGAGATACACCCGTTTATTTTTCAGCGTATTGCCTTCCACGTCCCACGCCAGAATTAAGCGGTTCGGTGTCGCCCGGCTTTCCACCACGTACAGGGTCTTTTCGTCCGGCGAGAAACACAAACCATTTGGCCCTTTTATGTCGCCCAATACCACGCTTAGTTTGCGGCTTTCCGGCTCCAGGCAATAGACGTTTTGCGGCAATTCTGGCGTTGCTTTGTGGCCTTCGTAAAAGCCGCTGATGCCAAATGGCGGGTCGGTAAACCAGATGGTACCGTCTGACTTCACAACGATATCGTTTGGGGAATTGAGGCGCTTACCTTGGTAGCTATCGGCCAGTACGGTGACAGATCCATCGTATTCGGTACGCGTAATGCGGCGGGTGTCGTGCTCGCAACTGATTAAGCGCCCCTGTCTGTCGCGGGCGTGGCCATTGCTATAATTGGCCGGGTAGCGAAAGACGCTGGTTTCTCCACTGATTTCATCCCAGCGTATGATGGCGTTATTCGGAATGTCGCTCCACAGCAGCATTCGCATGTCGCCGAACCAGACTGGGCCTTCCGCCCAACGGAAGCCGCTGGCGATGCGTTCAACCTTTGCGCTGGCAAGCATATAGCGACGAAAGCTGTCATCGACGGCCACGATGCGTGGGTCAGGATAGCGTTCCGAAGGGGCCCATGCTGCGAAGCTTTTTTGACTGACTAGTAGTGATGCGGTTGCCAACCCGCCTATCTTCAATAAATCCCGCCGTGACGTCGCCATCAAATCTCTCCTTGTCGGGTGGTGTTGGGGGAGGGTGAAACGATCAGCAAGCTGGATAGTAGGAAAGGAAAGCGGAAACGCGCATTGGGCAATTCAACCAATGGCCCTGGGATTTGCAACAAACTTACGCAGATTGCGAGGAGAATCATGCAGCCTGGCGGCTGCATGTGAGGATTTACTGCAGCTGTGCGGCGACCAGCGGCCAGCGGGCCTCGAAATCATCCGTCGGACGATATTTGAACTCGCTGCGCACAAAGCGCGACAGCATGCCCTCGCAGAAGGCCAGCAGCTGGCTGGCCAGCAGGGTTTCGTCGAGGGTGTAGCCTTCGCCTTCACGCATTTTTTTCTCGCGCATCACCTGACGCAGCTGTACTTCGATGCGTTCAAAAAGCTGGTTGATGCGGCCCTGTAGCCGGTCCTGTTCGAACATCAGCGCGTGCCCGGTGAGGATACGCGTCAGCCCAGGATTACGCTCGCCAAACCCAAGAATCAACAGAACGATCAGGCGCAGGCGCGCGGTCGTGTCCTTTTCATCTTTCAAAATCAAATTGATGCGCGTAATCAGACTGTCTTCAATGAACTCGATCAGACTGTCAAACATGCGGGTTTTGCTGGGAAAATGGCGATACAGCGCGGCTTCAGAGACGCCGACGGAAGCCGCCAGTTTCGCGGTGGTAATACGTTGACTACCATCGCTGGATTCCAGCATCAGCGCCAGAGATTGAAGTATTTCTTCGCGACGATTCCGTTTCGCAGTTTGCTTTTCTGCCATGTTTTAAAATACCCCTGAAAATAAGCACTTGTCAGGCAGACATCCACAATGCGACCGCAAACCTGAGTTTGCGGTGATGTTATTGCATTATGCGCGTTGGGATGCAGGTTCCGTGTTGCTGGGCTTATTTACGCCCTGAGTGACCGAAGCCGCCTTCGCCGCGGTCGGTGGCGTCAAACTCTTCCACCAGGTTAAATTCCGCCTGCACGACCGGCACAAAGACCATCTGTGCGATACGTTCGCCCGGCTCGATGATGAAGCTCTGCTGACCGCGGTTCCAGACGGACACCATCAGTTGCCCCTGGTAATCGGAGTCGATGAGCCCCACCAGGTTGCCCAGCACCACGCCATGCTTATGACCCAGGCCGGAGCGCGGCAGGATCACCGCCGCCAGAGAGGGATCGGCGATATGAATCGCAAGGCCCGTCGGCAACAGCGTGGTTGCACCCGGCGCCAGCTCTACGGCGTCGTCGAGACAGGCTCGCAGGTCAAGTCCGGCGGAACCGGAGGTGGCATAGGTCGGCAGCGGAAATTGCTGGCCGACACGCGGGTCCAGAATCTTAACGTCGATTTTTTTCATCATAACGGGTCACGATCTCGTCGAGTAATAATTGGCCCAGGAGTTCCTTGCGCTCAAGTGGTAAGCGCTTTTCCCCATCCTGCCAGAAAAGGTGTAATGCGTTGCTATCGCTATTAAAGCCCTGATTAGGCTGAGAAACATCGTTGGCGCAAATCAGGTCGAGGTTTTTGCGGGCACGTTTTTGCCGCGCATATTCTTCCACATTATTCGTTTCGGCGGCAAACCCAACGACGTAAGGGCGATGCGCTTTTAGCGCCGCAACCCCAGCGACAATATCGGGGTTTTTAATCATTTTTATTGTTAATTCATCACCTTGTTTTTTAATTTTATCTTCGGCGATGGCGGCAGCGCGGTAATCCGCCACCGCGGCGCAGCCAATAAAAATATGCTGCTGTTGTGCGCTGGCCTGGACGGCCGCTTCCATTTCCAGTGCGGTAGTGACATCAATGCGCTGCACAAACGGCGGTGTCGGTAGCGATACCGGGCCGCTGACGAGAGTGACCTTCGCACCACGCTGCGCGGCAGCGGCAGCAATCGCGAAGCCCATCTTGCCTGAGCTGTGGTTGCTGATGTAACGCACCGGATCCAACGGCTCACGGGTCGGGCCCGCGGTAATCATGAGGTTGAGATGTTGCAAATCTTTGACAGGGGAGGCGAAATGCTGCGCGGCCATCTCCACGATGGTTAACGGATCGAGCATTCTCCCCGGGCCGACGTCGCCGCAGGCCTGGCTACCGCTGTCCGGTCCCCACAGCAGCAGGCCGCGGGAAGCGAGCGTCTGCAGATTGTGCTGGGTGGCTTGCGCGCGATACATCTGCTGATTCATGGCGGGCACCACGGCAACCGGGGAAGGGGTGGCGAGGCAGATCGTCGACACCAGATCGTTGGCCATGCCGGCCGCCACGCGGGCAATTAAATCGGCGGTTGCCGGGGCGAGGATCACCAGGTCGGCCCATTTTCCGAGCTCAATATGGCCCATGGCCGCTTCCGCCGCCGGATCGAGCAGGCTGTCGGAAACCGGATAGCCGGATACCGCCTGCAGGCTGAGTGGGGTGATGAATGCTTTTGCCGCCTCCGTCATTGCGACACGCACTTCCGCGCCGCGTTCACGCAGTCGGCGCACCAGTTCCGGGGTTTTATACGCCGCGATACCGCCGCTGACGCCCAGGACGATTTTTTTACCCGCCAGAGTCATCATGATGTATTCCTGTTGCCGTAGACCAGAATCCGCGCATCTTATCACAATCCTGTCGCCGTCGTGCCTCTGGTGGGCATTCACTTTGCGAGCGGCTACGCAGGGTGAAAAGCCGCGGGTCGGCAGCGCCGTCAGGCTGTGCCAGGATAGCCTGATTAACGCAGGAGGGCGCATGGACGGAACGGAAAATCTGATGCCACGGGAGAAGATGCTGCAATACGGCATCGAAGCGCTAACGGATGTTGAGCTGCTGGCGCTGTTTCTGCGTGTCGGCACGCGTCGTCAGGATGTGCTCAGCTATGCGCAGGCGTTACTGCAGCGTTTTGGCTCGCTCTACGCTCTGCTTTCCGCGGATAAAGCGCAACTGATAGCCGTGGATGGACTGGGGCTGGCGAAATATGCGCAACTGAAGGGCATTGCCGAGCTGGCGCGACGCTATTTTAGCTCGCAGCTGGTTGAGGAGGCTGCGCTGGTCAGCCCCTCAATGACGCGGGAATTTTTACAAAGCCAGCTCACGGAAGAGGAGCGCGAGATCTTTATGGTGATCTTTTTAGATAATCAGAACCGCGTGTTGAAACATAGTCGCCTTTTTTCTGGTACTCTTAGCCACGTTGAGGTGCATCCGCGAGAAATTGTACGCGAAGCCATCAAAGTGAACGCTGCCGCCGTGATCCTTGCGCATAATCATCCCTCCGGTAGTCCGGAGCCGAGCCAGGCTGACAGGCTGATTACCGAAAGGGTGGTAAAATGTTGTCGATTCATGGAGATACGCGTGCTTGACCATCTGGTCATCGGCCGCGGTGCGTATGTATCTTTTGCCGAACGTGGCTGGATTTAGCCCCGAACTGGCGATCCTTCGGGATCTTTGTCTGTTCGGGACTTGAGCACATCGCCGAGTCAGCGTATACTACGCCACCTTTGAGAATCTCGGGTTTGGCATTTGGGCCTGGCAGTCGAGAGTTCACATTGAACTGCGATGACCAGGCTGTAAAGCCTGACGAGGCGCCAATACCCCATACGAAGCTCGAGCTAATTTGATTTTTGGAGAATAGACATGTCCCGAGTCTGCCAAGTTACTGGCAAGCGTCCGGTGACCGGTAACAACCGTTCCCACGCACTGAACGCGACTAAACGCCGTTTCCTGCCGAACCTGCACTCTCACCGTTTCTGGGTTGAGAGCGAGAAGCGTTTTGTCACCCTGCGCGTATCTGCTAAAGGTATGCGTGTAATCGATAAGAAAGGCATCGATACAGTTCTGTCTGAACTGCGTGCCCGTGGCGAAAAGTACTAAGTACTTAGAGGAAATAAATCATGGCTAAAGGTATTCGTGAGAAAATCAAGCTGGTTTCTTCCGCTGGTACTGGTCACTTCTACACCACCACGAAGAACAAGCGTACCAAACCGGAAAAAATGGAACTGAAAAAGTACGATCCGGTTGTACGTCAGCACGTTATCTACAAAGAAGCTAAAATCAAATAATTTTAGCCTCCTTGTATAAAAACCCCGCTTCGGCGGGGTTTTTTGTTTTTAAAACTTCCCCATATTGCTTTCACATACTCCCTTTTCAGTCCCCTGCCCGTGAAGCACAATACGTCGGGTAAATGGAGGAAAATCATGCCTGAATTACCAGAGGTTGAAACCAGCCGCCGCGGCATCGAGCCGCACCTGGTTGGCGCAACCATTCTGCACGCCGTTGTGCGCAATGGACGGCTGCGCTGGCCGGTTTCCGAAGAGATTTATCGCCTGAGCGATGTACCCGTGCTCAGCGTGCGGCGTCGTGCCAAATACCTGCTTCT
Source organism: Klebsiella sp. A-Nf5 (assembly GCF_002810545.1). Classification (NCBI taxonomy): domain Bacteria; kingdom Pseudomonadati; phylum Pseudomonadota; class Gammaproteobacteria; order Enterobacterales; family Enterobacteriaceae; genus Klebsiella; species Klebsiella sp. A-Nf5. The sequence continues at coordinate 194,699 of NZ_PIOG01000254.1, read as the reverse complement.
GGAACTGCCGGACGGCTGGATCATCGTCCATCTCGGGATGTCGGGGAGTTTGCGTATCCTGAGCGAAGAGCTACCGGCCGAAAAACACGATCACGTTGACCTGGTCATGAGTAATGGCAAGGTGCTGCGCTATACCGATCCGCGCCGCTTTGGCGCCTGGCTGTGGACCAATACGCTGGAAGGCCATCCGGTACTGGCGCATCTTGGCCCGGAGCCGCTCAGCGATGAATTTAACGCCGACTATCTTCAGCAGAAATGCGCGAAGAAAAAAACTGCGATCAAACCCTGGCTGATGGATAACAAGCTGGTGGTAGGGGTCGGCAATATCTACGCCAGCGAATCGCTGTTCTCGGCCGGGATCCATCCCGACAGGTTGGCTTCTTCACTATCGCGGGAAGAGTGTGAGCAACTGGTGAAAGTGATTAAGCTGGTCCTGCTGCGTTCGATAGAGCAGGGAGGCACGACGCTGAAGGATTTCCTGCAAAGCGATGGCAAGCCGGGCTATTTTGCCCAGGAGCTGCAGGTCTATGGCCGCAAGGGCGAACCGTGCCGGATCTGCGGCACGCCGGTTGTCGGGACCAAACATGCCCAGCGCGCGACCTTTTATTGCCGTCAGTGCCAGAAGTAGTTCTCAGGAACAGGAACGTTTGTAGGCCCGGTCAGCGAGCCTGCGGGTGCGCATCTGGTGGGCCGGGGATGTTTGTAGGCCAGGTCAGCGTAGCGCCACCTGGCACAAAGACCGGGACAGAGCCGGTGTGGATGGGCTGGCGGCGCAGTGCAGCGCCAGCCTGCGTAGCTCATGCCCCAGAAGATAGATGCGTTACTTCAGCTTATTCAACAGCGCCTGGTGGACGTTAGCTGGCAGGAAATGAGAAACGTCGCCCTGGTGACGCGCCACTTCCTTCACCAGTGAGGAAGAGATAAACGACCACTCTTTGCACGGCATCAGGAACACGCTCTCCAGCGTTGGCATCAGGTGGCGGTTCATGTGGGCCAGCTGCATCTCATACTCGAAATCCGCCACCGCCCGCAGGCCGCGAATTAAAATATTGGCCTGCTGCGCGCGGGCGAAACTGGCCATCAGGTCGCTAAAGCCGATAACCTCCACGTTAACCAGATGCGCTGTTGCCTGAGTGGCCAGCGCGATACGCTCGTCGAGGGTAAACATCGGCTTTTTGCTCGGGCTCGCGGCGATAGCCAGCACCACTTTATCGAACATGCTCGCCGCGCGGGTGACAATGTCGATATGACCGTTGGTGATGGGATCAAAGGTACCCGGATAGATCGCTTTTGTGCTCATGATTACCCTTTCTCCGAGTAGCCGTGGCTCAGCGCCCACAGCTCGGTATATTTCGTAAACGTATACTGCGCGTTGACCATCGCCAGTAACCAGCCCTGCTTACCGTCCAGCACCCCACCGCGCAGCAGCAGCGTTTTCAGGAACGCGCCCAGGGTATGGCTGAAAATTCCCGCCATCGAGGTCTTCTTGCCCTTGCGGTGGCGCTCAAGCGCCCACGCGGCAGCATACGCCAGCTGTTTTTGCTGGAAGCCAGCGAAGTCGCGGCAGGTCAGATGCAAGAGATCGCCGGTTAGCGGAATGACCTCTGCGCCCAGGCTATCCAGCGATTCATGGACCAGATTATCGTTATAGCGGTAACGGGCGCGTTCGTACAGGCGCAGCACGCGATCGGGATACCAACCGCTGTGGCGCATAAAGCGTCCGAGAAAGTAGTTGCGACGAGCGATGCTGTAGATAGCGCCGCGCTGCGGCGCTGCCAGCACCTTAAGAATAGCCTGCCTGAGTTCTGGCGTGACGCGCTCATCGGTATCGATCATCAACACCCAGTCGCCGGTGGCATAGTCCTGCGCGCGCTGGCGCTGAATACCATAGCCTCGCCAGTCGGTATGGGTATAGACCTGGGCGCCGAGGCGGCGGGCCAGCTCGACGGTGTTGTCGGTACTGCCAGAGTCGAGGACGATGATTTCATCTGCCCAGCTAACGGAGTCCAGACAATCCGGCAGCAGGTCCGCTGCATCTTTGGCGATCATCACCACGGAAAGCCGGTTCGACATTAATGACTCCGTTGCGGCATGTAAGGTTGCAGTAACTTGAGCAGACGCGACAGCGCGCCCTGGTTCTGGTGCAGCACTTCCACCGCGTGACGGCCATACCACAGGCGGTAGTCTTCATCGGTCAGGAGCGTGGACACTTCCCTGACCAGCGAGTCGGCGTCGGTGACCGTGATCAGGCCATCATCCTGCTGCAGCTTGGCGCAGATATCTTTGAAGTTGAAGGTATGCGGCCCCATCAGCACCGGAATGGCATGCGCCGCCGGCTCGAGCGGGTTATGACCGCCGCGTTCCACCAGGCTGCCGCCAACGAAGGCGAGGTCGGCAATGCCGTAGAGCAGCATCAGTTCACCCATGGTATCGCCAATCACCACCTGGGTACTGGAGGAGGGGATCTCGCCGGTGCTGCGCAGAGTAAAGCTCATTCCGGCCTTTTGCACCATCTCACGCGCATCGGGGAAGCGCTCCGGATGCCGAGGAACGAGGATCAGCAGCAGGTTCGGGAAGGTCTCCAGCAGTTTTTTATGCGCCTGCAGGATGATTTGTTCTTCGCCGTCGTGAGTGCTGGTGGCAATCCATACCTTGCGGTGCGGCGCCCATTGGCGGCGCAGCGTAATCGCGCGGGCCGCCAGCTCCGGGGTGACGGAGATATCGAATTTCAGACTACCGGTGACCGCCAGCTGGTTGCGCTTCAGCCCCAGAGCGAGGAAGCGGTTGCCATCCTCTTCATTCTGCGCGGCGATAAGCGTAATACGGCTTAACAGACGGCGCATAAAACCGCCCAGTTTGGCATAGCCTTTAGCGGAACGTTCAGAGAGGCGGGCGTTGGCGATCACCAGCGGGATCTTACGCTTATGCAGCGCGGCCACCATATTCGGCCATAGCTCGGTTTCCATAACGATAACCAGCTTCGGCTGAACGGTATTCAGGAAGCGGTTCATGGCGCCGGGCAGATCGTAGGGCAGATAGACGTGATGGACATCTTTGCCGAACGCCGACATGGCGCGCTCGGAGCCGGTCGGCGTCATGGTGGTGACGGTGATCGGCATCGACGGGTAGCGGTGGCGCAGAGCGCGAACCAGCGGAATGGCGGCCAGGGTTTCTCCGACGGAAACGGAGTGCAGCAGAATGCCATCCGGCTCTACCTTGTTCTGACAGAAGCCATAGCGTTCCGCCCAGCGTTTACGATAGGCAGGAGCCTTACGACTGCGCAGCAGCAGCCGCAGCCACACCAGCGGCTGAATAAGGTAAAGTAGGGTGGTATAAAGCAATTCCAAACTATTTATCCGTTCTCTGTTTTGGCGGGCAAATTCTAAGCATTTAGCCCGCGTAAAGCTATCTCTTTGGCGGAAACAGCGGGTTTTTGGTCTATACCGCGTGGCGATAACGCTTAATACGCAGATAACGGCGTCCCAGGCGCCAGCGTAAACGGAAAGTACAGGCGTTTTTCCAGATTAACCGCCAGATACCGCGGTCGAAGAATTCTTTAATAATAACATGCTTTTTCGACTCATCTTTCATGCTGTCGAAGGTGTGGATGATCCCCAGGCCTTCTTTGGCGATCTGCCAGCGACAGGCGGCGATATGGCGCACTTTATCCGGGTAGCGCTGGTTGATCGCCTCCAGCATCTCCAGAATCTTCATATAGTGGCGCGCCGAACGCATCAGCGTGTCGTCGTTGTCCGGCTTATGCGACACCGACTCAGAGTGGATGTAGTAATCATAGAACTGCTGGCTGGTGTACTGCACGCGCTCCGCGGCCAGCAGCGCCTCTGTCGTCCACGGGATATCCTGATGGCGCAGGCCGGGCTCGAAATGGAAGTGGTGCTGGCGGATAAAGTCGTGGCGATAGATGTTGAGCCAGGTGACGTGCAGAAACTTCCGCGAGTCCAGGGCCTGCTTGAGCCAGACATGGCCCGGCAGCACACTGGTCGAGGGCAGGCGATCCAGCGGGAAGATCGGGTGACTCTCACGGCGCTTTTCGTACACGTAGGTACCGTTGCAGGTCGCGATATCGAGATGTTCTTTCTCCGCCATCTCCAGCAGCGTGCGATACATGCCCGGATAGAGTTTGTCGTCGATATCCGGAAACGCGAGATATTTGCCGCTGGCGGCGGCGAGGCCGGTATTGCGCGCGACCGAGACGCCCTGGTTTTCCTGCTCCAGTACCTGGACGTTCTGCAGCCGATCCCGCCATTCGGCGATCACCGCCAGGCTGTTGTCCGTCGAACCATCGTTCACCAGGATCAGTTCATAGCTTTCCAGCTGCTGCTGTTCAAGGCACTCAAAGAATTGCGCAAGAAATTTCTCACCGTTGTAGACGGCAGCCACGATGCTCAATAAAGGCGTTTGACTCATAAATCTTCGATCCTGGTTAACTAACGGCGTCAGGTGCGCTGCAGCTGACGATACTGCTGACAAATGGACACGACGCTGAATTTTTCCAGCGCGGCGTCGTCGATAGTCGGCGGGTTATGGTAAATGCTTTGCATCGTCTGAGCCAGCGCCGGACTGGTCAGATCCGCCAGACCGCGGGCAAGTTCGCCGGTGAGGATCTCGGTGACGCCGCCGGGGCAGCGGGTGCTGGCAACCGGCGTATTCAACAGCAGCGCTTCCACCACCACATTGCCGAATCCTTCGCTATCGGAGCTTAAAACCAGCATCCGTGCGCCTTTGATCCACGGTAAGGGGTTTTTCTGAAAACCCTTGAACCACACCCGATCGTCAACCTGCAGCGTTTTGGCCAGCTGGCGCAGGCGCTGCTCTTGCTCCGGTTTTCCCTGGCCTAACAGCACCAGCGGCGCGTCAATGCCGCTTTGCGCATAGGCTTCGATCAGGCGGTCGTGGCGTTTGCCCGGATGGAAGCGGCCGACGTGAATCAGATAGTCACCGTCCGGTCGCTCGCTCTCGGCTTCCGCCTCGGCACGCAGGGCAGTGATATCGAAGGGATTGTAGATGGTTTTCAGCTGTGCCGGACGCAAGGCGAAGGCTTCCACCAGATCGCGTCCCACGGCGTCGGAAACCGACACCACGTTGCGACCCTGGTAAATTCGCTTAATTTTCTGCTGCTTCATCCAGCGGTCAAAGCCGGTGCGGTGCCCGAGATAGGAGGCAGAGAATACGCCGTGCAGGCAGAACCAGACGTTACGCTCGCGCAGCGCCCGGCTGCGGGCGACGATGCGATCGGTTTTGTGCAGGTTGGAGAGCACGAGGTCAAATTGTCCCTGCTGCTCGGCCTGGATGACCGCGGCGTCCAGCTGGCGGGCGCGGCGGGACAGCTCGGTCAGCTTGCGCCACGGTTTGCGGCAACGATCGGCCACCACCTGGTAGTCGAGCCCCTCGGGTAACGGGTACTCGCAGACATCGCGCAGCGAAATGAGCGACACCCGATCGCCGTCGCGCAGGAACTGTGCCGCCAGGGTCAGGACCACTTTTTCCGCGCCGCCGCCGGGTAAACCGTCAATCACAAATAAGATGCGCATCGTTATTTCACCAGATCCTGATAAAGAGAAAGCAGCTGGGTTGAGAGGCGCTCGCTGGTGCAGGTCATAATGCGCTCGCGGGCGCGGCCGCCTTGCGCAGAGCCCAGCGCACGCGGCGGCAGAGCCATCACCGCTTGCTGTAGCGCCGGGATATCCAGGGCGTCGCAGACGTAACCGTTGTGGCCGTCGACGATAAACTCCGCTCCGCCGCAGCCGGTGGTGGTGATCACCGGCAGACCGCAGGCCATTGCCTCGAGAATGACGTTGGGGAACGGATCGTAGAGGGTGGGCAGCAGCAGACCATCGGCCATTTGATAGAAGGGCTGCGTCTCCGACTGCATGCCGAAGAAGCGCACCCGCGCTTCGCAGCCGAGACTCTTCGCCAGCGCCTGATAGCGCGGCTGATCCTTATCTTTGCCGACCACCAGCAGATAGCGATCGGTGGGGGCGATGGCGCGGATTGCCGCCGCCAGTCCTTTGCGCTCAAAGCCGGAGCCGACGTAAATCAGGCAGGTTGCCTGCAGCGGTAGCTGCCATTTGGCGCGTAAGGCGGCAAAGGTGTCTTCGCCCGGCGGCAGGAAGCGCTGGTTATCAATGGCGTTATAAATAACGTGGATCTTCTCCGCCGGCAGGCCAAAGTCTTCGATAATTTCGCGCTTGATCATCTCGGCGTTGCAGATCACCCCGCGCAGGTGTGAGTCTTCATACATCTCGCGCTCCGCCTGCATGACGTAGCGGTGGTAACGGTCGGCGAACAGCAGGCGGCTTTTCCAGGCCGGTAAAATGCGCGAGCGCTGCTGCAGCCAGCGGTGATGAACGCCATCGCCAGCGCGGTAGAGATCGCAGCCGGGAATACGTTCATGGCTCTGCACCAGGTCGAAGGACTCACGCTGCCAGAGTGCGCGCGCGGCGTTGGCAAAGCCGCGCTCGCGGCTGATGCGCCCCCATTTACGTGGGTTACAGATATGGATCTGCCAGTCCGGTTTCACCGGCCCCTGCCATTCGCGGGTGATGACGTTCAGCTGCAGATGACTGCTGTCGAGGGCTTCCAGCGCGCGGGATACAAACCGTTCTGCACCGCCGTCCGGGCGGTACTTCTGCCGCACCAGAGCCAGCCTGAATTTACTCATGCCAGTACCTTTTTCGCCGCTGCGATTACGGCGTCGGTAGGAATTAAATCGAGATAACGTTCTTCGGTGTTGGTGTTGATGGCGTCCGGATCGGGCAGCGGACCGAAGTCGCCGGCCCAGATCACTTCGCCTTTCGCCTGCCACGGACGCCAGAAAGTTAGCTTCGAGGGGCCGAACAGAGCGACCAGCGGAGTGCCGAGCGCCGCAGCCATATGCATCGGCACCGAGTCGACGCCGATAAACAGGCGGGCGTGATCGATCACCGCCGCCAGCTGGCGCAGCGTTAACTGGCCGGCTAAAGAGTGCAGATGCGCCTGCGGGCAGCCGGCGATGATGGTGTCCACCATCTTCTTCTCTCTATCGTCGGGGCCGGAGGTGAGCACGACCGCGTACCCCTCGGCGGACAGCGCGTTGATCAGCGCGCTCATACGATCTTCGCGCCAGCATTTAAAGAACCAGCGCGACGTTGGCTGGATGACGATGTAGTTTTCCCGGAACTCCTCCGGCAGCAGGGCGCGGCTGGTGGCCCAGTCTGCTTCGCTGTAGCCCATCCGCGCCGGCGCGTCGTTCAACGGGAGACCGAGCGGAGCGAGAATAGAGAGATTCTGCTGTACCGTATGCAGCTGGTTGTGCTGTTGGGTGGAGGCTAGCGCGGTGTGGCAATAGCGCCAGAACGGGTGGCGGCGCTTCGGAAAATCAAAACCAATCCGCGTCGCGGCGCCGGTCAGTTTGCTGATAATCGCGCTCGGCCACTGGTCAGCAAGGTTAAGCACCATATCGTATCGCTGCTGACGCAGCGTCTGAATGAGCTGCCATTGCATCTTCAACTGATGCCTTTTTCCCTGCTTTTTCCAGCGGCGATCGAGACCATAAATATGATGGATATCGGGGTTGGCGGCGAGCATATCCCGGGTCTCTTCATACAGCAGCACATCCACGCTGGCGGCGGGATACTGCTGTTTCAGCGCGTGAATAAGCGGCGTGATCAGCAGCATGTCGCCATGATGGCGCAGCTTAATGACCAGGATCCGCGCCGGGTTCAACGGGCCGCGGGAGAGGGTTTCAGGCGTCATACTCTGTTCTTCATCCAGGATAAGGGTTCCGATTCTAGGGGATCAGACAGATTGAGAGAAGCGTTGTATTGCTCTACCATGACCCGATACGTATGGCCTGAGGACGTTTTCGTGCACAATCCCGCATTTCTCATCACGATTGATACAGAGGGCGATAACCTCTGGCAAAAACATGACAGCATCACCACCGAGAATGCGCGTTATCTCCCGCGTTTTCAGCAGCTTTGCGAAAAGTATGGCTTTAAACCGGTCTATTTGACCAACTATGAAATGGCCATCGACCCCTTTTATATCGAATTCGCCAGAGACGTGATTGCCCGCGGCACCGCGGAAGTCGGCATGCATCTGCATGCGTGGAACAGCCCGCCGACCGAGCCGCTGACCGCCGATGACTGGCGTCATAAGCCTTATCTCATTGAATACAGCGATGCCATGATGCGTGAGAAAGTCGACTATATGACGCATCTGCTGGAGGATACTTTCCAGACCAAAATGGTCAGCCATCGCGCCGGGCGCTGGGCCTTTGACGAGCGCTATGCGCGTCTGCTGGTGGAGCACGGTTATCAGGTGGATTGCTCGGTGACCCCGCGGGTGAACTGGAAGACCGCCAAGGGGGCGCCGCAGGGCGATGGCGGGACCGATTATCGCCGCTTCCCGCAGCATGCCTATTTTCTCGATGAAAATGATATCAGCCGCGAAGGCCACTCTCCGCTGCTGGAAGTGCCGATGAGCATCCAGTACAAGCACTCAGCGTGGATGAACAGCGTGAAGCAGGGCTACGATCGCCTGCGGGGTAAAGTGCGTTCCCCCTCCGTACACTGGCTGCGTCCGATGGGCGGCAACGTGGAGACGATGAAAAAAGTCGTCGAACAAACGTTGACGCAGGGCAATGACTACGTGGAATATATGCTCCACTCTTCAGAGTATATGCCCGGCGGCAGCCCTACGTTCCAGAATGAACGGGATATTGAGCGTTTATACGCTGACCTTGAAGCCTTTTTTAGCTGGCTGGCGCCGCAGGTGAAGGGCATGACGTTGGCAGAATATTACCAGCGGAAAATTACACAGCGCTAACACAGCTCAAGGTACCGTATGCGTATCCTTAAACAATTAACGCGGAAAAAGAATGCTTTTTTCCGCGGCATTAAATTTAATTTAATTAACTATCGATACAGAAATAAGCCAGCGCGTAAAGCCTTTGACCCAGCGGCTGTCCGTCGCGTGCTGCTATTGCGCCTGGACGATAAAGTCGGCGATATGGTGGTCACGACCGGCTGCGCCAGAATACTGGCCGAACGGGGATATCAGGTTTCGGTGTTAACCGGACCAATATGCTGCGAAATATTAGCAGGCTCAGAATTCATTCAGCAAGTATATTTATATCGGCCGCGTATGTCCTTAAATACGTTGCGGGCGGTAGGTTTTGATGCAGTTATCGATTTTGATGACGTGACCAGCTATGAACGCTTTAAATTACTCGCCGATTTACGGGCGGCCAGCGTGATTGGTTTTAATAAAGAGCCCTATAAACTTTACGATCATTCGATCGCTTTTTTTGACAGCAACAGCCATATTTCCCAGCGCTATAAACAGGTGGTGAAGCTGTTTGGCATCGTTGACGACCACCCATATCACTATCATCTCCCCGGCTGTCGCCATGAGCGGGAGAAAGTGGCTCGCTTGCTTTCCCAGGCCGGAGAGGTCGAACTGCGCATCGCCATTAACCCTTTTACCGCCTCCGAGGATAAAGACTTCTGTCGTCATCAGGTGGCGGCCCTGGTCGAGCGGCTACATGCTCTGCCTTACCGGGTTTGTATCGTGATGGTGGGGCGCAGTGAGAAAATTCGGCAGCTTGGGCTGAATTTGGCGCTGTACATCGCCGACAGCACCATCAACTCCGCCGTCGAAGTGATCCGCAGTTGTGATTTAGTCATTACGCCGGACACCTCAATTGTGCATATCGCCCGTGCCTTCGATAAACCGATGGTGGCGGTCTATAACAAGCGCAAACTCAAGGATACCGGGCTGCCCGGCTATCACATCTGGGCGCCGGGCTATGACAAGGCGAAGCAGATCGTTTGTGAAGAAGCGAATGTCGCCGATGTGGCGATTGAGTCGGTGTGGCCCGTGATTAAAGAGCAGGCCGACCGGCTGGTCGCCGCCCGCGGTTGATTTAAAAGTGAATATAAAAAAGGGCCGCTGACGGCCCTTTTTGTTAGCGTTTTTCCGCCAACCCTTTGCTGAGCGCAATGCCCATCGGCAGCCAGAACAGCACCCAGGTCTCCCGTGGGTTGCTAATGATAAACATCCCCTGCGAGGCCATAAAAACCAGCGCGTAAAACAGGATCGCCAGGCTGTAGCGGCTGTCGGTGCGGCGCTTGCGCCACGCCTGCCATAGCCCACAGGCAATGACCGCCAGCAGCAGCAGTAACCCTACAATGCCGCCTTTCAGCAGGGCACCCATATACACGCTGTGGGTGGTCGTGATGTGCTCGCCGCTGTAGTTGATGAAATCCAGTTCATAGCTGAAGCCGCGCCCCAGCCACGGCTGGCTGGCCATCTCCGACAGCGTATGATGCCAGATGCTCAGGCGCAGCCCGCTTTGGGTGCCAAGCTCCTCGAAACGGGCGAGCAGCATGTCACCCACCGGCGTCATGACCAAAAGCAGCGCTACCAGCACGGCCAGCGCCGCGGCGATCAGCAGGTTGCGGCGGGTGAAGACGTGCAGGTGCAGCGTACAGCCGACCGCCAGTACCAGGGCGATGATCGGCCCACGGCTTTGGGTGAGCAGCAGCATCACCAGCATGATGGCGATCGGCAGATAGAGCCAGTGGCTGGCTTTTTCTTTCAGTAGCATGCCGCAGATTAAAATGCCGATGCCGCAGTAACCGGCAAGGTCGATAACGTTCGTTGGCCCGGGGTTCTCGGGGGAGACCGCTCGTGCAGTGAGGACCAGCGTGTGGTCGATAATCAGCGTCCACAGGGAGAGCACAGTGATCCCGCCAACCACCGCCAGCATGGCCAGACGGCGGGTTTGTCCGTCGCTGAGCAGCATCGCCATCAGCAACAGATACCCCGTCAGATACACGCCGTGGGTGATCGGCGAGTCAATATGCTGCGGCGTATGCCCCCACAGGTTACTGAGGGCGTAATAGATAAAGAAAGCCGCCAGCAGCGTCCAGGTCTGCCACTGCTCGCGTAACACCCCGGCCAGCGCCTGGCGGTTTTCCTGGCGTACCAGCGACAGCAACAGCAGCAGGATCGATAAATGCAGCAGATTATTGGTCCGGGTGGACATGCAAAAAATCGCGCTGAAAAATAAAAATAAAGGAAAGACAATCGAGTAACCCTGTCTGGCGTAGTTACTCATTTTTAAAGTACTCATTAAACGCAACCTTTTCGAAGATAGTATCCGGCACAGCGCTTTCTGGAGAAAAATTAATCACCCGGACCTGACGTTGCTGCAGTACCTGAGCGGCATGCGCAAAGGAGGGCATGACGAGGGTATCCACTTTTGTTGCCAGGTACGAAGGCAATTTTTCTTGTTGTGTTTCATAGAATCGCGGCTGGTTAAAGTTGGTCATATCCAGGCCGCTCACCAGGATAGTATTGAAACCCAGCCAGGCGAGAATTTGCAGCGCCCAGTAGACCACCGTGCCGGCATCGAAGATGCCCTGGCGAATATCGGTGCTAAAGCAGATATCCGGGCGCTGGGGATGAAAGCACATCGCCGCATTCTGCTGGTAAGTGCGCTTTATCGCTTCGCTGGCGACTTTCGGCTGGTAAATCTTATAGCAACCGTCCTCAATCAACGCCAAACGGCAGCGTAGTGCGTCCCCATAGCGATCGAGGATCTTGGCAATTCCGTGCATGGTGGTGAACAGCAGAATCTCCGGCTGGCTGACAATGGCGCGGATAATGTCAGGCTTCTTATCGAAAAATTCCATGTCGACGATGGTATAGAGCGAAAAGTGCAGCCGGTCGGCAAGATGCCAGGCGCCATTGACGCCCATCACCGGGATCGTTTTCGATAACAGGGAAAAGTCGATATTACGGGTTGAGGGGCCGGTGGCGGTCAGCAGGACTTCGCCCTGCATGCTGTTTTTCAGCGCGCTCAGGCTGACCAGCGGCACCGTTTTCCCTTTATAGCGTAACGCGCTGATTTCGCCGCTCGGCGCGCGCGTAATGCGGGTAAAAGGCCACAGATTTTCATTGTGACGATAAGCGCGAGGGCGTGTATAGCGGTAGATCTGTTTAAACAGGGATCCCATCAGAGCAGCCCCTGATTTTGCAGGAGAAGATGAACCCGACTGGCCGGAATATCGCTGGTGCTGGTGCTGTTTTCCGGCCTGACGATATGCTGGTTTTTACCGTATCCGCCAATCAACCCCGGATCGGTCGGGCCGTAGAGCGTGAAGTTCGGTTTATCCAGCGCAGCGGTCAAATGGCTCAGTCCGGTATCGACCGAGAGGACGGCCCGGGCGCTGGCCAGGACCTGCGCCACCTGCTCAAGGCTCATGCGCGGCAGCACTTCAACATACTCACGTCCTTCCGCCAGTCGTTTTGCCCGCGCCTCTTCGTGCGGGGCGCCCCACGGCAGCTTAATGCGGACGCCACTGTCGGCCAGCAGATCGAGAAGCTCCTGCCAGCGGGTTTCCGGCCAGTGTTTATCGTCGCGGGTGGTGGCGTGCAGGAACACCAGATAGGGCGCGGTAGCGCTAGCCTCGTGCTGCAGGAAATGGCGCGCAATGGCGTAATCCCCCTGCGTCTGGGGTTTCGCGTAGCCGAGGCTTTTGGCGAACAGCTCACGGGTACGCTCCACCGCGTGCTGCTGTTTCGCGATATGATGGCGGCGATTGTAAAACAGGCTCGCCAGCGGCTCGCGGGCCGTTTGCCAGTCCATACCGTGCTTCACGCCGTGTGCCAGGCGAGTGACCAGCGCGGCGCTTTTCACCAGCCCCTGGGCGTCGATGATGACGTCATACTTTACCGCCTGAACAGCCTCGCGGAAGGCTTGACGCTCCGCTTTAATCGGCGCGGAAAACCAGGCTTTACGCCAGCGGCGAATCGCCACTGGAATGACCCGGTCGACGTTTTCATGCCAGGAGGGGATCTGCGCGAAACCCTCTTCAACCACCCAATCGAAACGGATGCCGGGGATGGCCAGCGCAGCGTCGGTTAGCGCGGGCAACGTGTGTAGCACGTCGCCCATGGACGAGGTTTTTACGATCAATACCTGCATCCGTTACGCTTCCTCGTGCTCGGTTTTTTCCGTCAACAATTCGTTCAGCTCTTGCAGGACGCGTTCTGGCGTGATGTCGATCAGGCTTTGATGATAGCCTTCCGCGGCATCGCCTTTGCGCACTTTGTGGTAGCCGCTAATCAGGCGGATAACCCGCGCTTTATGCGACAGCGGCGGGGTGAAGTCCGGGCTGCTCGGACCGTACAGAGCCACCAGCGGGCGGTCCAGTGCGGCGGCGACGTGCATCAGTCCCGAATCGTTAGTCACTACAGCTTTACAGGCGGCAATCAGGATCACGGCCTGTTCCAGCTGGGTTTCACCCGCCAGATTACGGCACCAGGCCTGCTGCTCGCTGCTGAGGGCGGCGATGATCTCTTTGCCGGCATCGTTGTCTTTGGCCGAGCCGAAAAGCGCAATCTGATAGCCATCGTCGATAAGCTTTTTCGCCAGCGCAGCATAGTGATAGTGCGGCCAGCGCTTTGCCGGTCCGAATTCCGCACCGGGGCAGAAGCCGATGATCGGCCGCTCGTTTGAGAGATTAAAGGCGTTGCAGGCCTGTGATTTTTCGCCATCGTTGACCTGCAGCTGCGGCCACAGCAGCGGCTGCGGCAGATCTTTGGCGCAGCGCATCACGCCGTTGTCGTAGGCCAGCGCCACGTAGCGTTCCACCATCAGCGGCCAGGCGTCTTTGTCCAGCACCCGGGCGTCGTTGAGCAGGCCGTAGCGCATCTCACCGCGCCAGCCGGTGCGCAGCGGGATGTTGGCAAAGAAGGGGATTAATGCCGATTTAAACGAGTTCGGCAGCACGTAAGCGCGATCGTAGCGACGCTCGCGCAGGCTGTGGCCGAGCTTGCGGCGTTCGCCGATAGCCAGCGCGCCGTGGCCCAGCGGCATCGGGATCGCTTCGTTCACTTCCGGCATGCGCGATAGCAACGGACGGCACCAGGCTGGCGCCATCACGTCGATAATCGCCTGGGGATAGCGCGCCCTGAGCGTACGATAAAGACTTTGCGACATCATCATGTCGCCCACCCAAGACGGGCCTATCACCAATATTTTCATGCTTGTTTCTTACGCGTCGCGATTCAGCCAGGCCATATATTCCGTTACGCCTTCGGCAACGGTTTTGAACGGTTTGTCATAGCCCGCTTTGCGCAGGTTAGTCAGATCCGCCTGGGTGAACGCCTGGTAGCGGCCTTTCAGTTTGTCCGGGAACGGGATGTACTCGATGCTGCCTTTCTTGTGGTACGCCAGGGTCGCATCGGCGACGGCCTGGAAGGATTCCGCGCGGCCAGTGCCGAGGTTGAAGATCCCGGAAACGCCGTTTTCCCAGAACCACAGGTTGACGGCGGCAACGTCGCCCACGTAGACGAAGTCGCGCTTGAAGCCGTCGCTGCCTTCAAACAGTTTCGGACTTTCGCCATTATTCAGCTGGGTGTTGAGGTGGAAAGCCACGCTCGCCATGCTGCCTTTGTGGCCTTCGCGTGGCCCGTAGACGTTGAAGTAGCGGAAGCCGACGATCTGCGAATTGGCTTCCGGCAGGATCTGGCGGACGTATTCGTCGAACAGGAATTTGGAGTAGCCGTAGACGTTCAGCGGCTGTTCGTACTTGCGGGACTCGATGAAGTCGCTGGTGCGCCCGCCGTAGGTGGCCGCGGAAGAGGCGTACAGGAACGGAATCTCGCGCTCCAGGCAGTAGTGCAGCACTTCTTTAGAGTACTGATAGTTGTTGTCCATCATGTACTTGCCATCCCACTCTGTGGTGGAAGAGCACGCGCCTTCGTGGAAGATCGCTTCGATTTCACCGAACTCTTCACCCGCCATAATCTGGATCAGAAAGTCTTCTTTATCCATGTAGTCAGCGATGTTCAGGTCAACCAGGTTCACAAACTTGGTGCCGTCTTTCAGATTGTCAACAACCAGAATGTCGGTGATGCCTTTGTCATTCAGCGCTTTAACGATGTTGCTGCCGATAAAGCCTGCGCCGCCGGTAACGATGATCATAACTGTACCTTTGAAGTTGGGAGCCCGAAGACAATCCGGGCATGAATGCTCATATCATATCACCACATGAGCAAGCCTACAGCCATTCGCAGAATAAGGTGCTGGGCTGACGTGATTTATGCTGCAAATAATTCATTCAGGCCTGCATCATCTCGTATCAGCGTATAGCTTTGGGTAATATGTGCCAAATTTTGCCGAATCTGGAGAGTTGCAATGCGTGGTGATTTCTACAAACAGTTAACGAGTAATCTGGAAACCGCTCGGGCCGAAGGCCTGTTCAAAGAAGAGCGGATCATCACCTCGGCGCAGCAGGCGGACATTACCGTCGGCGACAGCCACGTGATTAACTTCTGCGCCAATAACTATCTGGGTCTGGCGAACCACCCGGAACTGATTGCCGCGGCGAAATCCGGCATGGACAGCCACGGCTTCGGGATGGCCTCCGTCCGTTTCATCTGCGGCACCCAGGATACGCATAAGCAGCTGGAGAAGAAGCTGGCCGATTTCCTCGGTATGGAAGACGCGATCCTCTACTCCTCCTGCTTTGACGCCAACGGCGGCCTGTTTGAAACGCTGCTCGGGCCGGAAGACGCCATTATCTCCGACGCCCTGAACCATGCCTCGATCATCGACGGCGTGCGTCTGTGTAAAGCGAAGCGTTTCCGCTACGCCAACAACGACATGCAGGAGCTGGAGGCGCGTCTGAAAGAAGCGCGCGAGGCCGGCGCGCGTCACGTGCTGATCGCCACCGATGGCGTCTTCTCGATGGATGGCGTGATCGCCAACCTGAAAGGCGTTTGCGACCTGGCGGATAAATACGATGCGCTGGTGATGGTCGATGACTCCCACGCCGTCGGCTTCGTCGGCGAAAATGGCCGCGGCTCTCATGAATATTGCGACGTGATGGGTCGCGTCGACATCATCACCGGCACGCTGGGTAAAGCGCTGGGCGGCGCCTCCGGCGGCTACACCGCCGCGCGTAAAGAGGTGGTTGAGTGGCTGCGCCAGCGTTCCCGTCCGTATCTGTTCTCCAACTCTCTGGCGCCGGCCATCGTGGCCGCCTCCATCAAAGTGCTGGAGATGGTTGAAGAGGGCGCAGACCTGCGCGATCGCCTGTGGGCTAACGCGCGTCTGTTCCGCGAAAAAATGACCGCGGCGGGCTTTACGCTGGCGGGCGCCGACCACGCCATCATTCCGGTGATGCTGGGTGAAGCGGTGGTGGCGCAGAACTTTGCCCGCGAGCTGCAGAAAGAAGGGATCTATGTCACCGGCTTCTTCTATCCGGTGGTACCGAAAGGCCAGGCGCGTATTCGCACCCAGATGTCGGCGGCGCATACCCCTGAACAAATTGAGCGTGCGGTGGAAGCCTTTACCCGCATCGGCAAACAACTGGGCGTCATCGCCTAATAAGGGTGTGAGATGAAAGCGTTATCCAAACTGAAAGCGGAAGAAGGCATCTGGATGACCGACGTACCGGAACCGGAAGTCGGCCATAACGATCTGCTGATTAAAATCCGCAAGACCGCCATTTGTGGAACCGACGTGCACATCTACAACTGGGATGAGTGGTCGCAGAAGACCATTCCGGTGCCGATGGTGGTCGGTCACGAATACGTCGGTGAAGTGGTGGGGATTGGTCAGGAAGTGCGCGGCTTTAAGATTGGCGACCGCGTCTCCGGCGAAGGGCATATCACCTGCGGCCACTGCCGCAACTGCCGCGCGGGCCGCACCCATTTGTGCCGTAACACCATCGGCGTGGGCGTCAACCGCCCGGGCTGCTTTGCCGAGTATCTGGTGATCCCGGCTTTTAACGCCTTTAAAATCCCGGACAATATTTCTGATGACCTGGCGTCTATCTTCGACCCGTTCGGCAACGCGGTACACACCGCGCTCTCCTTCGATCTGGTCGGGGAAGATGTACTGGTTTCCGGCGCCGGTCCGATCGGCGTGATGGCGGCGGCGGTGGCGAAACACGTCGGCGCGCGTAACGTGGTGATCACCGACGTCAACGAGTACCGTCTTGAGCTGGCGCGCAAAATGGGCGTGACCCGCGCGGTGAACGTGGCGAAAGAGAACCTCAATGACGTGATGGCCGAGCTGGGCATGACCGAAGGTTTTGACGTGGGTCTGGAGATGTCCGGCGCGCCGCCGGCGTTTCGCAGCATGCTCGATACCATGAACCACGGCGGCCGCATCGCGATGCTGGGTATCCCGCCGTCGGATATGTCCATCGACTGGACCAAGGTCATCTTCAAGGGGCTGTTTATCAAAGGTATCTATGGTCGCGAAATGTTCGAGACCTGGTACAAGATGGCGGCGCTGATCCAGTCTGGTCTGGATCTTTCACCCATCATCACCCACCGCTTCGGCATTGATGACTTCCAGAAAGGTTTTGACGCGATGCGCTCCGGCCAGTCCGGTAAAGTGGTTCTGAGCTGGGAATAACGCCTCCGGTCTGTTGTAAAAATCAGCAAAAAAGGCGCCTGCGGGCGCCTTAATTTAGATTTGGATAACATTTTTAGCCTGCTTAATATTAAGCGCACAATTTCTACATCGATTTTACGGTTATTCGCTTATACAGTGTGTTTAGTCGCGGTTTAACTTTGTAACTATCATGCTTAAACTCTCCGTATGCTTACTGACCTGTAACTCTGCGCGCCTGCTGATGGAGGTGCTGCCGCCGCTGCTAAAGGTGGCCGATGAATGTATCATCGTCGACTCCGGCAGCACCGACGAAACGGTCTCTATTTGTCAGCAGTTTGGTCTCACCGTCCATCATCATGCCTATAAAGCCCACGGCGCCCAGATGAACTATGCCATTGGGCTGGCCAGCCATGACTGGGTGCTGTGCATGGACAGCGATGAGATTCTTGATAACGACGTAGTGGCGGCCATTCAGGCGTTAAAAGCGGGCGAGGAGCCAGACCCAACCTGCGCCTGGCGTTTGCCGCGCTACTGGTTTGTGCTCGGCACGCAGGTGCGGACGATCTACCCCATTTCCTCGCCGGATTACCCGGTGCGCCTCTTTAACCGCCAGCAGGCGCGGTTTAACGACCGGCCGGTGGATGACCAGGTGGTTGGACACGCACGCTCCGTCAGGCTGCCGGGCTTCGTTCGCCATGACACCTTTTATTCGCTGCATGAAGTGTTTAATAAGCTGAACAGCTATACCACCCGGCTGGTGAAGCACCAGCCGGTCAAACCTTCGCTGACGCGGGGGATCGTCAGCGCGATTGGCGCTTTCTTTAAGTGGTATCTGTTTAGCGGGGCATGGCGCTATGGCAAGGTCGGCGTAGTCACTGGCCTGTACGCCACGTTTTACAGCTTTCTGAAATATTTTAAGGCGTGGTACGCCCACGAAGATAACCAGGCGCCCGTCGCGCAAAAGCGAACGGACCCCTGAGTGGTCTAGTTGCCGGGATTGTCCCAGCCCTGCCATTTGAGGCGATAGTACTGGACCAGCGCGCTCTGGCTGATGCTGTCGCTGAGGATAGTGAAGAAGCGGCTGGCGTTCACGGGCTCCAGCGGGCGCTTCGGCTTGCAATACTTCACGCCGTGGAACGGATTACGCGGTTTCTGCGGCGTTGGCAGCGTTTGTTGCGCAGGCGGCTGAGCATAGTTTGGCGTCGAGTTGTCGACCTGTGGCTCGTTGAGCAGGCTGCTCGGGCGCACCAGCGTGATATCCGGCGGCAGGTTATAGACCATCTGCTGCAGCACCCGCACCGTCGTCGGATGCGGATGGCCAATGGCTATCGCCGAACCGTTGCGCCGCGCCAGGGCGATGGCGCGATTGAACTGGGTGCGGATATCGGCTTCATTCTGCGTATCGTCAAGAAACACCTTGCGCTTAATCACCTTCACCCCGGTGCCCTGCGCGGCGCGCATGGCCTGGGTGTTGCCGATGGTGACGCTGTCGAGAAAATAGAGATTGTAGCGCTCCAGGGCCTGCATCACCTTCTGCATGCCAAACAGGTTGGAGGTCATCGCACTGCCCATATGGTTATTCAGCCCGACGGCGTAGGGGACTTTGCCGTAAGCCTCGCGAATGATGCGCTCGATCTCCTCGCTGCTCATCTCGGGGCGCAGGGTGTCTTTTTCCAGCGGCTGTTTGCTGAGCGGCGCCATCGGCAGGTGGATGAGCACTTCATGGCCCAGATTATGCGCTTTCGTGGCCATTTCCCGGGCGTGCGGCGCGTTCGGCAGCACGGCGACGGAGATAGTTGACGGCAGCGCCAGCACCTGATTCTCGGTCTGCGGGCGGTAGCCAAAATCGTCAATAACGATGGAGAGTTTGCCAGCGAACGCTGGCGCCGCCAGAGCCAGCGAACCGGCTACGGCAAGAGCAATTGCGCGAAATTGAAGCAAAACTTATCTTCCCAACCACGGCTGTGGATTGACCGCCTGACCCTGGCGGCGAATTTCGAAATAGAGCGACGGACGGCCCTGACCGCCGCTGCTGCCTACGAGCGCGATAGGCTGACCGGCACGAACCTGCGTACCGACGCTGACCAGCGCGCTTTGGTTATAGCCATACAGGCTCATGTCGCCTTTGCCATGTTCGACCACCACCACCAGACCATAGCCCTGCAGCCAGTCGGCCAGAATGACCCGACCATCGGCAATGGCTCTGACTTCGGTGCCTTCAGACGCGGCGATAACCATCCCTTTCCAACGTAGTTCACCTTGCAGCTGTTCGCCATATCGATGAAGGAGCGGACCGCGAACCGGCCAGAACGCCTGACCGCGCGGCGAGCCCAGCCCGCCGGTGCGTGACATCAGCGAACGTTCGCTTTCCGTTGGTTTATAGGTGGTGCCTTTGCGCGACGCTTCCTGCTGGCGGTCGCGCACCGCCTGTGCATCGCGAGCTTCCCGATCGGCTCGGGCTTTGGCGGCAGCCTCCGCCTGGGCGATACGACCGCGTAGGCGCGATTCGTTAGCCCGCATTTCACTTAACTGTTGCTGACCCTGCTGAATGGAGGACTCCAGCCCGGAAAGGGTCTTTTTCCGTTCGTTACGTGCCTGCTCCAGCTTCGCCTGCTGGGCTTTTTGCTCGTAGACCAGCGTCTGCTGCTGGCTCTGCTTCTCTTCGAGCATCGACTTTTGCACCGCCATCTCTTCGCGCGTTTTCTTCAGTTCCGCGATAGTCTCCTGGCGAGCCTGGTTGAAATAGCTGAAATAGACCTGCATCCGCTGGTTGCGCTGACCCTCTTCACCGCTCAGCACCATCTGGATGCCGGTATGCGGCCCCTGACGGAACGCGGCATCAAGCTGCGCGGCGAGGTTCCGCTCCTGAGACGCGCGCTGGCGCTCCAGCTTCGCGAGAGAAGCATTCATCTCGTCAATTTGCTTATTGAGCTGGTTCAGGCTGTCCTGGGTTTCGCGGAGTTTGCGGGTCGCGGCGGCGATCGCCTCTTCCTGCGCCCTGAGCTGGGCGAGCAGGGTTTCGCGCTGCTGCTGCTGTTGCTTAATCGCCCGCTGTTTGGCGGCGATGTCGGCCTGAATAGATTTTAGCTGATCGCGATCGTCGGCGTGAGCAGATGACGCGCACAGCAATACGCCAGCGCTGAGCGCGCTGGCGTAAAGGACGGATCGAACTGCCGTTGCGATCCATGTAGTTGAAT
This sequence comes from Klebsiella sp. A-Nf5, assembly GCF_002810545.1. Classification (NCBI taxonomy): domain Bacteria; kingdom Pseudomonadati; phylum Pseudomonadota; class Gammaproteobacteria; order Enterobacterales; family Enterobacteriaceae; genus Klebsiella; species Klebsiella sp. A-Nf5. Next base: position 174,077 of record NZ_PIOG01000254.1, on the reverse strand, counting down.
ACGTCGCCTTTCCCCTCATGGGGAAGGATTATTCCACGATGAACAGCGGCTTGCCAGTCATCTCTTGCGGGATTTCCATTCCCATCAGCGACAGCATGGTCGGGGCGATGTCGGAAAGTTTACCGCCATTGACCGCTTTGACCGCTTTGTTACCGACGTAGATCAGCGGAACCGGCAGGTTGGTATGGGCGGTGTGCGCCTGACCAGTGGCCGGGTCGCGCATCTGCTCGGCGTTGCCGTGGTCGGCGGTGATCAGCAACTGGCCGCCAACGGATTCCACTGCCTGAGTCACCTGGTCGATGCAGTGATCCAGCGCTTCAACCGCTTTCACTGCCGCTTCCATCACCCCGGTATGGCCAACCATATCGCCGTTCGGGTAGTTACAGATGATGGTGTCGTATTTGCCACCTTTGATGGCGGCGACCAGTTTCTCGGTCAGCTCGGCGGAGCTCATTTCCGGCTGCAGATCGTAGGTCGCCACTTTTGGCGAGTTAATCAGAATACGCTCTTCGCCTTTAAACGGCTCTTCTACGCCGCCGTTGAAGAAGAAGGTGACGTGAGCGTATTTCTCAGTTTCGGAGATGCGCAGCTGGGTTTTATCGTGCTTCGCCATCCACTCGCCGAAGGTGTTAGCCAGCGAGGCGGGCGGATAAGCGCAGGCGACTTTGATGTCGGCGGCGTATTCGGTGAGCATCACGAAGTCGAGGTTAACCACTTTCTTACGTTCGAAGCCGTCGAAGTCGGCGTTGACGAAGGCGCGGGTGATTTCGCGCGCGCGGTCAGCACGGAAGTTCATGAAGATCAGCGCGTCGCCGTCTTCCATCGCGGCATCGGCCTGGCCGGCGGCGCGGATAACGGTCGCTTTGACGAATTCGTCGTTTTCATCACGGGCGTAGGCAGCCTGCAGACCTGCGACGGCGGTATCCGCCTGGAATTCGCCTTTCGCCAGGGTCATCAGGTCATAAGCTTGTTCCACGCGATCCCAGCGGTTGTCGCGGTCCATGGCGTAGTAGCGGCCAATGATAGATGCGATGCGGCCTTTGCCCAGCGCGGCAAATTTGGCTTCGAATTTTGCCAGCGTTTTTTCCGCACTGCGCGGCGGCGTATCACGGCCATCAAGGAAGGCGTGCAGGTAGATTTTCTCAGCGCCGCGCTCTGCTGCCAGCTCCACCATCGCCATGATGTGATCTTCGTGGCTGTGGACGCCGCCCGGAGACATCAGGCCCATGATGTGGACCGCTTTACCGGCGGCGACCGCTTTGTCGACCGCGGCGGTGAGTACCGGGTTGGCGAAGAAGGTGCGTTCTTTAATTTCAACATCGAGACGGGTCAGGTCCTGGTAGACGATACGACCGGCGCCCAGGTTGACGTGGCCTACTTCAGAGTTCCCCATCTGACGGTCCGGCAGGCCGACTTCCAGGCCGGATGCATCGATCAGGGTATGCGGACGTTTGGCCCACAGGGCATCCATTACCGGCGTTTTAGCACTGTAAATGGCGTTATCCTGTTGGTCTTCGCGATAGCCGTAGCCATCCAGAATCACCAGTACCATAGGTTTTTTAGAAACCGACATTGCGACAACCTCATGCTCAAAGACAGAAATTTTGCGTAATTTTACTACAGCTGAATCGTTTAAATCCCCGTGAAAGATCAAAGAAAGGGAAGGGGCGGTGCCAGAGGCGATGGCGAAGGCGGTTTTTTTTTCGTGACCGGCCGCAGAAAATACATTACATCGCGCTCACTGGCTGTATTTGCCGCAATGCACAGGTATACTCCTTCCCTGGTTTTTTATCACTTAGTCGGGAGTTGTAACCCCCCATGCAAGAAATTATGCAATTCATCGGCCGTCACCCGGTCCTGAGCATCGCGTGGATCGCGCTGCTGGGTGCGGTACTGTTCACCACCTTTAAAGGGTTGATGTCGAAAGTTAAAGTCATCACTCGTGGTGAAGCGACGCGTCTTATTAATAAAGAAGATGCGGTGGTGGTCGACCTGCGTCAGCGTGACGATTTCCGTAAAGGCCATATTGCCGGCGCCATCAACCTGCTGCCTGCCGATATCAAAGCCAATAACGTCGGCGAGTTGGAAAAACACAAATCGCAACCCATTATTGTGGTAGACGGTTCCGGCATGCAGGCGCAAGAGCCAGCCAGCGCGCTGAACAAAGCCGGGTTTGAAAAAGTCTTTGTACTGAAAGAGGGCATCGCTGGCTGGAGCGGCGAAAACCTTCCTCTGGTACGCGGCAAATAACTTACCTCGCGTGGTAATGCCGCCGCGCTTTCCCCTTCATGCCTGACGTGAGGGGAAGCTCAGGCTGCGGCGTAAAACCCCCCAGGGTAAAAACAGGAGTAAAGTCATGGCCAATATTGAGATCTACACCAAAGCGACCTGCCCGTTCTGCGTACGTGCGAAAGCGCTGTTGAACAGCAAAGGCGTAACGTTCCATGAGTTGCCGATCGATGGCGATGCCGCGAAGCGTGAGGAGATGATCCAGCGCAGCGGACGGACGACGGTTCCGCAGATTTTTATTGATGCGCAGCACATTGGCGGCTGTGACGACTTGTATGCGCTTGATTCACGTGGTGGACTTGATCCCCTCTTGCGCTAATTTTTGCGCGCTTTCCCTGGCGGAAGCGCGTATTTAAGGACAACACGAAAGGGTTTTACTATGTCAGAACAAAACAGCACCGAAATGACCTTCCAGATCCAGCGTATCTATACCAAAGATATCTCTTTTGAAGCGCCGAACGCGCCGCAAGTTTTCCAGAAAGACTGGCAGCCGGAAGTTAAACTTGATCTGGATACCGCCTCCACCCAGCTGGCTGAAGGCGTTTATGAAGTGGTGCTGCGTGTGACCGTGACCGCCGCGCTGGGCGAAGAAACCGCGTTCCTCTGTGAAGTACAGCAGGGCGGTATTTTCTCCATCGACGGCATCGAAGGCACCCAGATGGCGCACTGCCTCGGCGCATACTGCCCGAACATTCTGTTCCCGTACGCGCGCGAGTGCATCACCAGCCTGGTTTCCCGCGGTACCTTCCCGCAACTTAACCTTGCGCCAGTGAACTTCGACGCGCTGTTTATGAACTATCTGCAGCAGCAGGCTGGCGAAGGTGCTGAACAACATCAGGATGCCTGATGAACGCACTTAATGCTGCAATGACTGTGATCGGTGCCGGCTCTTACGGCACCGCTCTTGCCATCACCCTGGCGAGAAATGGCCACCACGTTGTGCTCTGGGGCCATGACCCGAAACATATCGCGACGCTGCAACACGATCGCTGCAACGCCGCGTTCCTTCCCGATGTTCCTTTCCCGGATACGCTGCATCTTGAGAGCGACCTGGCTACGGCGCTGGCTGCCAGCCGCGACATCCTGGTCGTGGTGCCAAGTCATGTGTTCGGCCAGGTATTACGTCAGATTAAACCGCTGATGCGTCCCGACGCACGTCTGGTGTGGGCGACTAAAGGCCTGGAGGCTGAAACCGGCCGCCTGCTGCAGGACGTGGCGCGTGAAGCGCTGGGCGATGATATCCCGCTGGCGGTGATCTCGGGGCCAACCTTCGCCAAAGAGCTGGCCGCCGGCCTGCCGACGGCGATTTCTCTGGCAGCGACGGATCCGCAGTTTGCCGAGGATCTGCAGCACCTGCTGCACTGCGGCAAGAGCTTCCGCGTCTACATCAACCCGGACTTTATCGGCGTGCAGCTCGGCGGCGCGGTGAAAAACGTCATCGCCATCGGGGCAGGTATGTCGGACGGCATCGGCTTCGGCGCCAATGCGCGTACGGCGCTGATTACCCGTGGGCTGGTGGAAATGTCCCGTCTTGGGGCGGCGCTGGGCGCCGATCCGGAAACCTTTATGGGCATGGCCGGCCTGGGTGACCTGGTGCTCACCTGCACCGACAACCAGTCCCGTAACCGTCGCTTCGGCATGATGCTCGGCCAGGGTATGGACGTGCAGAGCGCCCAGGACAAGATTGGCCAGGTGGTCGAAGGCTACCGCAATACCAAGGAAGTTCGCGTTCTGGCACAGCGTTTAGGTGTCGAAATGCCAATAACCGAGGAAATTTATCAGGTATTGTATTGCGGAAAAATTGCGCGCGAGGCAGCATTGACCTTATTGGGTCGCGCCCGCAAGGACGAGCGCAGCAGTAATTAGCTTTCCTTTGTCACCTGAATGACCCTGCCAGCGCAGAACTGGCAGGTCATTATCATATCGTCTGGAGTATGCAATGCCGTGTGAAGAACTGGATATCGTCTGGAATAATATTAAAGCCGAAGCCCGGGCTCTGGCTGACTGTGAGCCGATGCTCGCCAGTTTTTACCACGCTACGCTACTCAAGCATGAAAATCTGGGCAGTGCGCTGAGCTATATGCTGGCCAACAAGCTGGCCTCGCCGATTATGCCGGCGATCGCCATTCGCGAAGTGGTGGAAGAAGCCTATGCCGCCGATCCGGAAATGATCGCCGCCGCCGCCTGCGATATTCAGGCGGTGCGCACGCGCGACCCGGCGGTGGATAAATACTCCACGCCGCTGCTCTACCTGAAGGGTTTCCATGCGCTGCAGGCCTATCGTATCGGCCACTGGCTGTGGACTCAGGGCCGACGCGCGCTGGCGATTTTCCTGCAAAATCAGGTCTCTGTCTCCTTCCAGGTGGATATTCACCCGGCGGCGAAAATCGGCCGCGGGATCATGCTCGACCACGCCACCGGCATTGTGGTCGGCGAAACGGCGGTGATTGAAGATGACGTCTCTATTCTGCAGTCGGTCACCCTCGGCGGTACCGGTAAAACCAGCGGCGACCGTCACCCGAAAATTCGCGAAGGCGTGATGATTGGCGCCGGGGCGAAGATCCTCGGTAATATCGAAGTGGGACGTGGGGCGAAGATTGGCGCCGGTTCGGTGGTATTGCAGCCGGTTCCGCCGCACACCACCGCGGCGGGCGTACCGGCGCGCATCGTCGGCAAGCCGGAGAGCGACAAGCCGGCGATGGATATGGATCAGCATTTCAACGGCATCCACCACACCTTCGAGTACGGCGACGGGATTTGATGTATTGCCATTTGCCGGCGTTAAGCTCAGAGATGTAACCCGGATAAGGCGCGGTGCGCCGCCATCCGGGAATGGCTCAGGTTAGCTGCGCAACACGGCGCCCGGATACCCCAGCTGGCGCCAGGCTTCATACACCACCACCGACACCGCGTTGGACAGGTTCATGCTGCGGCTGTCCGGCATCATCGGAATACGGATTTTCTGCTCTGGCGGCAGGGCATCAAGGATGCTGGCCGGCAGACCGCGGGTTTCCGGGCCAAACATCAAGAAATCGCCATCCTGATAGCTCACTGCGCTGTGCGCCGGCGTGCCTTTGGTGGTCAGAGCGAACAGACGCTGCGGCTGCGCGCTGGCGGTAAACGCCGCGTAATCCGCATGGCGCTGCACGGCAGTGAACTCGTGATAGTCCAGCCCGGCGCGTCTCAGGCGCTTATCGTCCCAGGTGAAGCCCATTGGCTCAATGATATGCAGACTGAAGCCCGTGTTGGCGCACAGGCGGATAATATTCCCGGTGTTCGGCGGGATCTCTGGTTCGAATAACACGATGTTCAGCATACTGCCCCCTTAATTGCGGGGGGCAGAATAGCAGATATTTGGCGAACCCTCACCCTGAGGGAGAGGGGCGGCGTAAGGGAAAACGTGGAGAATTACGCGGCGTTATTCTGCTTGAGCGCATCGAAGGTCTGCAGCGCTTCGGCATTCTGCACCAGCGAATCACGGCTGATTTCACGGATGGTTTTCGCCCCGGTCAGGGTCATCGCCACTTTCATCTCTTTCTCGATCAGGTTCAGCAGATTCGCCACCCCCTGCTTACCGTGGGTCGCCAGGGCGTACAGATACGCGCGGCCCAGCAGTACGCTGTCGGCGCCCAGGGCGATCATCCGCACCACGTCGAGACCGTTGCGGATGCCGCTGTCGGCGAGAATAGTAATGTCGCCTTTCACCGCGTCGGCAATCGCCGGCAGGGCGCGGGCCGAGGAGAGCACGCCATCGAGCTGGCGGCCGCCGTGGTTGGAGACCACAATGCCGTCAGCGCCGAAGCGCACCGCGTCGCGGGCGTCTTCCGGATCGAGGATCCCTTTGATCACCATCGGGCCGTCCCAGAAATCGCGGATCCACTCGAGGTCTTTCCATGAAATCGATGGATCGAAGTTATTCGCCAGCCAGCCGATGTAATCCTCCAGACCGGTTGGTTGGCCGAGATAGGCGGAGATATTGCCCAGATCGTGCGGGCGACCGTTAAGGCCGACGTCCCACGCCCACTGCGGATGAGTCACGGCCTGCCAGTAGCGGCGCAGGGCGGCGTTCGGGCCGCTCATGCCGGAATGGGCGTCGCGGTAGCGGGCGCCAGGGGTCGGCATATCGACGGTAAAGACCAGCGTCGAGCAGCCTGCGGCTTTAGCGCGCTCCAGCGCATTGCGCATAAAGCCGCGGTCGCGCAGAACGTACAGCTGGAACCACATCGGGCGCTTGATGGTCGGGGCGACCTCTTCAATCGGGCAAACGGAAACGGTAGAGAGGGTGAACGGAATGCCTTTGTCGTCTGCTGCACCCGCCGCTTGCACTTCGCCGCGGCGGGCGTACATGCCGCACAGCCCGACCGGCGCCAGCGCCGTCGGCATCGCCAGCTTCTCATTGAACAGAGTGGTCTCGAGACTCAGGTCCGACATATTGCGCAAAATACGCTGGCGCAAGGCCACATCGGAAAGGTCCTCGACGTTGCGGCGCAGGGTATGTTCGGCGTAGGCGCCGCCGTCGATATAGTGGAACAGAAACGGCGGCAGGATACGCTGTGCGGCGGCGCGATAGTCGCTGGCGGCGGAAATAATCATCACGAGTTCTCCCTGGAATTTTCATTGTGGTCACCGGGCAGGCGGGTAATTCGCGCCTGGCGGGCCTGGTCTTCATCAAAACGTTTAATCGTGGCGTGGACAAAACCTAAGTGGCCCATCATCGCCTGGCGCGCCGCCTCGGCGTCACCGGCAACAATAGCCTCCATCACGGCCTGGTGCTGCTCAGTCAGGCGGGCAAACACCGGCGGCACCAGATACATCCGCTGGCGGCTCTGCTTAACGGAGGAGTGCAGCAGGTCGAAAAAGCCGCGCATGGTTTGCAGAAGTACCACGTTATGCGAGGCTTCGGCGATCGCCAGATGGAAGCGGACGTCCGCCTGGGAGGCGATATCCGGGTCTTCACTCTGGGTCGCTTCAAAGCACAGGCGAATTTTTTCTTTATCGGCGTCGGTCGCCCGCATCGCTGCGTGCCACGCGGTGCTGGCCTCAATGGCGTGGCGGGCTTCGAGGATGTCGAAGCTGTAGTCCGGGTCATCGGCCAGCAGCGTCTTCAGCGGCTGGACGATGTTTTGCTCCGACCACGGCTCATGCTGCCAGCGGACGAAGGTGCCGCCGCCGCGACGGCTCAGCAGCACCCCTTCATTGACCAGCATCGCCAGCGCTTCGCGCAGGGAATTGCGCGAAACACCGAGCTGGGCGGCGAGCTGGCGTTCGGCGGGCAGTCGCATGCCCGCCTCCAGCTGTTGTTCTTCAATCAGCGCCCGGACGCGACGCGCCACGTCGTCGGCCAGGCGTTTAGGCATCACTATCACGGGATCATCCAGGTTAAAACGTAGGCCTGCAGCGTGGTGATCAGGCCTACCATGCAGGTGAAGATCAGGCTGTGTTTGACGGTAAAGCGGAACAGATCCGACTCTTTACCCACCAGGCCTACCGCGGCGCAGGCGATGGCGATCGACTGCGGAGAAATCATCTTGCCAGTGACGCCGCCGGTGGTGTTGGCCGCGACCAGCAGAATATCGGAGACGCCAATCTGCTGCGCCGCCGTCGCCTGCAGCGCGGCAAACAGGGCGTTAGACGAGGTGTCCGAACCGGTCAGGAATACCCCCAGCCAGCCAAGGAACGGCGAGAAGAAGGTAAACGCGTGGCCAGTATGGGCCAGCGCCAGAGCCAGGGTCGACGACAGCCCGGAGTAGTTAGAGATAAAGGCGAACGCCAGCACCATACCGATAGAGTAGATTGGCAGCGCCAGATCCTTCAGCGTCCCGGCGAAGGTGGTCAGCGCGTCTTTCGGCTTCATGCGCAGCCAAACGATGGACAGCAGGGCGGCGAACAGAATGGCGGTGCCAGTGGCCGACAGCCAGTCGAATTTATACACCGCGGCGTATGGCGTCGCGGCGCTAACCACCGGCGGCATACGGGCAACCATTTTGTCGAGGAACGGCACCGAAATATTGATGACGAAGTCATACATTGCGCCGCCCGGTGCGAACAGCGCTTTAAACGGCGGTACGCTCCACAGGGTCACGGTGGCGGTCAGGAACAGGAACGGCGACCAGGCGCGGATCACTTGTCCCGCGGTGTAGCGGGTACGAGCCAGCGTCATATCAACCTGCGAGGCGCCGATGTCGCCGAAGCGGAAGATGCGCACCGGCTGCCAGCGTTTGAGGAACAGGGTCAGACAGACCAGGGAGACCAGCGACGAGATGATGTCCGGCAGCTCCGGGCCAAGGAAGTTAGAGCTGAGGTACTGGGCGATGGCGAACGAACCACCTGCAACCATCACCGCCGGCCAGGTCTCTTTGATGCCCCGCCAGCCATCCATGATGGCCATGATCCAGAACAGGACGATAATGGTCAGGAACGGCAGCTGGCGGCCCACCATCTGGCCGATAGCAAAGCTGTCGATACCGGTCACCTGGCCGGCGACCAGGATCGGGATGCCCATCGCGCCGAAGGCCACCGGCGCGGTGTTGACGATCAGGCACAGGCCAGCCGCATACAGCGGGTTAAACCCAAGGCCGACCAGCAGCGCGGCGGTAATCGCGACCGGGGCGCCGAAACCCGCCGCCCCTTCGAGAAAGGCGCCGAACGAGAAGCCGACGATCAGCATCTGCAGGCGCTGGTCCGGCGTAATCGACAGAATCGATGAGCGGATGATGTCGAACTGCCCGGTCTTCACCGAGATTTTATAGACGAAGACCGCGGCGATAATAATCCACGCGATAGGCCACAAGCCATAGAAGAAGCCGTAGACCACCGAGGCTAAGGCGCGGTCCACCGGCATTTTATAGAACAGCAAGGCGACGGTCAGCGCGATAGCGACGGTCCAGGTGGCAGCGATATAGCCTTTCAGTTTGAGCTTAATCAGCGCAAAAAAGAAAAACAGTATCGGCAGCGATGCGATAAGACTGGATAACCAGATATTACCGGCGGGATCGTAGTTTTGTTGCCAGAGATTCATGCAGGGTCTCCATCGGGCCGCCAGGAGAGGAGGGCTGAGTCTGCGCTCATTGCCGATCCCATCGTAGGTAAAATTGGCCCAGCCAATTAAGGGTATCAGGGTTGATGACAACGAATGGTTAATCAGATGTTGCTCTTAAGCAACGTGTTTGTGATGTATTTTGATGGATTTGTGAACTGCTGGGGGGTAGATGAAATTATTGGTTGGACCAATCGGCCTGGCTGGGGATAAAAACAGGGGGAGTGGAGACAGAATGACCCTCTCCGGGCGGAGAGGGCAGGGGATCAGAATTCGCTGCGGGCGAAACCGGTCATCTCTTGCAGACCCATTTCCCGGCCCAGGGCGGTCATCGGATGGACGACCACCAAACCGCGAACGCTTTTCTTCAGCTTGCCCATATCGGCCTGCTCTTTTTTGGTAATCGCGCGGCGGAACGGCAGGCTCATCAGCTTCTGCGCCTCTTTGCTCAGCTTCTGGCTCTGGACGGAACGCAGACGTTCAATCTCGGCTTCCAGGGTGGCTTTTTCTTTTTCCAGTTCGGCGTATTTGTCGGCGGCTTCCACCAGCGACAGCTCGGCCTGCTGATGGCGGATGGCGTCGAGACGGTCGCTCAGACGCTTGATTTCATTCTTTTCGACTTCTTTCATGGTGACTTAATCTGTTAATAAAGGGGCTTCATTCGCCTATAGTATGTGCCGTGACCGCCATTGTTGATAGTTATTTATCAAAAATTCGCCGTTTATCGCCGTCAGAATGGGATACTCATACTATATAATAATTTGAATTTTATTAATATTCTGCCTAACACCTGGTCTAATTTCATTTCTGTGAAGCCTGTCGGCGGATAAGCACGTTTTCCTTAACCCGCGCCGGTGATTTGACTAATGCTTATTAAGATTATTCCCAAAAGGAGGACGTGATGGCAAAGATCGGCGACGGCGTACCACGTTTAATCGATAAAGCGGTTGATTTTATGGCTTCCAGTCAGGCGTTTATGGAGTATTTGAAAAAATCTCCGCGTCTGCAGCATATACCGCGAGATATTCCCCAGGATAAGGAAGCGTTGTTTCTGCAGCGTCTGGAATATTATCGTCAGCTTTACCGGCCGACCTGCGACCAGACGGAGCCGGAATCAGAGCGTTGATTTCTGGAAGGCTTTTTTTAAGCTGATTCGCGAAATCAGCTCAGTCAGGGACAACACCATTGTTGAGCGCACCATCTGCTGGTAACGCAGCTTCTGCATTGCCAGCAGTTCTGCATCGCTGTCATCAAACTGCGGCGTTGGCGGCAGGGCGGCGACGCAGTGCAGCTCGCCGAACGGACCGATAATTTCGTCGTCGGTAAAGCTGTATTCATTGCCGTCGTGGTTGAGCTCTTCGCGCAGGGCCATCAGCAGTTCGGCGTCTTCATATTCGGCACGACTTATCACCCCAAGGCCATAAATCAGCTTCAGGCGTACAGAGAGATCGCCGAGCGGCCCGCTGCCCTCCAGCAAAGGCTCGACGGCGTATTTCACCGCGTAGTCGTCTTTACGGAACACCTGAAGCACCAGAATATTGACCGCTTCCGTTAACAGTTCGACGGTGGCGATCAGGAAGCTTCGTACGGTTTTGCCAGCATTCAGACGCTCAAGCACACGGTTTTCAAATGCTTGTGTTTCTTCCATCATTGCCTGCATATCTGACAGGAGTCGTAATGGGCGCGACGTTGGTCGCGCCAGGTTGTGCATCATTTTTCCGCGTTGTAGTCGTTAACGGCCTCCGCGACGACATCACTTGCGGCATCCAGGCCGGAAATCTGCGCCAGCGCAGCCTGCGGCCCCTTGTCGGCGATCAGTGCCGCCAGCTCCTGCGCCTGCGGATCGTCTTCGCTACGGAAATGCATCGCCGCCGCAATCCCTTTCACCAGGTTGCGGTGCGGCAGACCGTATTCCAGTGTACCCAGCAGCGGCTTAATTAAACGGTCGCCAGCACTCAGTTTGCGCAGCGGCTGACGGCCAACGCGCTCGACATCGTCTTTCAGGTACGGGTTCTCGAAACGTCCAAGAATTTTCTGGATATAAGCCGCGTGTTTCTGCGGGTCAAAGGCGTAACGTTTGATCAGCACCGCGCCGCTCTCTTCCATCGCGCCCTGCACGACGGCACGAATTTTCTCGTCGAGGATCGCGTCGCGAATCGTCTGGTGGCCCGCCAGTTTTCCGAGGTAGGCGGTTATAGCATGCCCGGTGTTCAAGGTGAAGAGCTTGCGTTCGACAAATGCCATCAGGTTATCAGTTAATTCCATTCCCGGGATAGTCGGCAGCGCGCCCTTGAACTGAGTCTCATCGACAATCCACTCGCTGAAGGTTTCCACGGTGACTTCCAGCGGGTCATGGGTGGCGGAAGCCGATGGCGGCACAATACGGTCAACGGCAGAGTCGACGAAGCCGATATGGGCTTCAACCCACGCTTTATCTTCTTCGGCCAGCGCGTTAAATACGTGGCCTTTTAACTGCGTGGTGCCGCGCACCATATTTTCGCAGGCGATAATGTTCAGCGGGCGTTCGGTGCCCTGCGCTTTGCGCTTCGCCAGCCCTTTGGCGATGGCCGGGGCGATGCGCTCGAGTACGACGGGACCGACGGCGGTGGTGACCAGATCCACCTCAGCGATCAGGTCCACAACCTCATCGCCGATGCTGCTGACGGCATTGACGCCGGAGACAGTATCCACCTGCTCATTCTCACCGACGACGTGAACCTGATAGCTATGACGGGCATTCAGGGCATCAAGTACGGTCTGATTGACATCGGCGAACGTCAGTTCGATGCCCGCGTCGGCCAGCAATTTACCGATAAAGCCACGTCCGATATTACCTGCGCCAAAATGTAATGCTTTCATAGTATTAACCTTCAATTAATGTTTTTACCTGAGAGGGCTGGGGTGAGGCTTTTCCCCTCACCCAAACCCTCTCCCAAAGGGAGAGGGAATGGACCGCTTTGGTTATTTATTCAACAGTGCCAGAACTTCGTCGACGCTGGTGGTTTTCGCCAGGCGCTCAATCACGGTTTCGTCATCCAGGGCGTTAGTCAGGCTGGTGATAACCTGAATATGCTCGTTGTTGCGGGCCGCGATGCCGATGACCAGACGGGCGACATCGTCTTCATCTTCCCCAAAGCGCACGCCTTCCGGGTACTGGCAGAAGACGACGCCGGTTTTCAGCACACGGTCTTTCGCTTCGATGGTGCCGTGCGGTACCGCGATGGACTCGCCGAGATAGGTTGAGGTCAGTTTTTCGCGGTCCAGCATCGCCTGCACATATTCCGGCTCGACGTAGCCGCCTTTCACCAGCTGCTCGCCGGCGAAGCGAATGGCTTCTTCTTTGGTGGCCGCTTTGCGACCGAGGAAGATGTTATCCGCGCCCAGCTGGAACAGGTTTTTGTCGCCATCATCAAAGCTGTCTTTCAGGCTATCGGTGACTTTGACTTCGTTGTCGATGTGGCGCTGGGCCGCGACCAGACGCTCGGTCAGGCTGGTGTACAGACCGCTGTCGAGGAAGTTGGTCAGCGAAATATGCTGCGCCTGCGGTACCTGGCGCATAGCGCGCTCGGTCAGGTCGCGGTGGGTGATGACCAGGTCAACATCCGGCGGCAGGTTATTGATCGCGCTGTTGGTGACCGAGATGTTGCTCAGTCCGGCATCCTGCACTTTCTTGCGCAGTACCCCGGCACCCATGGCGCTGGAGCCCATTCCGGCGTCGCAAGCGACGATGATTTTACGCACATGGCTCAGGTCGTTGGTCACATTACCGGCCGCCAGCGGGCTACCGCCTTTGGATTCCGCTTTCATGTCGTGCATACGACGTGTCGCGGCTTCGATATCGTCTTCTTCTTTTACCTTGCTGGTCTTCAGCAGAACCGCAGAGACCACGAAGGAGACCGCCATCGCTGCGATAATCGCGGCGATGTTAGCGAAGTAGGCCCCTTTCGGCGTCATCGCCAGCACTGCCAGGATAGAGCCCGGGGAAGCCGGAGAGACCAGACCGCCGTTGAGGATGGTCAGGGTGAAGACACCGGTCATCCCGCCGAGGATAACGGCCAGGATCAGACGCGGGTTCATCAGCACGTACGGGAAGTAGATTTCATGGATACCCCCCAGGAAGTGGATGATAGCCGCCCCGCCTGCAGACTGTTTTGCGCTGCCGCGGCCAAAGAACATGTACGCCAGCAGAACGCCCATCCCCGGACCCGGGTTAGCTTCAATCAGGAAGAAGATGGATTTACCCAGCTCGTGGGACTGCTGAATACCCAGCGGCGAGAAGATACCGTGGTTGATGGCGTTATTGAGGAACAGGATTTTTGCCGGTTCCACGAAGATAGACGCCAGCGGCAGCATGTCGTGCGCCACCATAAAGTTAACGCCAGCCGCCAGAATTTTCGACAGAACTTCAACCGCCGGGCCGATGCCGAGGAAGGCCAGGATGGCAAGGATCATCCCGATGATGCCAGCGGAGAAGTTATTCACCAGCATTTCAAAACCGGATTTGATCTTACCGTCTACCCAGTTATCGAACTTCTTGATGCAGTAGCCGCCCAGCGGGCCGGCAATCATTGAGCCGAGGAACATCGGCATATCCGCGCCGACGATAACGCCCATGGTGGTGATCGCCCCGACCACGCCACCACGTTCGCCGCCGACTAATTTACCGCCGGTGTAACCGATCAGCAGGGGCAGCAGGTAGGTGATCATCGGACCGACCAGCTTCGCCAGCGTTTCGTTTGGCAACCACCCTGTCGGAATGAAAAGCGCGGTGATGATACCCCACGCGATAAACGCGCCGATATTCGGCATCACCATATTGCTGAGGAAACGACCAAAGCTTTGCACCTTGATCTTGATATCGGATGACATAAAACACCCCTTCTTCTGTTTTGCGTATCGCGCAGGCTAAAAGCCCGAGGTTTGTTGTTAATGTGGCGGCAGAGGTAGCCGGACCCTGATTGATAGTGCGAAATCTGGCACTGAATCGTTAAGCTGTCCAGCCAGCGCCCTTTTGTGTGATACGGATCACATGAATATAGGGGGCAAAGCGGTTTTTGTAGTGATGTTGATCACATAACGCCTGTGTAAAAAAACAACACAGCGCCTTTTTAGCCGCTGATCTGCCTTTTTGTGTGATATTTGTCACAATTTTGTTTCGTGGTTTTGTTGTTTGTTTGTGATTTTGATCACAAAGAATTTCGCGGGGGATTTTCGCCGCTGTGATCTCGGCCCGGTTTTGCTTCCACGTCGGGATGACTCTGTAACTAAGCAACCTTAACTGCCGAATAACTTTTTTACGCCGGATGGCAAAAATGAAAGGCGTGAATTATGCTCAAAATAGCGGCCCGAATGTCAGTGGGTCGTGAATAAAATTCATATAAATTATTAGCGTAAAGCCGAGGGAATTATGTTTCTCAATTATTTTGCGCTGGGCGTTCTGATCTTCGTTTTTCTGGTCATTTTTTATGGAATTATCATTATTCACGATATTCCTTATTTGATCGCCAAAAAACGCAACCACCCTCATTCCGATGCTATTCATGTAGCCGGATGGGTCAGTCTTTTTACTCTCCACGTCATCTGGCCGTTTTTATGGATTTGGGCCACGCTGTACCAGCCTGAGCGCGGCTGGGGCATGCAGCATAAGGCGAATACGGACCCTGACGAACCTGAAAAAGAGACCGATATACAACAGCTTCGCCAACGACTGAGCGACCTTGAACACCAGGTGGCGGCCATCCAGCGGCCACAGTCCACCTCTGCGGCGGAGAAATAATCTATGGATCTGTTGATAATTTTGACCTACGTGGCCATCGCCTGGTCGATATTTAAAATCTTCAAAATACCGGTAAATAAATGGACGGTACCTACCGCGGCGCTGGGGGGGGTATTTATTGTTAGCGCGCTTATTTTATTAATGAACTATAACCACCCGTACACCTTTCTGGCGCAAAAGGCAGTGATATCTATTCCTATTACGCCGCAGGTTACCGGAGTGGTTGACAGCGTTACCGACAAAGCGAATCAGCGCGTCAAAAAGGGCGAGGTGCTTTTTACTATTGACCCGGCACGCTATCAGGCGCGGGTCGACCGCCTGCAGGCCGACCTGGTGACGGCGCTGCACAGTATTAACACCCTCAAGGCGCAGCTCTCTGAAGCCCAGGCCAACACCACCCGCGTGTCGGCGGAGCGCGATCGCTTATACAAGGACTATCAGCGCTACCTGAAAGGGAGCCAGGCGCGGGTGAACCCGTTCTCGGAAAGCGACATTGATAACGCCAGGCAGAATTATCTTGCCCAGGATGCGCTGGTCAAGGCGTCGGTAGCGGAGCAGGCGCAGATCCAGAGCCAGCTGGACAGCATGATCAATGGCGAGCAGTCGCAAGTGGTTAGCCTGCGCGCCCAACTGGCGGAGGCGAAATACAATCTCGACCAGACCACTGTGCGGGCGCCCAGCGATGGGTATATCACCCAGGTGCTGATCCGCCCGGGGACCTATGCCGCCTCGCTGCCGCTGCGCCCGGTAATGGTATTTATCCCGGAGCAAAAACGGCTGATCGTCGCCCAGTTTAGGCAAAACTCCCTGTTAAGGCTGGAGAAAGGAGACGATGCGGAAGCGGTGTTTAATGCTCTGCCCGGGCAGGTGTTTCACGGCAAACTGGTGAGCATTTTACCGGTGGTGCCGGGGGGAAGTTATCAGGCGCAAGGGGCGTTACAGTCGCTGACCGTGACGCCGGGCAGCGATGGCGTGCTGGCGACCATTGAGCTCGACCCCAATGCCGAAATTGATGCGTTACCCGATGGCATCTACGCGCAGGTGGCAGTCTACTCCGACCATTTCACCCACGTCTCGGTAATGCGTAAAGTGCTGCTGCGCATGACCAGCTGGATGCACTACCTCTATCTCGATCATTAATGCGATCGGCGGCAGGTTGAGCGGGATGCTCACCTGCCTTTTGCCCCGCCCTGAGCCATACTCATATCTTTGTTGGCGATAATTTGTTGGCGATAAGGAGCAGGCTATGAAACTGATCGGCAGCTACACCAGTCCCTTTGTGCGCAAAATCTCCGTGATCCTGCTGGAAAAGCGCATCCCTTTTGAGTTTGTCAACGAATCCCCCTACAGCGAAAGCAACGGTGTGGCGCGCTATAATCCGCTGGGCAAAGTGCCGGCGCTGGTGACGGACGACGGTGAGTGCTGGTTTGACTCCCCGGTCATCGCCCAGTATCTGGAGCTGCTGGGCGTGGCGCCGCCGATGATCCCCGCCGACCCCAGAGCCGCTCTCAGGATGCGTCAGCTTGAAGCGCTGGCGGATGGGGTCATGGAGGCCGCCCAGGCGCTGGTACGCGAAAAAGCCCGCCCTGGCGCGCAGCAGTCAGAACAAGAGCTGCTCCGCCAGCGGGAGAAAGTGGCTCGTGGCCTCGACAGGCTGGAAGCCTGCGCGGCAGATGGAACGCTGCGCGGCGACGAGGTCAATCTGGCGACCATTTCCACGGCCTGCGCCATTGCTTATCTGAACTTTCGCCGGGTAGCGCCCGGCTGGTGCGCCACCCGGCCGCAGCTGGTGAAGCTGGTGGATGCGTTGTTCCAGCGCGCCAGCTTTGCGCGTACCGAACCGCCGCGGACTTGACCCAGGCAGGTAACAGTTTGCGCAGGGAGGCGTTACAATCGCCACTGATTGTTGACTCCCTCTCCCGTCGGGAGGGGGGAAAATAACTTACCGCCAGGCCCATTCATGACTACCGATATTCGTGCGCTTTATACCCGGCTTCCGGCCATTGACCGCTTACTACGCGACCCCGCTT
Source organism: Klebsiella sp. A-Nf5 (assembly GCF_002810545.1). Classification (NCBI taxonomy): domain Bacteria; kingdom Pseudomonadati; phylum Pseudomonadota; class Gammaproteobacteria; order Enterobacterales; family Enterobacteriaceae; genus Klebsiella; species Klebsiella sp. A-Nf5. The sequence continues at coordinate 156,946 of NZ_PIOG01000254.1, read as the reverse complement.
TTTCTCCCCTGCTGGCGCAGCACGGCCATTCGCAGGTGGTGGCGCAGCTGCGCCAGATGCTGGATGAGGCACGGGAACAGATTAGCCAACGGCAGACGCTTCCTGACTGGAGCCATGACTGGCTGCACGCCTGCGCGCAGCGGCTCACCGCCGGCCAGCAGAGCGCTCTGCGTCCGGTGTTTAATCTCACTGGTACGGTGTTGCATACCAATCTCGGGCGCGCCATTCAGGCGGAGTCGGCCGTGGAGGCGGTCGCCAGCGCGATGCGCGCGCCGGTGACGCTCGAATATGATCTCGACGACGCCGGGCGCGGCCATCGCGATCGCGCCATTGCTGATCTGCTGTGCCAGATCACCGGCGCGGAAGATGCCTGCATTGTGAACAACAACGCGGCGGCCGTTCTGTTGATGCTGGCGGCCACCGCCAGCGGCCGCGAAGTGGTGGTCTCCCGCGGCGAACTGGTGGAGATCGGCGGGGCATTTCGCATTCCCGACGTGATGCGCCAGGCGGGTTGTCAGCTGCACGAAGTGGGTACCACCAACCGCACCCATGCCAAAGACTATCGCCAGGCGGTGAATGACAATACCGCGCTGCTGATGAAGGTTCACACCAGCAACTACAGTATTGAGGGCTTTACCAAAGCCGTCGACGAAGCGGAGCTGGCGGCCATTGGCCGCGAACTGGACGTCCCGGTGGTGGCTGACCTGGGCAGCGGGTCGCTGGTGGATCTCAGCCAGTATGGCCTGCCGAAGGAGCCGATGCCGCAGGAGATGATCGCCGCCGGGGTGAGCCTGGTCAGTTTCTCTGGCGACAAGCTGCTCGGCGGCCCGCAGGCCGGAATTATCGTCGGCAAACGCGCGCTGATTGCCCGGCTGCAAAGCCATCCGCTGAAGCGGGCCCTGCGCGCGGATAAAATGACCCTCGCGGCGCTGGAAGCCACGCTGCGCCTCTATCAGCACCCGGAGGTGCTGACGGAGAGATTACCGACGCTGCGCTTGCTCACCCGTCCGGCGGAAGAGATCCGTCGGCTGGCTGAACGCCTGCAGCCTGACCTGGCGGCACACTATGCTGATTTTGCCGTCAGCGTGGCAGCCTGCCAGTCGCAGATTGGCAGCGGCTCGTTACCCGTCGACCGCCTGCCCAGCGCGGCATTGACTTTTACCCCGCATGACGGCCGCGGCAGCCGGCTGGCGGCACTGGCGGCCCGCTGGCGCGCACTGCCGTGCCCGGTGATTGGCCGCATTGATGACGGTCGGCTCTGGCTGGACCTGCGCTGTCTGGAAGATGAAACCCGGTTTATGGAGATGTTGTTACGATGATTATTGCCACCGCTGGACATGTTGACCACGGCAAAACGACGCTGCTGCAGGCGATAACCGGCGTGAATGCCGATCGTCTGCCGGAAGAGAAAGCGCGGGGAATGACGATCGATCTCGGCTATGCCTACTGGCCGCAGCCGGACGGGCGGGTGCTGGGATTTATTGACGTTCCCGGGCACGAAAAGTTTTTGTCCAACATGCTGGCGGGGGTGGGGGGTATTGACCATGCGCTGCTGGTGGTGGCCTGCGATGACGGGGTGATGGCGCAAACCCGCGAACACCTGGCGATCCTGCAGCTGACCGGAAAGCCGACGCTGACCGTGGCGCTGACCAAAACGGACCGCGTGGCGGCCGACAGGGTGGCGGAGGTGCAGGCGGAGGTCGAGCAGACCCTGCGCGAGCTGGGCTTTGACGCCGTCGCTTTCTTTCCCACCGCGGCGGCGGAAAACATCGGTATTGCCGAACTGCGCAGCCATCTGCTGCAGCTTGCGGAGCGCCCCCACCCGCAGCAGCAGCGGTTTCGCCTGGCGCTGGACCGCGCTTTTACCGTCAAAGGCGCGGGGCTGGTGGTCACCGGGACGGCGCTCTCCGGCGAAGTACGGGTCGGGGATACCCTGTGGCTCACCGGCGTGAACACGCCGATGCGCGTGCGTGGTCTGCATGCCCAGAATCAAGCGGTTGAGCAGGCGCACGCCGGGCAGCGCATTGCGCTGAATATTGTCGGCGATGCGCAGAAAGAGGCAGTGCACCGCGGCGACTGGCTGTTGTCCTCACCGCCGCCGGAGCCTGCAGAACGGGTGATTGTCGAGCTGCAGTGCCATACGCCGCTCAGCCAGTGGCAGCCGCTGCATATTCACCACGCTGCCAGCCACATTACCGGCCGGGTGTCGCTCCTCGAGGGCAATCTGGCGGAGCTGGTGCTGGATACCCCGCTGTGGCTGGCGGATAACGACCGGCTGGTGCTCCGCGATATCTCTGCGCGTATGACGCTGGCCGGCGCACGGGTGGTGACGCTGGATCCTCCGCGCCGCGGCAAACGTAAACCGGAATATCTGCAGTGGCTGCACGCTCTGGCGGCGGTCGGCGCTGACGATGCGCAGGCGCTTGAGCTGCATCTGCAGCGGGATGCCGTCCGGCTTGAGCGCTTCGCCTGGGCACGGCAGCTCAGCGAAGCCGGAATGGCGGCCTTGATCCAGCGACCGGACTATCTGCAGGCCGGACAGCGCCTGCTCAGTGCCCCGCTTGCCGCCCGCTGGCAGCGAAAATTGCTGGAGGCCCTGGCGCGCTACCATGAGCAGCATCGCGACGAGCCTGGTCCGGGCCGGGAGCGCCTGCGTCGCATCGCGCTGCCGATGGAAGATGAAGCGCTGGTGCTGCTGCTGATTGAGCAGATGCGCGAGAGCGGCATAGTCCACAGCCATCACGGCTGGCTGCATTTGCCGGAGCATAAAGCCGGGTTTACCGACGAGCAGCAGGCGGTCTGGCAGAAGGTGGAAACCCTGTTCGGCGATGACCCCTGGTGGGTGCGCGATCTCGCGCGCGAAGTCCATGTTGAAGAGTCCCTGATGCGCGCGGTGCTGCGCCAGGCGGCGCAGCAGGGGATGATTACCGCGATCGTCAAGGATCGTTACTACCGCAACGATCGCATTGTGCAGTTCGCCCAGCGGGTGCGCGAGCTGGATCAGCTGCGCGGATCAACCTGCGCCGCGGATTTCCGCGATACCTTAAACGTCGGGCGGAAGCTGGCGATCCAAATCCTGGAGTATTTCGATCGGATTGGCTTCACCCGCCGTCGCGGTAACGATCATATCCTGCGCGATAAGGCGTTGTTTCTATAATCATTAACGCCAGCTCCCCGGCGGACAGCGAACGCTGTGTTGCCGGGGAAGAGGAGGTCGCGCTGTGCCTGGCCTTATTCGGCTTCCCGCACCCAGATACGCATTTCGCCTTCTCCGCGGTTTGCCCAGCTAAACCAGGGAATAAAGGTCAGCGTCTGTGAATGGGGGGTGGCCAGAGGGTGATCGTAGCTCCAGAGCCGCTGCGTGTCGGCGTTTTCCGCATTTTTTCTGTAGCCTGGGGCCTGAATCAACATTTTGCGAGCAAACAGCCCCTTTCCTTCAAACACCGTGAACCTGGCATCGCGTGGCAGCAGCAGGTTATGCAGCGCTTCGCCGTTATCAGCTTGTTCGAGACAATAGACCAGTGGACCGCGCTGCAGCGCGACCTGGCCTGCCTGGTGACGAACAAGCGGATTGCCATATACCCGGCGAACCGGCATCGGCAAGGTAAGCATCAGGGTGTCGCCTTCCTGCCAGAGATGATGGATATGCAGATAGCCCTGGCGAATATCCTGCGTGACCGGCGCGCCGTTCAGGGTGATGTGCGGACCCTCGCACCAGTCAGGTAGACGCAGCGCCAGCGTATGGTTCACTGTTGACGGTGATTCGATGACAATTTTGACCTGTTCCTGCCAGGGATAGTCACCGCTGATACGCAGGCGTAAGGTCTTTTCCCCAACCGGGATCTCGACCTGATTGCCGACATAGAGATTGATATACAACGCCTCCTCGCGTGGCGTGTAGATATAATGCCCCAACGAGGTCAGGAGACGAGCGATATTCGGTGGGCAACAGGCACAGCCGAACCAACGCTGACGAACAGGCTTAACATGGTCATAAATATGATTGAATTTTAAAGCCTTAGGCTGCACTTCCAATGGGTTGACGTAAAAGAAATGTTTACCGTCCAGCGCCATACCGCCCAGAACGGTATTGTAAAGTGCGCGCTCCATCACATCAGCATATTGGCTGTCGGCTTCCAGTTCCAGCATGCGGCGCGCGAACATCATCAATCCGATAGAGGCGCAGCTTTCCGCATAAACGGTATCATTCGGCAGGTCGTAATCGCTGCTGAAGGCTTCCCCGCTGCTCTGTGAGCCAATGCCGCCCGTAATATACAACTGACGCTGGACCATGTTTTTCCATAACCGCAGGCAATCCTGGCGTTTGCCTTCATTCTTGCTCAGGCGCGCAAGGTGCGCTACGCCGGCCATTAAATAAACAAAGCGAACCGCGTGACCCACAGCGGTGGTCTGTTCGGCAAGCGGCAAATGCGCCTGGCTGTAGGGTTTATCCATCACCATCCACGCTGGCCCATAGGTATTCCAGAAGGAGGTTTCACCGCGTTTTTCATACTCGATGTCATAGAAATGCGGCTGTGTCCCACGCTGTTCAACGAAGTAACTAGCCAGCGCCATATAGCGTTGTTCCTGAGTCACATCGTACAAACGCATTAACGCCAGCTCTATTTCAGGGTGTCCCGGATAGCCGTGCAGCTGATTGTCGTCGGGACCAAACACGCTGTCGATATGATCGGCGAGGCGACATACCACCTCCAGCAGGCGGCGTTTACTGGTTGCCTGGAAGAATGCCACCCCAGCCTCAATCAGGTGACCGGCACAGTACAATTCATGGCATTCGGCGAGATTGGTCCAGCGTTCCCCGGGCGCTTTCACCGTAAAATAGGTATTCAGATAACCATCTTCACATTGCGCGGCGGCAATCAGCTCAATCACCTCGTCGGCGGTTTTTTCCAGTTCCGCATCTGGCTTCTGGCACAATGACCAGGCGACTGCCTCCAGCCATTTCGCCACATCGCTATCCTGGAACACCATTCCGTAGAATTCCCCTGCCTGCTGACCTGCGGCGATACGGAAGTTTTCTATCGCATGGCTGGGCTCAGCCTCGGCGATCCGGTCATTGAGGGCATCCCACTGGTAGGGAATAACGACATCACGCACCAGTTGCTGATACTGACCCAGAAACGGATCGTTAACTTTCAGTTTGTGCAGATCGACTTCCATGATTTCTCCTTAAGACTGAACGTGACGTGCGCGCAGATCGGCTGCAATGCGCGACATCATGGGATTGTTGAGCTTGCAGGCGCGGATAGCGAAGGCCAGCAACAGATGGAACAGCGCGGGCAGCAGGGTTTCCATCGCCGTGATCCCCAATAGTGAGGATGGAGTTTGGTTGCTGGCGCCGGGTTGATAAGCGACATAGATAAATACCAGGCTGATAATGCCCGCACTGGAGGCCCATGCCAGCTTGATAAAGAACAGGTTGAAAGCAAAGTTCATCCCCGACGAACGGACACCCGTCTTCCATTCGCCATAATCATCAGAGAAGGCCATCAACGAAAAATGCAGCGGCAGGGTAAAGCCCAGGATGATGCCATTGCCGAGAATGATCGCCAGCCACAGCGTTTGCCAGGACGGACCGGTTGGCAGGAACCACATCCCGACCGCCAGTAAGGCCAATACCACATTGGTGTAGTAATAGAGCTTGACGGTATCAACGTGGCGCGACAGCCAATTGACGATCGCGGCGCCCAGAATCGAGGAAAAGGTGACCATGGTGAAAAACAGTGATGTATAGCCAGTAGAGCCGCCCAGTACATAGGTAATGAAGTACATGTAGCCGCCACCGCGAATGTTAAACACGTTGATCAACAGGAATGACATCGCCAGCATGAGTAACAGCTGATCGTTTTTACGCAGACCGGCGATATGTTCGCGCAGGGTGAATTTGCCGAGCATCTCCAGGGAAACACGCTCACGTACCCAGAAAAAGCAGCACAAAAACATCACCGCCGCGATGGCGCACAGTACGCCGACACCATACTGATAACCTTGGGCGGTATTGCCCTGACCGAGCGCTTTTACCAGCCACGGCAGGCCCACGGAGACCAGGAATCCTGCCACGCCGCACAGTACAAAGCGCCATGCCTGGCAGGATATCACCTCGCTATGGCGAGAGGTCATCGTATTAATGAGTGCGCAGTAAGGGACGTTAATCGCGGTATAGCTGACGGAAAGCAGCAGGTAAGTGCCGAAGGCCCAGGCGATTTTTACCCCCATGCCGGCATCAGGCACGGTAAAAGTCAGCACCCCGATCGCTGCTATAGGAACCGCAATCCATAGCTGCCAGGGGCGAAAACGCCCCCATCGGCTTTGGGTCCGATCGGCGAGAACGCCCATGATTGGATCGGAAATAGCATCAAACACGCGTAGCGCAAGGAACAGAGTACCGACCAGCGCCGGGGTGAGCCCAAAGACGTCAGTATAGAAAAAAGTGAGAAAGTTCATGATCAGGCAGGTGATGACCGTTCCACCGGCGTCGCCCAGACCATAGCCTATTTTTTCACGGAGAGATAATTTGTCGTCCTGCACGTGCTTCGTGAGGTCGCTTGTCGTAATCGGAGCCGTAGTCATAAATAACTCCCGAAGATGATGTTCAGAATTATTCCGCTGTCTGACCGGCGGACATTTTTGGTGTTTTGCAAATACATTAATTATTTTGCACCGAATAAACGAGGCAACAAGGGAAGGGAAAGGTATAAAAAGAGAACGATTCCGACTTAGTCATAAAAGTGTGATTCCGATCCGGAATGACGTTAATTTATGATTAATAATCAGTTGGAAAGAGAAGTTTTATCGTTTCGTTAGCGGAAAATTAAATATATATGCTTGAATTATCCATGTCTCTTCCGATTTGCGTACAAAATGGCGGCTTATTTATTTCCCGTGGCGTCGGCAGCCATCCGGCTCGTAAACTGCAATCCTGGGAAATTATTTTTGTCGAAAAGGGGACGTTAACGATTTGCGAGGAGGGTAAAATATTTAACGTTAATGCAGGGGATAGTTTACTGCTGTGGCCAGAACGTTCTCATGTTGGGGTGGGGGAATTTCCCGCCGACCTGAAATTTTATTGGCTGCATTTTGAAGTACTGACGGACAGAGTCCGGTCTCTGCCGCCAGCGCTGCTTAACGTTCCGCAACATACCCGCGTCAGCGATCCACAATACATTATTTCGCTGTTTCGCCAGTTTCTTCGTGAACAGGAGAATATTCACCGCAGCCTGGCGCTGGAGCTCCTGTTATTGCTGATACTGCAGCAGATTGCCGCGGCGGCTAGCGAAAAATCGGACGACAGTCCCGGCGCTGCGCTGGCCTGGAAAGCGCAGCAGATCATCCATACCCGTTACCACTTGCCTGTTTCAGCATCGACGCTGGCGAAAGAGCTGCACTGTAATGCAGACTATTTAGGACGTGTGTATCGTCACGTTTTTCGCGTGACGTTGACCGAAGCGCTGCATCGTCAGCGGGTCAGAGCGGCGGAAAAGCTATTGATCAGTGATTCACTGTCGTTGACCGAAGTCGCGAGCCAGTGCGGCTTTAATGACGTCGGTTATTTTCGCAAGATATTTCGTAAGCACACCAGCCTTACGCCTGCAGCCTGGAAGCGCCGCTACTGTAAGGAGCACATTAATTCAGCGTAATGAAAAATCAGTTGTGCTAGTGACTAAAAATAGCGCTGATTCCATTCAGGATCAAAGCGCGGGCAGGGACTATTCTGGCACCTTGCGGTTTTATCCCCAGGGAGCAGAGGATGAACCAGTTTCTTATTGCCAATGCCCAGCGGTGTATTGGCTGTCGTACCTGTGAAGTGGCTTGTGCGGTGGCGCACCAGCAGGCGCAAGATGTCGCCGCCCTGTCGACGAACCATTTCGCGCCGCGTATCCGGGTGGTGAAAAGCGGTGACATATCGACGGCGACGGCGTGCCGGCAATGCGAGGATGCGCCCTGCGCCAGCGTTTGCCCGCAAGGGGCGATTCAGCGCGACAATGACGTCTGGTGGGTCGACCAGCGGCGCTGCATCGGCTGCAAAAGTTGCATGGTGGCCTGCCCGTACGGCGCGATGACCGTTACGGTAGTGAATCAGCAGGCGCAGGCGCTGAAATGCGATTTGTGCCATCACCGCGCTGAAGGACCAGCCTGCGTGGCCGCCTGCCCGACGCAGGCGCTGCGGGTGATGGTTCCCGCGGAGCTGGAAGCGCTATGCGCGCAAAAACGCCAGCGACTGGCGCTGGCGTGAGCGGGGTCGCTGACGGGCGTTACCCGCCCGCGGCGTCAGAGGCTATGCTTCCTGTTCGCGCCAGGCGAATTCAATCTCTTCGGCGAGAATTTTCACCCCGGCCTCAATTTTTTGCGGATCGGGCACATAGTTCATGCGCATACACTGGTGGGTGTGCGGCCACGGCTTATCCAGACCCGGGAAGAAGTAATCCCCTGGCACCATCAGCACGCCGCGCTTTTTCAGCCGCTGATACAGCAGCTCGGTGGAGACCGGCAGGTCCTTAAACCACAGCCAGAGGAAAATGGCCCCCTCCGGTTTGTGGATCAGGCAGCGCTCCTCCGGCAGATATCGGCGAATAATGGCGATGGTTTCCTGCACCCGCTGGTAATAGAAGGGCTTGATCACCGTCTCTGACAGACGCAGCAGATCCTGTCGTTTAATCATTTCGCACATCATTGCCGGCCCGATGCCGCCAGGGGCGAGGCTGATAATGCCGTTCATGTTGCTGATGGCGGTGATGATTTTCTCGTTGGCGATGATAATCCCGCAGCGGCTGCCCGGCAGGCCCAGTTTGGACAGGCTCATACACAGCACGATGTTTGGATTCCACAGCGGTCGGGCGTCGCTAAAGATAATGCCCGGGAACGGCACGCCGTAGGCGTTATCAATCACCAGCGGGACCCCGTGCTGATTCGCCAGCGCATCCAGTTTGATCAGCTCTTCATCAGTGATGACGTTGCCAGTCGGGTTGGTGGGACGCGAGACGCAGATCATCCCCGTCTCTTCCGTCACCTGCAGATGTTCAAAATCAACATGGTACTTAAACTGGCCTTCCGGCAGCAGTTCGATGTTCGGCCGGGTGGCAACGAACAGATCCTCTTCCAGACCGGCATCGGCGTAACCGATATATTCCGGCGTCAGTGGGAACAGTACCTTACGCGTGGTGCCATCTGCCCGACGGCCTGCAAACAGATTAAATAAGTAGAAAAATGCGCTCTGACTGCCGTTTGTTAGCGCAATATTCTGTGGTTCGATCTCCCAGCCCAGCTCGTCGCGCAGCATGTTCGCCAGCAGGCTCAGCAGCTCGCTTTTGCCCTGCGGCCCATCATAATTACAAAGCGCATCAAGGGCTTTGCCATTATCCAGCATGTCGGACAGCAGCTGCTGGAAGTAGTCATTCATTTCCGGGATCTGAGCGGGGTTGCCGCCGCCCAGCATAATAGCGCCCGGCGTGCGCAGACCGTCATTAAGGTCTTCCATCAAGCGGGTGATGCCTGAATGACGGGTGAATTTGTCGCCGAAAAGGGAAAATGTCATCGCGAATAGTCTATCGGTGGTTCTGGAAAGTGGCTAACCATAACGCCAGCGCTAGCGTGGTGCAAATCGGCGGGAGGAGGCGGCTTTTTATCTTTATCCTGTGAATTGCTATTTTGTTAGCGTTTTGTTCTGAATGGCTCCCCGCCAGGGCGGAGAGCCACCTGTGGATTACTGCTGCTGTCCGGCCCAGATGACCATCACTTTGTCTTCACCGCTCTCACGCACGAACCCGTAACCACGTGGCATCGACAGCGTTGTCTGTTTGCCCATGCCGATAGCCGGATGGCGAGCGCGGAACTGACCGATCTTCTGCCAGTGAGTGACGCTGCGGGCCGCCTTGCCATTAACATCCTGCCAGTTCATCTCCGAACGGGTGCCCTGCAGCGGGTCCGAGCCGGTGGGGCCGAACGGACGTGATGATTCGTCACCATAGAAAATCTGCACGGCGCCAGGGGCCAGCAGCAACAGCTCTGCCGCGGTGGTGCCGCCTTCGCGGAACAGGCGCGTATCGTGCGAGGAGAGGTAACTCAGGACGTTAAAGCTCTGCAGCTTGTCCGCCATTTGCTGCCAGGTGAGGTCAATATTGGTCATACAGGTAGCCGCTTTCGCCGCCTGGTCCTGGTAGTCGAAATTGATCATCGCATCAAAACCGTGGCGATAATAATCGCTCTGCATCACCCCATGTCCCCAGGCTTCGCCGGTCATCCAGAATGGCGAAGCATCCAGCGCTTTATCCGGATTGGCTTTCTTCCACTCCGCCAGCGCGGCGGTGGCCTGGGTTTTTAACTGCTGCCAGGCGTCCATCTCCACATGTTTGGCGGTATCGACGCGGAAGCCATCGATGCCGTAGTCGCGTACCCACTGGCTCAGCCAGTGCGTCAGGTAGTCGCGCGGCGTATAGCCCGGGATCGCTTTCGCTGCGGTGTCTGGTTTATGGCTATAGAAGTTCGGCAGACCTGAGGCTTCCTTCGATTCGGTTTTCAGGTCCGGCAGGAAGGCCAGCGACATGGTGAGATCGTCATAGCCTGGGTTGTCATAATCGCCGATATCGGTGCGGATCCACTTCTTGCCCCACCATTTCTCCCAGCCGGCTTTGTCGCTGAAGTTGATGTAGTCGTTAAAGCTGTGCCAGGTCTGGCCCGCGCCCGGTTTCCAGTCCGTCCAGCGCTCGCCGAGGGTTTTTTTCAGCTCATCGCCTTGCAGATACAGGGCGCCGAACTGGAACTCCTGCATGTCGGCCAGGGTGGCGTAACCGGTATGGTTCATCACCACGTCAAACAGGATGCGAATGCCGCGCTTATGCGCTTCATCCACCAGCCGGCGGAGATCCGCTTCGGTCCCCATGTTGGCGTCCAGTTTCGACCAGTCCTGGGTGTAATAGCCGTGGTAGGCGTAGTGAGGGAAATCGCCCTTCGTGCCGCCGCCGACCCAGCCGTGGATTTGCTCAAGCGGGGAGCTGATCCACAGGGCGTTAACCCCCATCTGCTGCAGATAATCCAGCTTGCTGGTTAATCCCTGCAGGTCGCCGCCGTGGAAGGTGCCGATCTCCTGCATGCCATCTTTGTGACGGCCATAGCTGTTGTCGTTGGCCGGGTTACCGTTTACAAAGCGATCGGTCAGGACGAAGTAGACAGTGGCGTTGTGCCAGTCAAACGGCGCCGGGGCGGCGGTCTCGGCACGCTCGAGCAGCAGCAGGCCATTGCTGCCGAAGGCGGGCTGCAGGGTGATTTTGCCGCCGCTGACGGTCGCGACATTGCCGCTGTAGAAATCGCGGACCTTGCTGCCCTCGGCGAAGGTTTTGCTGACGTCGATGGACAGCGGTTTTCCATCCCACTTCGGACACTGACGGATCTGCGGCGCCGCGGCGCTGGCCTCTTTTTCCTCCAGCGAAATCATCATTGTCGGTGTGCCGGAGCGGGTATCCACCTCCAGGGTATACAACCCCTGGCGGAAGATGCGCCATTGCGGCGGGGTGCCACGGCAGGGCTCCATGGACAGCATCTGGTTGAGCTTAATGCCGCCGGAAGGCTGCCAGCACTGCTGGTCAAAATTTAGCTGCAGAGGACGTGTACCCTTCTCAACCACTTTCTGGCTGATGAATCGGCCCGTCCCTTCTTCGGTAAAGGCAGGGAAGTCGGTGGTAGTCCAGGCGGCAAAGGCCATCCCAGGCACGAATAACGTGGCAAGCGCAGCGAGTTTCATTGCGGGATCCTGTGAGCGGTTTTTATCTAGTGTGCCTTGTTGCCGCACGGGTGAACTCCTCCTGGCGGGCGTTTTACCAGGAGGATGAAAAGGGGTGAGTGACACCGCTCAAAAAATAGGCTAAAAATGAGACGAAGCTAGCATTTTCGCACTGGCGATGCGGCGCAGAAACCGATTTCAGATGACACCAATTCGGAATTGGACTATTTCTGTTGATGCTCTCATTGCGTATTTTTGATACTATTAGCGATTCAGCTATCGTTTTTTTGTGAAAAACAAGGTGTTGGAATGCATATATCCGACCAGGAGACCTGATGATATCGAATCCCATACGACGATATGGGGCCGCCATACTTATGTTACTAACCTGTGTATTTTCAGGTAGTGTGTTGGCAACAACGCACACAGCAACAAAGAGTCATAAAGCCCCAACGGTTAAGAAGATCAGTAGTACTAAGGTAAGCAGTAAACAAGAGTATTCTCGCAATAGTGTAAAGAGCAGTTCACTTCCTGACTTGCGAAAATACCCTTCCGGAACACCAAGGAAAAAAGCGTTTCTCCGGACGGTCATGCCTTATATTACCAAGCAGAATCAGGCGATTACTGCGGATCGTAACTGGCTTGTTTCCAAGCAGTACGATGCTCGCTGGTCGCCGACTGAAAAGGCGCGCCTGAAAGATATCGCTGCCCGTTATAAGGTGAAGTGGTCAGGCAATACGCGTCATGTGCCCTGGAACGCGCTGCTTGAGCGTGTCGACATTATTCCGAACAGCATGGTGGCAACCATGGCGGCGGCGGAAAGTGGCTGGGGTACCTCCAAGCTGGCGCGTGAGAACAACAACCTGTTTGGCATGAAATGCGGCGCCGGTCGCTGCCGCGGAGCGATGAAAGGCTACTCGCAGTTCGAATCGGTGGAGCAGTCGGTGCAGGCTTACGTCACAAACCTGAACACCCACCCGGCCTATTCTTCATTCCGCAAATCGCGCCTGCAGCTGCGCAAGGCGGATCAGGAAGTGACGGCCAGCACCATGATTCATAAGCTGAAGGGTTATTCGACCAAAGGGTCGAGCTACAACAACTATCTCTTCGCGATGTATCAGGACAATCAGCGGCTCATCGCCGCCCATCTGTAATCCGGATGCCCGGCCTTGTCGCCGGGCATTTTTTTGCCCTACAGCATGACCTCGCTGTGCCGGTCACGGTACTCCTTCGGCGTCACGTCGTACTCCTTCTTAAACACCGAATAAAAATATTGCAGCGATGGGTAGCCGCACATTTGTGAAATCTCATTGATCGACAGGCTGGTGGACACCAGCAGGCTGCGCGCCTTTTCCAGTTTCTCGCTGTGGATCACCGTGTGGATGGTCTCTCCGACCTCCTCTTTGAAGCGTTTCTCCAGATTGGAGCGAGAGATGCCCACGGCGTCGAGCACCTGTTCCACTTTAATGCCTTTGCAGGCGTTGTTGCGAATGTAATGCATCGCCTGAATCACGGAAGGATCGTTTAAGGACCGGTAGTCGGTAGAGCGTCGCTCAACGACGCGCATCGGCGGGATCAGCTGGCGCTGCAGCGGGAGCGCCTCGTTATTCAGCAGCCGGTGGAGTAATTTTGCCGCCTGATAACCCATCTGGCGGGTGCCCTGGGCGACGGAGGAGAGGGCGACGCGAGAGAGGTAGCGGGTCAGCTCCTCGTTATCGATGCCAATAACGCACAGTTTTTCTGGCACCGGGATATGCAGCAGCTCGCAGGCCTGCAGGACGTGGCGGGCGCGGGCGTCGGTGACGGCGATAATGCCGGTTTGCGGCGGCAGGGTTTGCAGCCAGTCGGCGAGCCGGTTTTGCGCGTGCTGCCAGTTTTCCGGCGCCGTCTCCAGCCCCTGGTAGACCACGCCGCGATACTTCTCCTTCGCGACCAGCTGGCAGAAGGCATACTCGCGCTCTACCGCCCAGCGTTTACCGCTGGAGGTGGGGAGTCCGTAAAACGCGAAGCGGTGCACCCCTTTTTCCTTCAAATGGAGAAAGGCGCTTTCCACCAGCGCAGCGTTGTCCGTGGCAATATAGTGGACCGGCGGGTACTGCTCTGGCTGATGATAAGAGCCGCCGACGCCGACGATGGGCACGTGGACATCGGCCAGCAGCTTTTCAATTTCGGGATCGTCATAGTCGGCGATAACGCCATCGCCCAACCACTCTTTGATGTTTTCGATTCGTGCCCGAAAATCCTCTTCAATAAAGATATCCCACTCCAGCTGGGAGGCCTGCAGATACTCGCCGACGCCCTCAACCACCTGGCGGTCATAAGCTTTGTTGGCATTGAATAACAGCGTAATACGGTGACGCTTTTCAAACATAGATAATGTTCCTGCTCTAACCCCGGTCATACCCCTTCATTCTTGATGTTGCTGCGCACTCACCCCGGCCACGTACGCCGGTACGCGGCCCGGATGCGCCGTCTGCAACCCGAATGATGTTGGGTATACACTACCGGCTAATGCCCGAGATATTTCAAGCGCCTTGTGGCGAAGTTTGGCGGTAGCGCAAAGAATTCAGACATTCTTAAAAGAGTCTCTCCTTACGCGCGCCGCTTGGTGGCGGAATCCATCCACACCGCCAGCAGTAAAATGGCGCCTTTGACGATATATTGCCAGAAAGTGGCGACGTCCATCATGCTCATGCCGTTATCCAGGGCTGACATAATAAACGCCCCCATTACCGCTCCGGCGACGCTGCCGATGCCGCCCGCCAGGCTGGTGCCGCCGATGACGCAGGCGGCGATGGCGTCCAGTTCGGCGATGTTACCCGCCGAGGGCGACCCGGCGCCGAGGCGCGAGCTGAGGATCAGCCCGGCAATGGCGACCATCAGGCCGTTAATGGCAAACACCGCCAGCTTGGTACGCTCGACGTTGATCCCTGAGAGGCGGGCCGCCTCCAGGTTGCCGCCGATGGCATAGATGCGACGACCAAAGGCGGTGCGGGTGGCCATAAACAGGCCTGCCAGCAGCAGGGCTGCGAGGATCAGCACCGGGGTCGGCACGCCACGATAGTCATTGAGCAGCCAGATTGCGCCCAGCACAATCACCGCGGTAATGGCCTGACGGCCAACAGCGGCGGTGGAGGACGAGGTCGCCAGACCTAACGCCTGACGGCGCATCCGCCCGCGCCACTGCCAGACGATAAACGCCGCCATGCCGACCACGCCGATGCCAAATCCAATACCGTCTGGCAGATAGCTTTGGCCGATCTGCGCCATCGCCGGGCTGGTGGGCGAGACGGTGGTTCCGTTGGTGATGCCGATCAGAATGCCGCGAAACGCCAGCATCCCGGCGAGGGTGACGATAAACGAGGGAACCTTGCGATAGGCCACCCACCATCCGTTCCACGCACCGAGCAGCAGGCCCATCACCAGCGTTACCAGGATGGTGAGCGGCAGCGGCCAGCCGAGCCAGACGTCAAAGATTGCCGCGGCGCCGCCCAGCAGCCCCATCATCGAGCCGACGGACAGGTCGATTTCTGCCGAAATAATCACAAACACCATGCCAACGGCGAGGATGCCGGTGATGGCCGTCTGGCGCAGCAGGTTGGAGATATTGCGTGCGCTCAGGTAGGCGCCATCGGTAACCCAGGTGAAAAACAGCATAATGACGACGATGGCGGCGATCATCACAAAGACCTGGAGATTCAGCCCCTTCAGCGCCGGCAAGGCGGCGGGGGCAGTTGGGGTGAGTTTGATTTCAGACGACGTGTTCTTCGACATGGCGTTCGCTCCTCAGCGCGGCTTCCATCACCTGTTCCTGGGTCAGATGTTGATTAACCAAATTGGCTTTTAGTCTGCCTTCGTGCATGACCAGCACCCGATCGCTGAGACCGAGCACCTCGGGCAGTTCTGATGAAATGACAATGACCGCGATGCCCTGCTGCACCAGCTGGTTAATCAGTTTATAAATTTCATACTTCGCCCCGATATCGATACCACGGGTGGGTTCGTCGAGGATCAGAATGCGCGGATTGAGCAGCAGACAGCGCGCCAGAATCGCCTTTTGCTGGTTGCCGCCGCTCAGGCGGCCAATCGCCAGCTCCGGCGAGGAGGTTTTAATTTTCAAACGCTGAATGGACTGCTGAATGCAGTGTTGCTCGGCGGCGTCGTCCAGGCTGCTCATCGCGCCGGTGAACTGGTTGAGCGCCGCCAGGGTAATATTTTTGCCCACCGCCATCACCGGCACGATGCCGTCTTTTTTGCGGTCTTCCGGCACCATGGCGATGCCGTGGGCAATGGCCTGCTGGCAGTGAGTGATGCTCACCGGCTGGCCATCAATAAAGATCTCCCCTTGCCAGCGCCCCGGCCAGACGCCGAACAGGCACTGTACCGCCTCGGTACGTCCGGCGCCGACCAGCCCGGCGATGCCGAGGATTTCCCCGCGACGCAGGGAAAACGAGACGTCATTGACGCGTTTAATATGACGGTTAACCGGGTGCCAGGCGGTTAAATGTTCGACCCGCAGGATCTCCTCGCCGTGGGCGTGCGGCTCGCTGGGATAGAGTGCGGTAAGCTCGCGGCCGACCATCATGGTGATGATATCGTCTTCGCTCATGCCGCTGGCGTCGCGGGTGCCGATGTGCTGGCCATCGCGGATCACGCAGATCGTGTCGGAGATCGCTTTGACCTCATTGAGCTTGTGAGAAATATAAATGCAGGCGATACCGTGGTTTTGCAGATCGCGAATGATCGTCAGCAGCGTCGCGGTCTCTTGTTCGGTTAAGGAAGCGGTCGGTTCGTCGAGGATCAGCAGACGAACCTGTTTGTTCAGCGCCTTGGCGATCTCCACCAGCTGCTGCTGACCAAGGCCGAGGTCGCCGACGCGGGTGTCGGGCGAAATGGGCAGATTGACCTGCGCCAACAGCTTCTGACAGCGCAGCGTCATGGTTTCATAATCCAGCAGACCGTGGCGGGAGATCTCGGCGCCGAGGAAAATATTCTCCAGCACGGTGAGATGTTTCACCAGCGCCAGCTCCTGGTGAATAATGGCGATGCCTTTGCGTTCGGTATCGCGAATATGGTTTGCCTGCAGCGTTTCGCCGGCAAAAATAATCTCGCCCTCATAGCTTCCGTGCGGATAGATACCGCACAGCACCTTCATCAGCGTCGATTTCCCCGACCCATTTTCACCGCATAACGAGACCACTTCGCCAGCGTTCAGACGCAGGCTGACGTTATCCACGGCTTTAACGGCGCCGAAGGTTTTGGTGATGTTCTTCATTTCGAGTAGCCAGGCCATAAAGACTCCGCAAAAGTGATATCCGGCGGGATGAAAATGACGCCCCGCAGCGGGGCGTCAGCCATTACAGTTCACTCTTTTTATGGAAACCGTCTTTAATAACCGTGGCGTCGATATTCTCTTTATTCACCTCAATGGGCGTTAACAGGCGCGAAGGGACATCTTTTAAGCCGTTATTCAGCGTGGTATCGGCCTTCGGCTGCTTATCATTGCCCAGCTCAACGGCGATTTCGGCGGCGTTGGTGGCCAGGGTGGTAATCGGTTTATAGACGGTCATTGTCTGGGTACCGGAAATAATGCGCTTCACGCCCGCCAGATCAGCATCCTGACCGGAGATCGCCACTTTGCCGGCCAGCCCCTGGGCGGTTAAGGCCTGGATAGCGCCGCCGGCCGTAGCGTCATTGGAGGCGACCACGGCATCGATCTTGTTATTATTCGCCGTCAGCGCGTTTTCCATTATTTTCAGCGCGTTCTCCGGCAGCCAGCCGTCAACCCACTGATCGCCGACAATCTTAATTTTTCCTTCATCCACATACGGCTTGAGGACTTTCATTTGCCCGGCGCGGAAAAGTTTGGCGTTATTATCCACCGGCGAGCCGCCCATCAGGAAATAATTACCCTGCGGCACTTTGTCGACCAGACTTTGCGCCTGCATTTCACCAACTTTTTCATTGTCGAAAGAAATATAAAAATCAATGTCAGCATTATTAATCATACGGTCATAGGCCAGGACTTTAATACCTTCCTGCTTGGCTTCTTTAATGACGTTGCTGAGCACCTGACCGTTATAAGGAATAATGACTAACACATCGACGCCGCGGTTGATCATATTTTCAATTTGCGACATCTGCGTTTCTTCATTGCCATTGGCGGACTGGACAAAAACTTTGGCGCCTAAGGATTCTGCTTTATTGACGAAAATATCACGGTCTTTCTGCCAGCGCTCCAGACGCAGATCGTCGATGGCCATGCCAATCTTCACTTCTTTCGCCATCCCCGCCATGCTGGCGAGGAGGAGGGAGCTGGCGCAAAGTGTAAGGCAAAGGTTCTTTATCTTCATAATAACGATACCTTTTTTGTAAGGGTAGGTAAGACGAACGGAAAAATAATGTTTGATACATGAGGTTGCGGATACGTTACAGATTCTTAACGCGGAAAGCAGGGCTGGCAATTACCGGTTCTTATTTTGCCGTTATGAAATTTCGTTTAATGTGCAAATTATGACGGCGATCGTATTTTATTCATGCACACTCTTATTATTGCACTGGACTTGTCCGACAAGGCGCGGAGAAGGAGGAAGTATATTATTTTTTGCGAGCTGGCGCACGTTTGTGGATTCTCTCAATGGCGGTGTGAAATAACGTAATTGAGGAGATGGAAAGTGAAATTCTATATTGGCTTAAACCCGTCATACTTCAAGTTGTAGGTGGGTTGGTGACATTCGTTGCTCCGACCTCTTGCTGGTGCCAGCGCCTGGAGGTTCACGCTCTTGCCGCCTTCCTGCAACTCGAATTATTTAGGGTATCTGATTGGTTATTCGCCGCATCTCTGAATATGGAGTTCTCTATGCAGACCTATTTCGATCAACTCGATCGCGTTCGTTACGAAGGCCCGAAATCCACTAACCCGTTGGCTTTCCGTCACTACAACCCGGATGAACTGGTGCTGGGCAAACGGATGGAAGATCATCTGCGTTTTGCGGCCTGTTACTGGCATACCTTCTGCTGGAATGGCGCCGATATGTTTGGCGTGGGCTCCTTTGACCGTCCATGGCAGCAGCCTGGCGACGCCCTGGAGATGGCCAAACGTAAAGCCGATGTGGCGTTTGAATTCTTCCACAAACTCAATGTGCCTTACTACTGCTTCCACGATGTCGATGTCTCGCCGGAAGGCGCCTCGCTGCAGGAGTACAGCAATAACTTCGCCCGGATGGTCGAGGTGCTGGCAGAGAAACAGCAGCAGAGCGGCGTGAAGCTTCTGTGGGGGACCGCAAACTGCTTTACCAACCCGCGCTACGGCGCCGGCGCGGCCACCAACCCGGATCCGGAAGTGTTTAGCTGGGCGGCCACCCAGGTGGTCACCGCGATGAATGCTACTCATCAGCTGGGAGGCGAAAACTATGTGCTGTGGGGCGGTCGCGAGGGCTATGAAACCCTGCTGAATACCGACCTGCGTCAGGAGCGTGAACAGATTGGCCGCTTCATGCAACTGGTGGTGGAGCATAAGCATAAAATTGGTTTTAAAGGCACGCTGCTGATTGAGCCCAAACCGCAGGAACCGACCAAGCATCAGTATGACTATGATGCCTCTACCGTTTACGGCTTCCTCAAACAGTTTGGTCTGGAAAAAGAGATTAAACTGAATATTGAAGCTAACCATGCCACGCTCGCCGGCCATTCGTTCCATCATGAAATCGCGACGGCCATTGCGCTGGGGCTGTTCGGCTCCGTCGACGCCAACCGCGGCGATCCGCAGTTGGGTTGGGATACCGACCAGTTCCCGAACAGCGTCGAAGAGAACGCGCTGGTGATGTATGAAATTCTCAAAGCGGGCGGCTTCACCACCGGCGGTCTCAACTTTGATGCGAAAGTGCGCCGGCAGAGCACCGACAAATACGATCTGTTCTATGGCCATATCGGCGCGATGGATACCATGGCGCTGTCGCTGAAAGTTGCGGCGCGGATGATTGAGGACGGTGAGCTGGATAAACGCGTGGCCAGACGCTACGCCGGCTGGAACGGTGAGCTGGGGCAGCAGATCCTTAACGGGCAGATGACCCTGAGCGACATTGCCCAGTATGCCACTCAGCATCAGCTGGCGCCGCAGCATCGCAGCGGCCAGCAGGAACAACTGGAAAACCTGGTCAACCATTATCTGTTTGATAAGTAATCATGCGGCGGCGCCCGGCGTGACCGGCGTCGCAACCAGGATGCTCTGTTCGCGCCACGCTCAGCCGTGGCGCGCGTTTAAGGAGAGGTAGTATGTATATCGGCATCGATCTGGGAACATCGGGCGTCAAAGCCATTCTGCTCAATGAGCAGGGTGAGGTAGTGGCATCGCATACCGAAAAACTCACCGTCTCGCGTCCGCATCCGCTGTGGTCGGAGCAAGATCCCGAACAGTGGTGGCTGGCGACAGACACGGCGATGAAAGCCCTGGGCGCGCAGCATAGCCTGCGCGACGTGAAGGTGCTGGGGATCGCCGGGCAGATGCACGGCGCCACGTTGCTGGATAAATCGTTACAGGTGCTGCGTCCGGCCATTTTATGGAATGACGGCCGCTGCGCCGAAGAGTGCCAGCTGCTGGAGGAAAAAGTCAGCGCTTCCCGGCAGATCACCGGCAACCTGATGATGCCGGGCTTTACGGCGCCGAAGTTACTGTGGGTGCAGCGCCACGAGGCGGCGGTGTTCAACCAGGTCGATAAAGTGCTGCTGCCGAAGGATTATCTGCGCCTGCGCATGACCGGCGAGCTCGCCAGCGACATGTCTGACGCCGCTGGTACGATGTGGCTGGACGTCGCCCGCCGTGACTGGAGCGATGAGATGCTCGCCGCCTGCGATCTCAGTCGGGACGCGATGCCAGCGCTGTTTGAAGGCAGCGATGTCACCGGGCAACTGCGTCCTGAGGTGGCGAAGGCGTGGAATATGCCGCAGGCGCTGGTGGTGGGCGGCGGTGGCGACAATGCCGCGGGCGCGGTTGGGGTCGGAATGGCCGATGCCGGCCAGGCAATGCTGTCGCTGGGCACCTCAGGCGTTTATTTCGCGGTCAGCGAAGGGTTCCTCAGCAAACCCGAAAGCGCGGTGCACAGCTTCTGCCACGCGCTGCCGGGCCGCTGGCATCTGATGTCGGTGATGCTCAGCGCGGCCTCCTGTCTCGACTGGGCGGCGAAATTAACCGGCCTGGCCAGCGTGCCGGCACTGATCGCGGCGGCACAGACGGCGGATGAAAGCGTCGGTCCGGTGTGGTTCCTGCCCTATCTGTCGGGCGAACGCACGCCGCACAACAACCCGCAGGCCAAGGGCGTCTTTTTTGGCCTGACACATCAGCATGGGCCGGCAGAGCTGGCGCGGGCGGTGCTGGAAGGGGTGGGCTATGCGCTGGCGGATGGCATGGACGTGGTACACGCCTGCGGCATCAAGCCGCAGAGCATCACGCTTATCGGCGGCGGGGCGCGCAGCGCTTACTGGCGGCAAATGCTGGCGGATATTAGCGGCCTGCAGCTCGATTACCGTACCGGGGGCGATGTCGGCCCGGCGCTGGGGGCGGCCCGGCTGGCGCAGCTGGCGGTTCACGACGAGGCAGACCGCGCCGGGCTGCTGAAGCCGCTACCGCTTGAACAAGCCCATCGCCCGGACGATCGCCGTGTGGCCCACTATGCGCCACAGCGGGAAACCTTCCGTCAGATTTATCAGCAACTGAAACCGCTGATGTCTTAGCCTCAGTCCGTCCGGCAGCGCCGGGCGGATTCCCTCCCTGAATGTCCCGACTACATCCATCCCAAAAAGCGTATTTGTTTATTCCGAAATCTCCGCTTTGCCGTGCATAACCTGCGGCATCGTCGGGTGACTCGGTCATAATCAGCCCGTGTCGACCAGGGAGGTGAGATGAACACAAAACGCAATATTGCCAGGGTGATGATGGCCGCAGGATCGCTGGTTTATCTACTCGGTATCTGGCGAACCTGCCCGTTGTTTAGCGGTAAAGGTTATTTTCTCGGCGTACTGGTGATGGGGATGTTTGCCGTCCTCGCCCATCAGCGCGCCAGCCAGTGGCAGGAACAGGACGACGGCTTTATTGCCTTATGTCGGCTGGTGCTGCTGCTATCGGTCGGCCTGCTGCTGGTCGGCGCCTGGTATGTACCGGCAGACTGGTATGAAAAAGCCGTCTATATCGCGGCATGGTTTGTCTGCTTATATGGCGCATCGGCAACCCCCGAACGGACCCGCGTCGCCCGCGCGATGCAAAAAACGGAATAAGCGCCGCCCCGAGGCGCGTAAAAGGTAAAAAGTAATGGAAAACAAGCACGCGACGTATTCTCCTGCGTTTCATTTGATCTCCTGGATTGCCCTGATCGGCGGCATCGTCACTTATCTGGTGGGACTGTG
This sequence comes from Klebsiella sp. A-Nf5, assembly GCF_002810545.1. Lineage (NCBI taxonomy): Bacteria > Pseudomonadati > Pseudomonadota > Gammaproteobacteria > Enterobacterales > Enterobacteriaceae > Klebsiella > Klebsiella sp. A-Nf5. Next base: position 134,814 of record NZ_PIOG01000254.1, on the reverse strand, counting down.
GAATGCCGATATGCAGTTGAATGAGAAAGGTTATTATTTTGCCGTCCTGGTACTGGGGCTGTTTGCCGCGGCATCTTATCAAAAGACGGTGCGCGATAAGTATGAAGCCATTCCGACCACCGCGCTGTACTACACCACCTGTTTGGTGGTCTTCGTTATCGCTGTTGGCCTGCTGGTTATCGGACTGTGGAATGCCACTTTGCTGCTCAGCGAGAAAGGGTTCTATGGGCTGGCGTACTTTTTGAGCCTGTTTGGCGCTGTTGCGGTGCAGAAAAACGTGCGTGATGCCTGGGACCCGACGCATTTACGGGAACCTCTCAGCGTGACGGAAGAGGGGCCAGAGTCGTAAGTCGGGCCCCTCTGGACGGCGGGCCGTTAGCTGACCAGCCGGCGGCTATCAACCCGCTGCACCAGGCCTGACAGCATCAGGCTGCCAAGCAGAGCGGCGCTAAAAATCCACACAATGTCCAGCAGCGGCCAGCGGGTCAGTTCCAGATGGCTGGCGCGCAGCGCATGCACTATCAGGGCATGGAATCCGTAGATCCCCAGCGAATGTCGCGCAATGCAGGCGATACCGGGCAGGGGACGCGCGTTAAGCCAGTTTTTGGCCAGCGTCAGCAGGGCGACCGCGCAAACGAACACCGCCGGTCCGCAGTAGAGATACCAGGTGTCGCCGAAGTCTCCACGCCAGCGCAGCTCATGCAACGTTCCGCGTGAAATGGCCCACACGGCGGCGATGAACAGCGCGGCGCAGAGCGGGGTCAGCCATTTTTTATCGGTGTCCAGGGTGCCAATGGCTCTGCCCAGCACGCCATAGAGCACGTAGTAGAAGGTGTCGCCGTTGATATAGAGATTGACTGGCAGCCACTCAATCCCGGCGGCTTTGACGCTGACCATATTGGGGTTGGCCAGAATACCGAGGATTGCCATCAGCGCCAGCAGCATTTTACCGCTGACGGACTTAACCTGAATCAGCGGCGAGAGCAGGTAGATGACGGTGATAGCAAAGAAAAACCACAGGTGGTAGAAGACGGGCTTCTGCAGCAAATTCTTTAACGATAGCTCGACGTTGATATGGGTAAACAGCGCGATATACAGCAGAGACAGCGCGCTATAGAACGCAATGCACAGGCCAATCCGCCAGAAATGGCGCGGCTGGGCGCTACGTTCCCCGAAAAACAGGTATCCCGAGATCATAAAAAACAGCGGCACGCTGACGCGGGAGGCGGAATTGAGCAGATTGGCGATGTCCCATTCCATAAGGGTAATTGCATGCGGATGAGTGATATACCAGCTGGTACTGTGGATCATCACCACCATCATGCAGGCGATACCGCGCAGGTTGGTGATCCAGTGTATCTTTTCTTGCATCAGTCCCTCAAAGTCTGCTGGCGAAATAAGGTCTGACCCGCCTTATGCCCCGGTGTCGCAATAGATTAGTCTGAGTTTTCGATCACAGACTTGTCGTGGTTTCATGATATTCGCAAAATACCTGTAATACTGAATCTTTACGATAACAACTTGCTAACAAGGCGGTGGAGGAGTACGTGGTGAAAGGTGTTGTTTCCGTTATGCTGGCGCTACTCCTCGCGGGTTGTAGCGAGACCATATCTCCGCCGGCGCAAAAAGCGCAGCGTGCGCGCATTACGCCGCAAACCACGCTCAATATGGCGCAGCTTTGCAAGGATCAGGCCGCTATCCGCTACAACACGCAAACGCAGCTCGTTGACGTGAACCATTTTGAACAATTCCAGGCGAGCTACGAGCTTTCGGGCCGGACCGGCAAGAATGAGCGTTTCATCTGTTCCTTTGACCCGGACGGCCAGTTTATGCATCTTTCGATGCGCTGAATCGACCCCGGCTGGCGTAAATTTCGTCCGTTTTCCTGAAACAACGCCGTTTCGTACTGTATATCTCGCAGCCAGCGGGTATACTGACTCCTTCCTTTAAATCCACACGTATCCAGCACGAAATCATATGCAAAAGTTTGATACCAGGACCTTCCAGGGCCTGATCCTGACCTTACAGGATTACTGGGCTCGTCAGGGCTGCACCATTGTTCAACCACTGGACATGGAAGTCGGCGCCGGCACCTCTCACCCGATGACCTGCCTGCGCGCGTTAGGGCCGGAGCCAATGGCGACCGCCTACGTGCAGCCTTCCCGTCGTCCAACCGATGGCCGCTATGGCGAAAACCCGAACCGTTTACAGCACTACTATCAGTTCCAGGTGGTGATTAAGCCCTCTCCGGATAACATTCAGGAGCTGTACCTCGGATCGCTGAAAGAGCTGGGTATGGACCCGACCATTCACGATATTCGTTTTGTCGAAGACAACTGGGAAAACCCGACGCTGGGTGCCTGGGGTCTGGGCTGGGAAGTGTGGCTCAACGGCATGGAAGTGACGCAGTTCACCTACTTCCAGCAGGTGGGCGGCCTTGAGTGTAAGCCGGTGACTGGCGAGATCACCTACGGTCTGGAGCGTCTGGCGATGTATATCCAGGGCGTGGACAGCGTTTATGACCTGGTCTGGAGTGATGGCCCGCTGGGTAAAACCACTTACGGCGACGTGTTCCACCAGAATGAAGTGGAGCAGTCCACCTACAACTTCGAATACGCCGACGTCGACTTCCTGTTCTCCTGCTTCGAGCAGTATGAGAAAGAGGCCCAGCAGCTGCTGGCGCTGGAGACCCCGCTGCCGCTGCCGGCCTATGAACGTATTCTGAAAGCGGCTCACAGCTTTAACCTGCTGGATGCGCGTAAAGCCATCTCCGTCACCGAGCGTCAGCGCTATATTCTGCGCATTCGCACCCTGACTAAAGCAGTGGCGGAAGCGTACTACGCTTCCCGTGAAGCGCTCGGCTTCCCGATGTGCAACAAGAATAAATAAGAGGCGGCCATGTCTGAGAATACTTTTCTGGTGGAAATCGGCACTGAAGAGCTGCCACCAAAAGCGCTGCGCAGCCTGGCGGAATCTTTTGCTGCGAACGTGACCGCGGAGCTGGATAACGCCGGCCTCGCGCACGGTAAAGTGGAATGGTTTGCCGCCCCGCGTCGTCTGGCGTTGAAGGTAGCCAACCTGGCGGCGGCGCAAGCCGATCGCGAAGTAGAAAAACGCGGCCCGGCTATTGCCCAGGCGTTCGATGCCGAAGGCAAGCCAAGCAAAGCGGCCGAAGGCTGGGCGCGCGGCTGCGGCATCACCGTTGATCAGGCCGAACGTCTGACCACCGATAAAGGCGAGTGGCTGCTGTATCGCGCCCATGTGAAGGGCGAAAGCACTGAAGCGCTGCTGCCGAACATGATTGCCAGCTCGCTGGCGAAGCTGCCGATCCCGAAACTGATGCGCTGGGGCGCGTCTGACGTCCACTTCGTGCGTCCGGTTCACACCGTCACCCTGCTGTTGGGCGATCGGGTTATTCCGGCGACCATTTTGGGTATCGCTTCTGACCGTATTATCCGCGGCCATCGCTTTATGGGTGAGCCGGAGTTCACTATCGACCATGCCGACCAGTATCCCCAGATCCTGCTGGAGCGCGGTAAAGTCATCGCCGATTACGAACAGCGTAAAGCCAAAATCAAAGCCGATGCGGAAGAGGCGGCACGTAAGATTGGCGGTCAAGCCGATCTGAGCGAAAGCCTGCTGGAAGAAGTCACCTCGCTGGTGGAATGGCCGGTGGTGCTGACGGCGAAGTTCGAAGAAAAATTCCTCGCGGTGCCGTCCGAAGCGCTGGTTTACACCATGAAGGGCGACCAGAAGTACTTCCCGGTCTACGACAACGCCGGCAAACTGCTGCCGAACTTTATCTTCGTGGCCAACATCGAGTCCAAAGATCCGCAGCAGATCATCTCCGGTAACGAGAAGGTGGTTCGTCCGCGTCTGGCCGATGCTGAATTCTTCTTCAACACCGACCGTAAAAAACGTCTGGAAGATAACCTGCCGCGTCTGGAAACCGTGCTGTTCCAACAGCAACTTGGGACCCTGCGCGACAAGACCGATCGCATCCAGGCCCTGGCGGGTTGGATTGCCGAGCAGATTGGCGCTGATGTGAACCACGCGACCCGCGCGGGCCTGCTGTCCAAGTGCGACCTGATGACCAACATGGTCTTCGAGTTCACCGACACCCAGGGCGTGATGGGGATGCACTACGCGCGCCATGACGGCGAAGCGGAAGATGTAGCCGTGGCGCTGAACGAGCAGTATCAGCCGCGCTTTGCCGGCGACGCGCTGCCGTCTAACCCGGTGGCCTGCGCGGTGGCGATTGCCGATAAGATGGACACCCTGGCGGGTATCTTTGGTATCGGTCAGCATCCGAAAGGCGATAAAGACCCGTTTGCGCTGCGTCGTGCCGCGCTGGGCGTGCTGCGTATCATCGTTGAGAAGAACCTGAATCTCGATCTGCAAACGCTGACCGAAGAAGCGGTGCGTCTGTACGGTGAGAAGCTGACCAACGCCAACGTGGTTGATGAGGTGATCGACTTCATGCTGGGCCGCTTCCGCGCCTGGTATCAGGATGAAGGCTATAGCGTGGACACCATCCAGGCCGTACTGGCGCGTCGTCCAACTCGCCCGGCGGATTTCGATGCACGCATGAAGGCGGTATCGCACTTCCGTACCCTGGAAGAGTCCTCCGCGCTGGCGGCGGCGAACAAACGTGTCTCCAACATCCTGGCGAAATCCGACGAGACGCTGAACGACATCGTTCATGCCTCGGTGCTGAAAGAAGCCGCGGAAATCAAGCTGGCCGGCAATCTGGTGGTGCTGCGCGATAAGCTGCAGCCGTACTTCGCCGCAGGCCGTTATCAGGATGCGCTGATCGAGCTGGCCGCGCTGCGCGAGCCGGTGGATGAGTTCTTCGAGAACGTGATGGTTAACGCTGAAGACAAAGATGTTCGCATCAACCGTCTGACGCTGCTGTCCAAACTACGTGAACTGTTCCTGCAGGTAGCGGATATTTCTCTGCTGCAGTAAGCGTATCGGAAATAATAAAAGACCTGCCTCAGGGCAGGTTTTTTTATGCGTGAAATATAAATAGGTGAACCGTTAATAATTCTGTTATTGATATCTTCATTATTTTCATTCATCGATAAGAAATGTTTTAGGAATATATAAACATAATTCCGAGAGGTATTTACGCTAGAATGGCGGCGGGTGCTTGAGACTGTGTGTCTCAGGTATTCAGCGGGAGACAGACAGAGAAAAGCCCCACCTGATAGTAATCAAAGTGAGGCTCCCCTATGCATCAACACCATAAGAGTAGCCTCTTACTTGTTGAAAATCAACACTGGAGGCGAGGAATGCCGCAAAAGTATCTGTTGTTTGGCTTAGTAGTGATTTGCTTCACTATTTTATTATTGACCTGGATGGTTCGTGATTCGCTATGTGAATTACAGATCAGGCAGGGAAATATTGAGCTGGTGGCATTCTTAGCCTGTGATATTAAACAGTAAGAGCATCTGGTGGGGAACTATCCCCACCATGCTTGCGGTGTCTGGCATTCTCAATGCACCCTTTCATTGTTCACCAAATAAATCATTTGCCTCCTGATATCAGGAGGCCTTTTTATTTTTACACGATCGTTGAATAAAACAGGCTTGCAACGCATACCGGAGTGTGGCTATCCTATGCCCCGACGAATTCCTCGTCTCACTGGAGCGCGCCCCACAAATGAACAAACACGACTGATGAATTTCACGCCTTACCTCGCAGACGTTGCGGGTAGGGGAGTATTGATTTCATTCAGGAGTGCTTATGGCTCATTGCGCCCACATCCCCGCTTTTGTTTTACATCAGGTCACCTGTCAGTTTGCGACGGGAGATACGCTTTTTGGTCCGCTGAATTTATCGCTGGAATCGTCGCTTTGCGGCCTGGTCGGCCGTAACGGCGTTGGTAAGACGCGTCTGCTACGTCTGTTGGCCGGTCTGGATTCCCCCGCCGACGGCTATATCGAGCGCGCGGCTTCTATTGCCTGGGTGGCGCAGCAGCCGAACGTCACGCCAGAGATGACCCTCGCGGCGCTGCTGGGCTATGCGCCAATATTTGATGCCTTGTCTCGCCTTGAGCGAGGTAACGGACTGGCGGATGATTTCGAGCTGTTGGATGGCCACTGGGATCTATCCGATCGCCTGAGTTTAGCTTTCCGTGAAGCCCATCTCCCGCCGTTCTCTGCCGATCGTCCCGCTTTTTCACTCAGCGGCGGCGAGCGGATGAAGGCCCTGCTGTGCGGCGCCTTTGTCTCGGGTGCCGATTACCTGCTGCTGGATGAGCCCACTAACCATCTGGACCGCCAGGGGCGGGAGTGGCTCTATCACCAGCTGGAAAGCTGGCAAGGCGGAGCCCTGATCGCCAGCCACGATCGCGAGTTGCTGACCCTGATGCCTGAGATTATTGAGCTGACACCGACGGCGCTGCGCAGCTACGGCGGCAACTATGATGAATATCAGCAACAGCGCGAGGCGGCGCAGCAGGCTGCGCGCGCGGCGCTGGAACATGCGGCGACCGAGCGACGACGGACCCGTGCGCGGATGCAAAAGGAGCATGACGCCGCCCAGCGGCGATCGGCTCAGACACTGCGGACCGTTGATACACTGAATATCGCCTCTTTCGAACGCGTGAAGTACAAAGGCGCGGCAAAAGAGCGCCCGGGAACGCTGCGCCGTCAGCATCGTGAACAGAACAGCACTCTGAATGCCGCCGTGCAGCAGGCACGGGAGCGGGTAGAAGACGACAATCCGGTGATGTTCACGCTGCCGGGTAGCGAAGTGGCCGCCGGCAAGCAGGTTCTGGTGGTGGAGTCATTACAGCTCGCCCATTCACCGGCTGCGCCGCTGAACTGGCGCATGGATGGTCCCATGCGCGTCGCGCTAAAGGGGCCGAACGGCTGCGGTAAAACCACCTTGCTAAAAACGCTGCTGGGGCTGGAGCAGGCCTTCTCCGGCGATGTCCGGTTGTCGGTGAGCGCGGCTTATCTGGATCAACATCTGACGCAGCTGGATCTGTCGTTATCGGTCATGGCGCACCTGAGCCTGGACGCTACCCCGCTGGATGAGGGCCTTCTGCGCACCCGTCTGGCGCAGCTCCAGCTGGGTGCGGATAAGGTCACTCTACCGCTGGCGGCGCTCAGCGGCGGCGAGCGTCTGAAAGCGGCCCTGGCGTGCGTGCTCTGGCGACGCGATCCCGCCCAGCTGCTTTTGCTGGATGAGCCGACCAACCATCTCGATTTAGCGTCGACACAGGCTATTGAAAGCGCGCTGGCGGCGTTTCCCGGCGCGATGCTGGTGGTGTCACATGACGAGGCATTTTTATACGGTCTGAAGCTGACCCATAGTCTGGCGTGGCGGGAGACGGGCTGGCACTTTTCCCTGCTCTGAATGCCCAACAGCCGCCATTGTATGCTGGCGGCTGTTGGCGACAGATAAAAAAAATCCCCGCCATCAGGCAGGGATTCTCGATTCTTAGCGGCTTGAACTTACAGAGAAGTTACGTTGCCAGCTGCCGGGCCTTTAGCGCCGCTTTCGATGGTGAAGGAAACTTTCTGACCTTCGTCCAGGGATTTGTAGCCTTCGTTCTGGATAGCAGAGAAGTGTACGAACACGTCTTTAGAACCATCGTCAGGAGTGATGAAGCCGAAGCCTTTGTCAGCGTTGAACCATTTTACGATACCAGTCATTTTACCGGACATAGTGAATTACCTTTAAAAAAAATAAGTGAGCCTTGCGGCGTAGCGGTCTGGACTACAGATTTAAACCGATAAAGGGAAAGTTCACTACGGGGGTATCTTTGGATAACCTTTGAAGGACTGCTCTATTCGACTGCTCTGTGGTCTGTACATCAAACCTGCGAGCATTAACGCACGTTCAGCACCTGATAGCAAACTTTTTTTACGGTGCAGCGGCAAAAGCCCCCTTACTGACCCATGCCGCTGCGCGCTGGATTAATCGAGTAACTGTCGTGAAAGCTGTGGATTGGCCTGAATCAGGCGCATCAATTTCAGCTCGGTGGGGGACGGTCTAACCCGTCTCGACTCCCACTCTCTTACCATGGCGACGCTCACGCCCATGGCGTTGGCGAAGTCGTCAATCTTAAGTCCAGTGCCTTTACGCAGTTGTTCAAATTCACTAAACACAGTGGACTTACGGTTTGAGGTAATTATCTGATTATCATCCTTAAAAACGATGTGTTCCAGGCTGCTCAGCAGTTCAAACACAGGATCTTTATATTCCATTGAGAACTCCTTTTATCACACAGCGGAAGAGATTTTTCTAAAGCTCTTTAAGAATAGTCAGAAAAAGGCACCCGCGATGGTAACGTCCGTGATTATTTGCCAACAGGCAATCGAATCGGGCCCGGCAGCCAAACGGCAGTAGGGCCTAATAGAATGATTATTAACGGTATCAAATGGCTTCGAAAATTTTTGTAAACGGATAAGAAAAAAGCAGATAAGCCGGCGCAGTGCCGCCGGCTTAGCGATCAGGCTTTCTGCAGGCCTCTCGCGTCGTCCGCGTTGGCCGGTGCGGGTTTACTGAACCGGTATTTGATCAACAGCGCGATGGCTGACAGGAACGCCGGGATGGCCAGCAGGGTGAATATGGTCTCAAAGGAGAGCTGCGCCTGCATGAGGAAGGCCCCGCTGAACGCGCCAAGGATCCCGCCGAAGCGGCCGATACCCAGCATCCAGGCGACGCCGGTGGCGCGCCCCTGCGTCGGGTAGAAGCCTGCCGCCAGCGCGGGCATCGACGACTGCGCGCCATTCATAATACTACCGGCGATAAACACCATCACCCCCATCAGCGCCAGGCTGCTGGTGGAGAAACCGACCAGGCAGACGCAAACGCCAGTCAGCAGCCAGCCAACGGCCACCACCTTGTTGGGATTGATCTTGTCCATCAACGCGCCGAGGATCAGCACGCCAATTCCTCCGCCAAGCGGGAACAGGGCGGTGATAATGGAGGCCTGACTCATCGAGGCGCCGGTTTCGCGGATCAGCAGCGGCAGCCAGCTGGTCAGAAGATAAAAAATCAACAGCCCCATAAAGTAGGTCAGACACAGCATCACGGTACCTACCGCGTAGCGAGGGGAGAAAATGACGCCGATAGACGATTTCTCTTTTACCTGGCCTGCTTCGCGCAGCTCAAAGTCGACGACGTCTGGTAACGGCGCGATGCGCTTCAGGATGGCGGCAATGCGCTGCGCTGGCTGCTGCTTCACCACCAGATAGCGGGCAGACTCCGGCAGCAGAAAAATTAACGCCACGGCCAGCAGGAGAGGCATCACGCCGCCCAGCACCAGCACACTCTGCCAGCCATAGTGCGGGATCATCCAGGCGGATAAAAAGCCACCCAGCGATGATCCCATCGGAAAGCCGACGAACATCAGGTTCACCAGCAGCGCCCGACGGCGCTCCGGCGCATATTCGCTCATCAGGGTGGCCGCATTCGGCATCGCCGCGCCGAGCCCGAGACCGGTCAGGAAACGCAGCAGCGTCAGCTGATTAAGGCTGGTGGCGAAGGCGGTAAGCAGGCTGAATCCGCCGAACACCACGATCGACATAATCAGCACTTTTTTGCGGCCGATACGGTCAGCCAGCGGTCCCGCGGTTAAGGCGCCGACCGCCAGACCCACCAGCGCGGCGCTCATCACCGGGCCGAGCGCCGATTTCTCCACGCCCCATTCTTGTACCAGGTCGGAGGCGATAAATCCGATGATCGCGGTGTCGAATCCGTCCATCGCGACGGTGATAAAGCAGAGCGCAAGGATCATCCACTGGTAGCGGGTGAAGGGGTGCTCGTTGATAAAGGCCTGAATGTCGATGGTTGTCTTAGTCATACGGCTTTCCTGGCAGACTGAGCGAGGGACAGAGGTCTGTTGTTATCGTCGTCCTCGCGTCGTTGAGTTTGATTTGTGCGATAATCGAACGCATCGCCGTTAATCGCTCATTCATCAAATCATTGAAGTGGGGGGCAGGCAATCCAGGCGCGCGCCAAAGCGTGCGATTATCGTCCGTTTAAGGATGCCACGCCGTACGGAGACTTTCTTAGTGCCATTAAAATCAAACGGTTATCTCAAATTCGCTTGCGGAATGTGAAGACCATATTTGTGATGTGCATAACAGACGCTCTACACCGTGACGATGGCGTGCGGAATGGCGTTTTTCCTGCGTAAGATTAGCAGTAAAGGGTATCCTGCGAGGCCGAGCTGGACTATCCTTGTCAGCGTCTGGCACGTGTGTGTCGTTGTGCGCTTTTTTTGGCTGAAAGGAGTAAAAAAATGGCGACAGGAAAGTCCTGCTCTCGCTGGTTTGCGGCTATGGCGGCCTTATTGATGGTGGTTAGCCTGAGTGGGTGTTTTGATAAAGAAGGCGATCAGCGCAAAGCGTTTATCGACTTCCTGCAGAATACGGCGATGCGTAGCGGTGAACGTCTGCCGACGCTGACCGCCGATCAGAAAAAACAGTTTGGGCCTTTTGTCTCTGACTACGCGGTAATTTACGGCTACTCGCAGCAAGTGAGCCAGGCGATGGATGCAGGTCTGCGCCCGGTGGTGGACAGCGTCAATGCTATCCGTGTCCCACAGGACTATATGACCCAGCGTGAGCCGCTGCGTCAGGCGAACGGCGCGCTGGGCGTGCTCAGCCAGCAGCTGCAGAATGCGAAAATGCAGGCCGATGCCGCGCATAGCGCTCTGAAGCAGGCTGACGATCTCAAGCCGGTCTTCGATCAGGTCTACGCCAAGGTCGTAACGGCGCCAGCCGACGCGCTGCAGCCGCTGATCCCAGCCGCGCAAATCTTTACCCAGCAGCTGGTTCAGGTGGGGGATTTCGTCGCTCAGCAGGGGACTCAGGTGAGCTTTGTGGCCAACGGCATTCAGTTCCCAACCTCGCAGCAGGCCAGCCAGTACAATACGCTGATTGGGCCGCTGGCGGCGCAGCATCAGGCGTTTAATCAGGCATGGACGGCGGCGGTGAACGCCACGCGTTAATGCCTCATCTGGCTGACGTTGGCTGCGGCGAACGAGCAGGCTGACGGAAAAGATGCAAAAAGAACCCGGGGAGGGCGGTTGCCGCCGTTACCCGGGTTTTTTTATGGCTTATTTTACCTGCGGATTAACGCAGTTTTTCTCTACATTACCGTTCAGGGCATCGATCAGGTTGTCCACCGCGCAGGCCGCCATGTTGTAGCGCGTCTCATGGGTGGCGGAGCCGATATGCGGCAGCGCGACGACGTTCGGTAGCCTCAGCAGCGGCGAGTCTTTTGCCAGCGGTTCGTGTTCGAACACATCGAGACCGGCAGCATGAATTTCACCCGCCTGCAGGGCGGCGATCAGCGCCTGCTCGTCCACCACCGGGCCACGCCCGGCGTTAATGAAGATGGCGGAAGATTTCATTTTGGCAAACTGCGCCTGACCGAACAGATGGTGGGTCTCTTCGCTCAGGGGCAGGATCAAGCAGACAAAATCGGCTTCCTGCAGCAGGGTATCGAGATCGCAATAGCGGGCGTTGAAGCGCTCTTCTGCCTGCGGATGCTGGCGGCGTGCGTTATACAGGATCGGCATGCTGAATCCATAGTGGGCGCGCTGCGCCAGCGCCATGCCGATGCGGCCCATGCCGACGATACCTAAGGTTTTATGGTGCACATCGCTGCCGAACCAGTCTGGCCCAATGCTCTTCGTCCACTCGCCCGCTTTGACGCGCTCCGCCACTTCCACCACCCGGCGCGCGGTGCTCAGCACCAGCGCCATGACCGTATCGGCGACGGTCTCGGTCAGCACGGTCGGAGTATGCATCAGTAGCACCCGGCGGGCGTTCAACGCCTCGACGTCGAAGTTGTCATAGCCAACGGAAACGGTGGAGGTCGCACGCAGCTTCGGCATCTTCTCCAGCAGCGCGGCGTCAACCTTTTCACTGGAGCCCAGGAGGCCTTCAGCCTGGGCGAAGGCCTCTGCGTGCTGCGAAACGGTCTCCGGCTGCAGGTTTTTCACCTGGGTGACGGAAAAGTGTTCCTCCAGACGCTGTAACAGGTCGTCGGGAAGCGTTTTATAGAGAATGACAGACGGCTTCATGCGAATCTCCGTAGTAGAAATAGTTCAGGCGTGATGAGCGCCAAGCGGTAGGTTTTGATTATTAGCAGGCTTAACAATCAAAGTCAGCAATACTGAGGCGAAAAGCGCCACCCCCATAAAAATATAGGAGGCTGCGGGGCTGCCGGTGGCACCGTTCAGGTAGCCGACAAACCACGAGCCGCAGAAGGAGCCCAGAGCGCCCATGCTGTTGATCAGCGCCATGGCGCCTCCGGCGACGTTACGCGGCAGCATTTCCGGAATAATGGCGAAGAAGGGACCGTAAGGCGCATACATTGCCGCACCGGCCACCACCAGCAGGGTGTAAGAGACCCAGAAATGATTGGCGCCGACCGCCCAGGAGCCGATGAAGGCCAGTCCGCCAATCAACAGCAGCGGCCAGACGAACAGTTTACGGTTCTGCATTTTATCGGACGCCCAGGAGACGACGATCATGGCGATAGTGGCCGCCAGATAGGGAACAGAAGAGAGCCAACCCACTTCCACCATCCCCATATTTTCACCACCGCTACGGATAATCGACGGCAGCCACAGTACAAAACCGTACACCCCGATACTCCAGGCAAAGTACTGTGCGCAGAGCAGGACCACGTTGCGGGAGCGGAAAGCCTCGCTATAGTTACGCACCGCCTTGATGCCCTGCTGCTCACGATCCAGTTGTTCCTGCAACGCAGCTTTTTCACTCTCCGCCAGCCAGTTAACCTGCGACGGTTTGTCTTTCACCAGCACCCACCAGCAGAAGGCCCAGATCACCGCCGGCACCCCTTCGATGATGAACATTTCCCGCCAGCCGAAGGCCTGAATCAGGTAGCCAGAAACCACCGACATCCACAGGACCGTCACCGGGTTACCGAGGATCAGGAAGGTGTTGGCGCGAGAGCGTTCTGATTTGGTGAACCAGTTGCTGATATAGATCAGCATCGCCGGCATCACCGCGGCTTCAACGACGCCGAGGATGAAGCGGATAGCCGCCAGCGCCGGGATATTATGCACTATACCGGTCAGCGAGGCGCAACCGCCCCACAGGATCAGGCAGATAAAGATCAGTTTGCGAACGCTGCGGCGCTCCGCATAGATAGCGCCGGGGATCTGGAAGAAGAAGTAGCCAAGGAAGAACAGGGCTCCCAGCAGGGAGGAGATCCCCTTGGTGATGCCCAGGTCTTCGGTAATGCCTGCCGCGGAGGCGAAGCTGAAGTTGGCACGGTCGAGGTACGCCAGGCTATACGTGATAAACACGATAGGCATGATATACCACCAGCGTTTCGTTGCATTTGTTGAGCTATTCATAGGCTTGCCTCTGTCAATGAGGTGACATCCGTCCGTCGAAACGGACGCTGCTGTGCCGCGCTGCAGGTAGGGTACAGGACGGCTGTTATTGTTGCGTATAAATGTTATTCGCCCAGCGCGTCGCGGGTGGGCAGCCCCTCGCTGTCGCCCTGGACCTGAATCGCCAGCGAACCGATTTTATTGCCGCGGTTCACCGCCTGAAGCAGGGTTTTGCCTTCCAGCAGGGCGCTAATCACCCCGACGGCAAAGCCGTCGCCGGCGCCGACGGTATCGACGACGTTATCGACTTTAATGGCATCAACCGTTCCCTGTTCGCCGCTGGCGCTCTTGAACCAGGCGCCGTCGCAGCCGGTTTTAATGACCACCGCCTTGACGCCGCGGGAGAGATAGAAATCGGCGATCCCTTCAGGGGTCTGCTGGCCGGTGAGAATCACGCCCTCTTTTAAGCCTGGCAAAACCCAGTCAGCCTGGAAGGCGAGGCGGTTGAGTTTCTCCACCATCTCGGCTTCGCTTTTCCACAGCACCGGGCGCAGATTGGGGTCGAAAGAGAGGGTTTTTCCCTCGGCTTTCATCACCTTCGCCGCATGCTCCAGCAGCGCATATGAGCTTTCAGAGAGCGCGGCGGCCACGCCGCTCAGGTGCAGATGGCGGGCGCTGGTGAAGTAGTCGGCGCGAAAATCGTCCGGCGACAGATGGCTGGCGGCAGAGCCTTTGCGGAAATATTCCACAATGGGATCGGTTCCATTTTCGACTTTCGATTTCATCTGGAAACCGGTAGCGAAGCGGTTGTCGATGGCGACAGCATGGCTATCGATCCCCTCTTTCGCCAGCGATTGCAGTACGAAGCGGCCAAAGCTGTCGTTGCCGACGCGGCTGACCCAGCCGACCTTCAGACCCAGGCGCGCCAGGCCGGTGGCGACGTTCAGTTCGGCGCCGGCAACGCGTTTCATGAAATGCTCCACCTCGGCCAGATCGCCGGTTTCGGTGGCGACAAACATGGCCATAGCTTCGCCGATGGTGATGACATCTAAATTTTCCACGGCTTAATCCTCGCGTAACAGGTTGACGTAGCGGCGGGTCACGGCCGTCAGGTCATGGCCAGTCAGCGGAAACTCGATTCCACGCGGCGCATCGGCGGGAAGATTATCGAGCAGGGCCAGCCAGCGGTCGGCGGCCTGATCCGGCGGTACCGCGCGGAATTTCTCATGATGGGGTTCCGCGGCTTTCACATGAATATAGCTGACCGCCGGCGCAAGGTGACGTGCCGCCTCTTCCGGCGAGTCGCCAACCCACAGCCAGTTGCCCATATCAAACGTTAAGGTGACCGGCAACTGATGGACCCGGCAGGCGGCTTTGAAGCGCTGCATCGGCGCCAGCTGGCCGCAGTCGGTCTGGTCATTCTCTACCACCAACGCCATGCCGCTGTCGCTGAGGATATCGCGCAGCTCATCCAACTGCTGATTGTGGAGGAAATGGCCAAGGGAGAGCTTCAGCCACAGGGCATTCAGGGTTTGCGCTTCCGCGAGCAGCGCCGGGAGTGCCGGGTTGAGCTCGCCGCTATCGGCGAACAGCGCCTGCGGCGCGGAGTAGCAGGCCAGCAGGCCGTGGCGCTCAATGGTGGCCGCCAGCGACGGCAGAGCGTTGAGCTCTTCCGCGCTGCACAGCTCACGGCGGATTTCGACGCCGTCCGCACCGGCGTCGGCGATAAACGGCAGGACGGCGGCCTGGCCGCCTAAGGATTTAACATGGTCATTACCATACGCAGCGGTAACGACAATAATTTTTCTGGCCATCGCGCTCTTACTCCCGGCGTTTGTTGCTTAATCTCCTTAATACGCTAGATGGTATCGGTTCCATAAGAAAGGGCGAGATGTTTAATTTATGATCGGCATCACGAAGGATCGTTAACGGGAGGTTGATCCGCGGACGATAAGCTCGCCGGAGAAGACCCGCTCGCGGATGGGGTCGTTAGTGCCGGCAATGCGCCGAATCACCTGTTCGACCGCGGCGTAGCCGATCTGCCACGTCGGCTGTTTGAGGGTGGTAATACCGACGCCAGCCAGCTCCGCCCACTCCAGTTCGTCGAAGCCCAGCAGGCCGATATCGCTGCCCCAGATCAGGCCGACGCGCTTCAGGGCGCGGGCCACCTGCAGCGTCAGCGCGCCGTTGGCGGAAATCACCGCTTTACGCATCCCGCGATGGCGAGCGTGGAACTGGCGCAGGACGTTGTCCATCATCGCGCCGTCGTTGAGCGGTACTTCGGCGTTTTCAGCCACCACGCCGTGGTGGCGGGTGAGGGTGGCGCGAAAAGCGCTCAGACGCTCACGGCGGGTATTCACCGAGCCCAGCGGTTCGCTGAGAAACAGGATGGCCTCAAATCCTTTCTCCACCAGGTGTTCGGTGGCGGTGGTAGCGGCCTGAGTGTTATCCAGCCCGACCACATCGCAGGCGAAATCGGGAATTTTACGGTCAATCAGCACCATCGGCAGGGCTGACTGCTGTAAGCGGTTCAGGCCATCCTCACGCATACCGACCGCGTTGACCACGATGCCTTCCACCTGGTAGCTGCGCAGCAGGTCCAGGTAGTGCAGCTCCTGATCCAGCTCGTTATTGGTATTACACACCAGCAGGGTGAAGCCTTTTTCCCGGCAGGCCGCTTCAATGCCGCTCAGAACATTGACCGAGTAGGGGTTGGTGATATCGGCGATGATCAGGCCAATAAGGCGGGTTCGGCCGTGCTTGAGGCCGCGGGCCATCAGGCTGGGGCGGTAGTCGAGTTCGGCAATGGCTTTTTCAATACGTGATAACAGATCGTCGGAAAGCAGATGCTTCTCGCCGTTGAGATAACGTGAAATGCTGGTTTTGCCGGTCTTTGCGGCTTTCGCCACATCGCTGATAGTTGCACGCGCCGCTTTCGCCATGGTGGCTTCCTTTGCTGAAAATCTGCCAACACCTTAGCGCGAAAAATAGCGATATCAAGCATTTTGCCCGGCAGAGCGGCTGCCGGGCGACATGAGGATGCGCTTACTGTAGCGGGCTGAGGGTAATTTCCACGCGACGGTTCTGCGCTTTGCCTTCCGCCGTGCTGTTGCTGGCGATAGGATTCGCCGGCCCCATGCCGGTGGTGCGAATGCGATTGGCCGCCACGCCCTGCGTGATCAGCGCGCTGGCGACGCTGTCTGCACGCTGTTGCGACAGACGCATATTCAGCTCCTTGCTGCCGGTGCTGTCGGTGTAGCCGACGACGTTAACAGCGGTTTTCTCGTACTCTTTCAGCACCATGGCCACGCCGGTCAGGGTGTTGGCGCCGGCCGGTTTCAGGTTGGCGCTGTTGCTGTCGAAGGTGACGTTATTCGGCATGTTCAGCACGATATTGTCGCCATTTCGCGTCACGCTAACCCCGGTTCCCTGCATCTTGTCGCGCAGCTTCGCTTCCTGCACGTCCATGTAGTAACCAATGCCGCCGCCAAGCGCCGCGCCGGCCGCTGCGCCAATCAGCGCGCCTTTGCCGCGGTCATGTTTGGAAGAGGAGAGCGCGCCGACGCCAGCGCCCACTAAGGAGCCAATACCTGCGCCAATACCGGATTTACCTGCTTCACGTTCACCGGTATAGGGGTTGGTGGTGCAGCCAGAAATGGCCAGAGTGCCGCTGACCAGCGCCGCAATCATAAGTACGCGTTTTTTCATTTAATGTCCTTAATCCTTTTTATTCTTTGTCACAGCGAACGTGACGGTTGATTATGACGCGTGATTACGTAGAAAATTCCCCGGATACCATCTCATTTTGTAAATAACATTGAACGGTTGCCCATCACGCCGTCATGACACCTGCATTCGCTGACCAGGAGCCACCCTTGCCAACCTCATCTGCAACCAAAACCATCTTAACCGCCGCCCACTGGGGACCGATGCTGGTGGAAACGGACGGTGAAAACGTCCTCTCCTCCCGGGGCGCGCTGGCGACACCGTTTGCCAACTCGCTGCAAACGGCGGTGCGCGATCAGGTCCACAGCAAAACCCGCGTGCGCTATCCGATGGTGCGCAAAGGCTTCCTTGCTTCACCGGAAACGCCGCAGGGGGTCCGCGGTCAGGATGAATTCGTTCGGGTGAGCTGGGATCAGGCGCTGGATTTGATTGATGCCCAGCATCGGCGGATCCGCGAAA
This sequence comes from Klebsiella sp. A-Nf5, assembly GCF_002810545.1. NCBI lineage: Bacteria > Pseudomonadati > Pseudomonadota > Gammaproteobacteria > Enterobacterales > Enterobacteriaceae > Klebsiella > Klebsiella sp. A-Nf5. The sequence goes on along the minus strand of NZ_PIOG01000254.1, from coordinate 117,290 downwards.
GCTACGGTCCGCAGTCGATTTTCGCCGGCTCCTACGGCTGGCGTTCTAACGGCGTCCTGCATAAGGCGGCCACCCTGCTGCAGCGCTACATGAGCCTGGCGGGCGGCTATACCGGCCATCTTGGCGATTACTCCACCGGCGCGGCGCAGGCGATCATGCCTTACGTCGTGGGCGGCAATGAGGTGTATCAGCAGCAGACCAGCTGGCCGCTGGTGCTCGAGCACAGCGAAGTGGTGGTGCTGTGGAGCGCCAACCCGCTGAACACGCTGAAAATTGCCTGGAACGCCTCCGACGAGCAAGGGATCCCGTGGTTCGACCGGCTGCGCCAGAGCGGCAAGCGCCTGATCTGCATCGATCCGATGCGATCGGAAACCGTCGATTTCTTTGGCGATTCGATGGAATGGATCGCCCCGCATATGGGCACCGATGTCGCGCTGATGCTGGGGATCGCCCATACGCTGGTGGAGAATAGCTGGCAGGATGATGCGTTTCTTACCCGCTGCACCAGTGGCTACGATATTTTTGCCCGCTATCTGACCGGCGAAAGCGACGGCGTAGCGAAAACCGCTGACTGGGCGGCGGCGATCTGCGGCGTGGAAGCGGATAAGATCCGCGAACTGGCGAAACTTTTCCATGAAAACACCACCATGCTGATGTCTGGCTGGGGCATGCAGCGCCAGCAGTATGGCGAGCAGAAACACTGGATGTTGGTCACCCTGGCCGCCATGCTGGGGCAGATTGGCACCCCGGGAGGCGGGTTTGGTCTTTCCTACCATTTCGCCAACGGCGGCAACCCGACGCGCCGCGCGGCGGTGTTGGGCTCGATGCAGGGAAGCGTCGCCGGGGGCGTGGACGCGGTGGAGAAGATCCCGGTCGCGCGGATCGTCGAGGCGCTGGAGAATCCGGGGGCGGACTATCAGCACAACGGCATGGCGCGTCGCTTCCCCGACATTCGCTTTATCTGGTGGGCCGGCGGGGCCAACTTTACTCATCATCAAGACACCAACCGATTGATCCAGGCCTGGCAGAAACCGGAGCTGATCGTCATCTCCGAATGCTTCTGGACCGCCGCCGCGCGCCATGCCGATATCGTCCTGCCGGCGACCACTTCGTTTGAGCGCAACGATCTGACCATGACCGGGGATTACAGCAATCAGCATCTGGTGCCGATGAAGCAGGTGGTCGCCCCGCGAGATGAAGCGCGCGACGATTTCGCAGTCTTTGCCGACCTCAGCGAACGCTGGGAAGCGGGCGGCCGCGAGCGCTTCACCGAAGGGAAGAGTGATTTACAGTGGCTGGAGACCTTCTATCAGATGGCCGCCCGGCGCGGCGCCCAGCAGCAGGTGACGCTGCCGCCGTTTGCCGAATTCTGGCAGGCTAACCAGCTGATTGAGATGCCGGAGGAGCCGGAGAATGCCCGTTTTGCCCGCTTCGCCGCCTTCCGCGACGATCCGCAGGCCAACCCGCTGAAAACGGCGAGCGGTAAAATTGAGATCCACTCACCAACCATCGCCGCCTTTGGCTACGCCGATTGCCCGCCGCACCCGATGTGGCTGGAGCCCGACGAGTGGCATGGCAACGCCGAGGCAGGGCAGCTGCAGCTGCTGTCGGCCCATCCGGCACACCGTCTGCACAGTCAGCTGAACTATACCGCGCTGCGCGAACGCTATGCCGTCGCCGGACGTGAACCGTTGACCATCCATCCGCAGGATGCCCAGGCGCGCGGGATCGCCGATGGCGATTTGGTGCGGGTGTGGAACGCCCGCGGTCAGGTGCTGGCCGGCGCGGTGGTGACGGAGGGGATCCGCCCGGGGGTGATTTGCCTGCATGAAGGGGCATGGCCCGACTTGGATCCGCTGGTGGGCATCTGCAAAAACGGGGCGGTGAACGTCTTAACCAAAGATATCCCGACATCCCGGCTCGGCAACGGCTGTGCCGGGAACACCGCCCTGGCGTGGCTGGAGAAATATACCGGCCCGGCGCTGCCGCTTACAGCATTTGATCCGCCGGCCAACGCATAATCCACGTCGGGTGCTGAGTATCGTCCTGCCATGCGCAGTCTTCAATCCGGAAGCCCTGCGCATGGTAGAAACTGACCGCCGATTCGTTCTTCTGGTAAACCTCAAGGCTAAGCCAGGCGTAGTGCTGTTTGACTTCATCCAGCAGCGCCCGGCCAATGCCCTGGCGGATGGCGTCCGGCGCGACAAACAATGCGCCGACGAAGCGGGAGTCCAGCACGCTAACAAAGCCTTTTAATACTCCGTCGCGCTCCCAGACCCAGGTGCTGGCGGCGGGAAGATAGACATCCCGTACCACCGCGATGCTGTCGCGCCAGTAACTTTCGCTGATAAAGGGATGAGCATGAATCGTGCTGTCCAGCCACAGCGCCAGCAGCGGCGCGGTATCTTCAGTGTCCCACTTGCGGATCATCCTGACCTCCAGGGTGACAGAAGCAGCCGGTGACATGGTCGTTGACCAGCCCACAGGCTTGCATAAAGGAATAACAGATTGTCGAGCCGACAAATTTAAAGCCGCGTTTTTTCAATGCCTTCGATAGCGCATCTGAGGCCGGCGTCGTGGTGGGGATTTCCGCCAGCGTCGCGGCGCACGTTACCTGCGGCTCATTGTTGACGAAGGACCAGACAAAATCAGTGAACGACTCGCCATTTTCTTCCATCGCCAGGTAAGCGCGGGCGTTGCCGATAATGGCCTGAATTTTTCCCCGATGGCGAATGATGCCGGCATTCTGTAGCAACTGCTCGACATCATCTTCCCCCATCGCTGCCACGCGTACCGGGTCGAACTGGTGAAAAGCCTGGCGGTAGTTCTGCCGTTTTTTTAACACGGTGATCCATGACAAACCGGCCTGCTGGCCCTCGAGGCAGATCATTTCAAACAGCTGGCGGCCCTCTTTTTGCGCCACACCCCATTCGGTATCGTGATACTCGATATATAACGGATCCTGGCTCACCCATCCGCAACGTTGCATTGATATTTCTCCCTCTACGCTAAAAAAGTGAACGCCCGGCTTGACGGCTGAAAGATAAAGATAATAGTTAATACAGGGAAATCGTATCCCCAAAAAAAACACAGCAATATTGCCGATTCGGCTCTTTTCTGGAGTCGCATTAATGATAATAAAGAAATGCAATGGCCTCCGGGGCTTCTTGATCCCGGCGAGCATATCCGTCTGGGTGTTGTGTGTCTCTGGAGCGAATGCCTGGCAACAGGAATATATCGCTATCGATACAAAAAGTAATACGCCGGAACGCTATACATGGGATAGCGATCACCAACCACGTTACGAAGATATTCTCGCTGAGCGGATGAAGTCCTCAGAAACGCCCGGCGGGCTGGCATTAAACCAGGCGCTGGCGCCACCGGACAGCAGCCGTGGTCAGAGCGTCGGCTGGAATTATCTGCTGGCAAACGGCATGACCTCCGGGCCGGTGGCCAGCCTGCGCAGCGACGTCACCGCGCCGGTGACGAGAAGCGCGGGCGAGACGGGGTATGTCAACACGCTCGGCTGGCGCATGGATTATCAGTCGCTGTGGGGCGTACATCCCTGGGCTCAGGTGAGCTATAACCAGTCGCTCGCCAGCGATGCCTGGTCGCCGACGACCCGCGCCAGAGAAGGCGGCTGGAGTGATGTCACCCTGGGTGCCGATATGCAGTTGGGATCCCACGTGGCAGCATGGGCGACGCTGTCGCAGGCGGACAATGTCCCATCGGGGGAAAATACGCTCTATCTGATGGGCGTCAGCGCCAACTTTTAACCCGACATTGTTACGCGTTTGAAACGACACGGTTATTGTTAAATCTCAGTAATGGCGCATTTCTGTGAGATAGCGCACACTAACTTTTTGCCTGAAATTCGCGGAATGAATGTTTTGCAATGTCATTCGTTCCGCCATTAATGCATTTCATTCCCTGCTGATGGCAGTTCATGCCTTTTTTCCCCACAGGATGAGGGGCCTTCGCTATTGTGGCGGCAGTTAATTTATCAGGACAACTGCTATGAACGCTGCAAACCGTCAATCGACCCGCTGGCTTACGCTAATCGGCACCATCATCACCCAATTTGCTCTCGGTTCGGTCTATACCTGGAGCCTGTTTAATAGTTCGCTGTCTGACAAACTGGGCGAGCCGGTTAGCCGGGTGGCTTTCTCCTTTGGCCTGCTGAGCCTCGGGCTGGCGCTCTCCTCGTCGGTTGCCGGGAAACTGCAGGAGCGCTTTGGCGTTAAGCGCGTCACGATGGCCTCCGGGATCCTGCTCGGTCTGGGCTTCTTCCTGACCGCGCACTCCAGCAGCCTGATGATGCTGTGGCTGAGCGCGGGCGTGCTGGTGGGGCTGGCGGACGGCGCCGGTTATCTGCTGACGCTGTCGAACTGTGTGAAGTGGTTCCCTGAACGTAAAGGGCTGATCTCCGCTTTCTCCATCGGTTCCTATGGTCTCGGCAGCCTGGGGTTCAAATTCATTGACTCCCATCTGCTGGCCACCGTCGGTCTGGAAAAAACCTTCGTCATCTGGGGCGCTATCGTGCTGGTGATGATTGTGTTTGGCGCGACCCTGATGAAAGATGCGCCGAATCATACGGCGACCACCGCGGCCAATGGCGTGGTAGAAAACGACTTCAGCCTGGCGGAATCAATGCGTAAACCGCAGTACTGGATGTTGGCAGTGATGTTCCTGACGGCCTGCATGAGCGGTCTGTACGTGATTGGCGTGGCGAAAGATATTGCCCAGGGGATGGTCCACCTGGATGTCGCCACGGCGGCAAACGCGGTCACGGTTATCTCGATTGCTAACCTTAGCGGCCGCCTGGTGTTAGGCATCCTGTCCGACAAAATCTCCCGCATTCGTGTAATTACCCTCGGCCAGGTGGTGTCGCTGGTGGGGATGGCCGCGCTGCTGTTCGCCCCGCTGAATGCCATGACTTTCTTCGCCGCCATCGCCTGCGTCGCCTTTAACTTCGGCGGCACCATCACCGTCTTCCCGTCACTGGTGAGTGAGTTCTTTGGCCTGAACAATCTGGCGAAAAACTATGGTGTGATTTATCTGGGCTTTGGTATCGGCAGCATCTGCGGCTCTCTCATCGCTTCGCTGTTCGGCGGCTTCTACGTGACTTTCTGCGTGATCTTCGCCCTGCTGATTCTGTCGCTGGCGCTGTCCACCACCATTCGTCAGCCGAAAGGCAGAGTCTATAGCGAGGCGCATGCCTGAAACGCGCCCCTGGTTAATCCCCTAAGCAAATAGTGCCAATCCAGCCAAATGTTTTGTAAATGTTTGGCTGGATCACATTCCCTCCTGATACTTTTCCCGTTCCCTGTGGTCTACTTATCGCGCTTTGTAGAGGTTTCTGATAACCAACCCTAACGCACCCTATTAGCCTACTGACTCGTGCCACAGCGTCAGGCGGTGTTTTATTCTTCTTTTTCCAGGTTTGCTTGCATGAAATATATTAGAACGATGACGCAGCAGAAGCTTAGTTTTTGGCTGGCGCTGTACATCGGCTGGTTTATGAACGTCGCCGTTTTTTTCCGGCGTTTCGATGGTTATGCTCAAGAGTTCACTTTCTGGAAAGGGCTTTCCGGTGTCGTTGAACTGGTTGCCACGGTCTTTGTCACCTTCTTCCTGTTACGTCTGCTGTCACTGTTTGGCCGCCGCATCTGGCGCATTCTGGCGACGCTGATTGTTCTGTTTTCCGCCGCCGCCAGTTACTACATGACGTTCCTCAATGTGGTGATTGGCTACGGAATTATCGCCTCGGTGATGACCACCGATATCGACCTGTCGAAAGAGGTTATCGGCTGGCACCTGATCCTCTGGCTGGTGGTGGTGAGTGCGCCGCCGCTGCTGTTTATCTGGAGTAACCGCTGCCGCCATACTCTGCTGCGCCAATTGCGCACCCCAGGCCAGCGGGTTAAAAACGTGCTGATCGTGGTGCTGGCCGGACTCATTGTCTGGGGCCCCATCCGCCTGCTTGAGCTGCGTCAGCACGATGTGGAGCGCCATTCGGAAGTGGATATGCCGAGCTATGGCGGGGTGATCGCCAACTCCTACCTGCCATCAAACTGGCTGTCGGCGCTGGGGCTTTACGCCTGGGCGCAGGTGGATGAATCCTCGGATAATAAATCGCTGATTAACCCGGCGAAGAAGTTTACCTACGTCGCCCCGGAAGGTCTGGATGACACCTACGTGGTATTCATCATTGGCGAAACGACCCGCTGGGACCATATGGGCATCCTCGGCTATAGCCGCAACACCACGCCAGAGCTGGAGAAAGAGAAGAATCTCGTTGCCTTCCGCGGCTACTCCTGCGATACCGCCACCAAGCTGTCGTTACGCTGCATGTTTGTGCGTCAGGGCGGGGCGGAGGATAACCCGCAGCGGACGCTCAAAGAGCAGAACGTCTTTGCCGTGCTTCATCAGTTGGGCTTCAACGGCAATCTCTATGCCATGCAGAGCGAGATGTGGTTCTACAGCAACACGATGGCCAACAATATCGCCTACCGCGAGCAAATTGGCGCCGAGCCGCGCAACCGCGGCAAGAGCGTTGACGATATGCTGCTGGTGGAGGAGATGAAGCGCGGTATGGCGCAGGACAACGCCTCCGGTAAGCACCTGATCATTCTCCACACCAAAGGCTCTCATTTTAACTACACCCAACGCTACCCGCGCAGCTTTGCCCAGTGGAAGCCGGAGTGCGTCGGTGTCGACAACAAGTGCTCGAAAGCGGAGCTGATTAACTCCTACGATAACAGCGTGACCTACGTCGATCACTTTATCGTCAGCGTCCTCGACCAGCTGCGGGATAAGAAAGCGATTGTGTTCTATGCCGCCGATCATGGGGAGTCGATTAACGAGCGTGAACACCTGCACGGAACGCCGCGCAAGATGGCGCCGCCGGAGCAGTTCCGCGTGCCGATGATGGTGTGGATGTCGGATAAATACCTGGAGAATCCCGATCATGCCGCCGCGTTTGCCCATCTGCAGCAGCAGGCCGCGATGAAGGTGCCGCGCCGTCACGTCGAGCTGTACGACACCATTATGGGCTGCCTCGGCTATACCTCGCCGGATGGCGGGATCAATGAGAATAACAACTGGTGCCGCTGGAAAAAGTAAGGCACGGATTTTATTTTCAGATTCTCGGGTCTGTTTTCCCTTCCTGAGCCCAGGATAAGCTAATCCCTCGCCGGCTGACGTCGCGCGAGGGATTTTTTTCGCACAGTGGACGTGTCTGGCAGGTTGCCTCTTCTTCTTTGATTACCCTCCAGTTTCCTTGCTTCCCCTGTGCTCGAACTTTTCATGGAGAGAAAGGATGAAGGTAATAAAGGGGTTGGCCTTGCTGTGCCTGTTGATGCTCGCGGGCTGCCAGTCTGAGGAAGAGACCAGCCAGTTCCTGCTGGCCTGTAAATACGATGCGCCGGCGACGATCGAAGCCATGCTGAATAACGGCATTGATGTGGATGGTCAGGATAAAACCGGCTTAAGTGGCTTGATGGTCGCTGCCGCGGAAAATCGTCGCGATGTGGTGGCGTTACTGCTTAAGCGTCAGGCGAAGCCGAATCTCCAGACGCGCCAGGGCGTGACGGCGCTGATGTTGGCGGCGGCGCGAGGCAGCGATACCGCGATTATCGGCGATCTTCTCCAGGCGGGAGCGGCGGTGAATCAGACCACCATCGAGAAGAGCACGCCATTGATGTCCGCCATTGCCGACGGCGGGGACGTCAGAAACGACTATCAGCATATTCTGGCAATGAAAAAGCCCGATGCGCCTGTCGAGGAGGAGAGCGCGCTGGATAAAATTGTCGGCGCAACGGCGGCGAAATCGCTGGCGACGGGTAACCGCGCGCTGATGACCGAAGACATGGCGTTACAACTGGCACCCGGCGCCTTTAAGAAGAACGTCGACGAAATTGTGGCGCTGCTCCTCAAACACGGGGCGGACGTGAAGGCCGTCAATGCTTCAGGGGAATCGGCCTTTTTCCTCGCGGTCGATCACGCGCGTTCGGCGGAAACCATCACGACGCTGGCCAACGCCGGGGCGGACACCAGCCTGGCGGATAAATCCGGCACCACTCCGCTGATGCTGGCGGCGGCGGGGGATGATCCCAATCTGGTGCTGGCGCTGTCGGCCTCCGGTGTGGAGGTGGATAAGCCGAACCGTGAAGGGCTCACGGCGCTGCAGGTGGCGGCGGGTCAGGGGTCGCCTGCGGTGATCGCGGCGCTGGTGCAGCGCGGCGCAAAGGTGGACCAGCTCTCCGCCAACGACCTCAGCCCGCTGATGCTGGCGGTCAAAATGAATAATAAAGCCAGTGTCGAGGCGCTGCTTGAGGCTGGCGCCAGCGTCAATCTCAGCAATAAGGCCGGCTATACGGCGATTGGCTACAGCCGGGCCGGCGAGGTTCGCCAGCTGCTGCTGGCGCAGCATGCCGAGCTGAAGGGGCAGGCTGCGCATATGGCGCAAAGCGAACTCCAGTTTTGTGCCAATGCCTTTGCCGACAAGCTGGCATACAGCGACATCGCCCGCGCGGTAAATAACGATACCCGCCCGGATATCATGCGCCATCAGCAATCCTGTCCGGAGCTGGGGGAACTGACGATGCTGCTCGGGGAATTTAAATTCAACCCGGCGGGCTCGACCTATCTCGGTGAGCCGGTGACCTGTAAGGTATCCGAGTATCGCAAAGCGTTTGAGGTGACCTGCCGCTGAAAACGATGACCAACCGGCGATTCGCTGCTCAGGCTGCTGAGTTTCTCGCCGGTTGAGCGATTTTTTGAAAATAAGGCATTGACGGGTAGGCATCCCAGCAGTAAGATGCGCCCCGCATTCGGTGATTGGCGCAGCCTGGTAGCGCACTTCGTTCGGGACGAAGGGGTCGGAGGTTCGAATCCTCTATCACCGACCAAATTCGAAAAGCCTGCTCAATGAGCAGGCTTTTTTGCATCTGTATCCTGTGAGGATGAGAACCTCCGGGGGCAGAGGTTCGACTCGAGCGAAGCGAGAGAACGTTGCGACAGCAACGGCCCGCAGGGCGAGCCACGAAGTGGCGAGTCATCCTCTATCACCGACCAAATTCGAAAAGCCTGCTCAATGAGCAGGCTTTTTTGCATCTGTAGCCTGTGAGGATGAGAACCTCCGGGGGCAGAGGTTAGAGGTTCGGCTTGTGTTCCGTAGGCCCGCGCAAGCGTAGCGCCGCCGGGCATTATCCGTGTGCTACCGGCCAAAAATTCCACCAGAATCACAATTAACGTCTTTACCCACGTTTCCAGCCAGCTATTCGCTATTTTGTGACATCTTCCATTGCATTTTTTTATCGATGAACAGATCTTTTTTCGCGAAGCTTATGGCTAAATGTAGCATTTTCCGCTGTGCGCTTTAACGTTCGCGCTATTAATCGCTCACATATTGGTCACACAGCAAGAAATTTTTCTCATTTGTTGGAATTGTTTCCCTCTGCGTGTTGCAAATTATTAAGGTCTTTATTCTGCTTATCGGCCCGTAGCATAAATTTCTCTGCTGAAAATAGCGCCTTGAAGTTTTTTTAATCTTTGCCTGCCGTTTCTCACGCTGGATGTAAAACCCGGCTGGCTGTATTGACGTTTCCCCATTCTGTTGACAGATTGTAGGGCATGAGGGGCATTTCATGGAGAATCCGTACTGCAACTCAGTCGTTTTTGCGAAAGGAATCCCCATCTCTCTCTACGCCTTCGGGCACCACCGACTGGACCGGGTATATTCTAAATAGTTCGAGCTGCGGAAAGGCGGCAAGTGTACGAGCTCCCCTGAGCATAGATAACGATGTGACTGGGATGATCGAGCGCAGCCAACGCATCCGTCGTTTGAAATAGGACGAATAAAAATAAATAAAGGTCCGGCGGATATATGCAAACAACATCACAGTTTTGGAGCAGAATAATGAGTATTTCCTTGAAGAAATCAGGGATGCTGAAGCTTGGTCTGAGCCTGGTCGCCATGACCGTCGCCGCCAGCGTGCAAGCGAAAACCCTGGTTTATTGTTCTGAAGGCTCGCCGGAAGGCTTTAACCCACAGCTCTTCACCTCTGGCACCACCTATGACGCCAGTTCCGTACCTATCTATAACCGCCTGGTCGAATTTAAAACCGGTACGACGGAAGTTATTCCAGGGCTTGCTGAGAAATGGGAAGTCAGTCCTGATGGCAAAACCTATACTTTCCATCTGCGTCAGGGCGTGAAGTGGCAAGATAATAAAGACTTCAAACCAACCCGTGACCTGAACGCCGATGACATCGTGTTCTCCTTCGATCGCCAGAAGAATACCAATAACCCGTACCATAAAGTTTCTGGCGGCAGCTATGAATACTTTGAAGGGATGGGTCTGCAGGACCTGATTAGCGAAGTGAAGAAAGTGGACGATAAAACCGTCCAGTTCGTCCTGACTCGCCCGGAAGCGCCGTTCCTCGCTGACCTGGCCATGGACTTCGCCTCTATCCTCTCGAAAGAGTATGCCGATAACATGCTGAAAGCCGGCACGCCGGAAAAAGTGGACCTCAATCCTATCGGTACCGGCCCATTCCAGCTGCTGCAGTACCAGAAAGATTCCCGCATTCTGTATAAAGCCTTCCCGGGCTATTGGGGTACCAAGCCGAAGATTGATCGTCTGGTCTTCTCTATCACCCCGGATGCTTCCGTGCGCTATGCCAAGCTGCAGAAAAATGAGTGCCAGGTGATGCCGTACCCGAACCCGGCGGACATCGCGCGCATGAAGGAAGATAAGAACATTACCCTGCTGGAACAGCCGGGCCTGAACGTCGGTTATCTCTCCTTCAACACTGAGAAGAAACCGCTGGACGACGTCAAAGTTCGTCAGGCGCTGACCTACGCGGTTAACAAAGAAGCGATCATCAAAGCCGTTTACCAGGGCGCAGGCCAGGCGGCGAAGAACCTGATCCCGCCGACCATGTGGGGCTATAACGACGACGTTAAAGACTACACCTACGACCCGGAGAAGGCGAAGCAGCTGCTGAAAGAAGCGGGCCTGGAAAAAGGCTTCACTATCGACCTGTGGGCGATGCCGGTACAGCGTCCGTACAACCCGAATGCCCGCCGTATGGCTGAAATGATCCAGGCCGACTGGGCGAAAGTCGGCGTCCAGGCCAAGATTGTCACCTATGAGTGGGGTGAATATCTGAAGCGGGCGAAAGCGGGCGAGCACCAGACCGTAATGATGGGCTGGACCGGTGACAACGGGGATCCGGATAACTTCTTCGCGACCCTGTTCAGCTGCGCCGCGGCGAAAGACGGCTCCAACTACTCGCGCTGGTGCTATAAGCCGTTTGAAGATCTGATTCAGCCGGCCCGCGCTACCGACGACCACAACAAGCGTATTGAACTGTACAAACAGGCTCAGGTAGTGATGCATGACCAGGCTCCGGCGCTGATCATCGCTCACTCCACCGTCTATGAGCCGGTGCGTAAAGAAGTCAAAGGCTATGTGGTGGATCCGCTGGGCAAACACCACTTCGATAACGTCTCCGTCGAATAATAAGCACGATGCCTGACCCCCTCTCCCCGCGCGGGAGAGGAAGGGGGCGTATTCCCGCTATTCCGGGGAATGCTTTTGTGAGCAATACAGACGCCCTGTCGCCAGGCGGGGCGTCACTAGAGAGAATCCGGGTTATGTTGCAGTTTATTCTCCGACGTCTGGGACTAGTCATCCCGACATTTATCGGTATCACCCTTCTCACCTTTGCCTTCGTCCATATGATCCCCGGCGATCCGGTGATGATTATGGCGGGCGAACGTGGTATTTCCCCCGAGCGTCACGCGCAGCTGCTGGCCGAAATGGGCCTTGATAAGCCGCTGTGGCAGCAATATGCCCATTACATTTGGGGCGTACTGCACGGTGATTTAGGCATCTCGCTGAAAAGCCGCATTCCCGTGTGGCAAGAGTTTGTCCCGCGTTTTAAAGCCACCCTTGAACTGGGCGTTTGCGCGATGATTTTCGCCGTCGCCGTCGGTATTCCGGTGGGCGTGCTGGCTGCGGTAAAACGCGGCTCCATCTTTGACCATACCGCCGTGGGTCTGGCGCTGACTGGCTACTCCATGCCTATCTTCTGGTGGGGCATGATGTTGATTATGCTGGTTTCGGTGCAACTGAACCTGACCCCGGTCTCCGGGCGTATCAGCGATACGGTGTTCCTTGACGATACCTTGCCGCTGACCGGCTTTATGCTGATCGACACCGCCATCTGGGGTGAGCAGGGCGACTTTATCGATGCCTTAATGCATATGATCCTGCCGGCTATCGTGCTGGGCACTATCCCATTGGCGGTGATTGTGCGTATGACCCGCTCGTCGATGCTGGAAGTGCTCGGCGAAGACTACATTCGTACCGCGCGCGCCAAAGGGCTGACCCGGATGCGGGTGATTGTGGTCCATGCCCTGCGCAACGCGATGCTGCCGGTGGTCACGGTCATTGGCCTGCAGGTGGGCACGCTGCTGGCGGGCGCGATCCTGACGGAAACCATTTTCTCATGGCCTGGTTTAGGCCGCTGGCTGATTGACGCGCTGCAGCGTCGCGATTACCCGGTGGTGCAGGGCGGGGTGCTGCTGGTGGCGACGATGATTATCCTCGTCAACCTGCTGGTCGACCTGCTGTATGGCGTGGTGAACCCGCGTATCCGGCATAAGAAGTAAGGGGCCATCATGTCACAAATTACTGAGAATAAAGCGATTGCTGCACCGGTGCCAATGACGCCGCTGCAGGAGTTCTGGCACTATTTCAAACGCAACAAAGGCGCGGTCGTCGGTCTGGTGTACGTGGCGGTGATGATTATCATCGCGGTGTTCGCCAACTTCCTCGCCCCGTATAACCCGGCGGATCAGTTCCGTGATTCGCTGCTGGCGCCGCCGTTCTGGCAGGATGGCGGCAGCCTGGCGCATCTGCTCGGCACCGACGACGTGGGCCGCGATATTCTGTCGCGTCTGATGTACGGCGCCCGCCTGTCGCTGCTGGTGGGCTGCCTGGTGGTGGTCCTGTCGCTGATCCTTGGCGTGGTGCTCGGCCTGGTGGCGGGCTATTTCGGCGGAGTGGTGGATTCCATCATCATGCGCGTCGTCGATATTATGCTGGCGCTGCCGAGCCTGCTGCTGGCGCTGGTGCTGGTGGCTATCTTCGGGCCATCTATCGTCAACGCGTCGCTGGCGCTGACCTTCGTGGCGCTCCCACACTATGTGCGTCTGACGCGTGCGGCGGTGCTGGTCGAGGTCAACCGCGACTACGTGACCGCTTCCCGCGTGGCGGGCGCCGGCGCGATGCGCCAGATGTTCGTCAATATTCTTCCCAACTGTCTCGCGCCGCTGATCGTTCAGGCGTCGCTGGGCTTTTCTAACGCCATTCTCGACATGGCAGCGCTGGGGTTCCTCGGCATGGGCGCACAGCCGCCGACGCCTGAGTGGGGCACCATGCTCTCCGACGTATTGCAGTTCGCGCAAAGCGCCTGGTGGGTGGTGACCTTCCCGGGTGTGGCGATCCTGCTGACGGTGCTGGCATTTAACCTGATGGGTGACGGTCTGCGTGACGCGCTCGATCCCAAACTGAAGCAGTAAGAGGTTCGAGATGGCGTTATTGAATGTAGATAAATTATCGGTGCATTTCGGCGATGAGAACGCGCCGTTCCGCGCCGTAGACCGCATCAGCTATAGCGTGAAGCAGGGTGAAGTGGTTGGCATCGTCGGTGAATCCGGCTCCGGTAAATCCGTCAGCTCGCTGGCGATTATGGGTCTGATTGACTATCCCGGCCGGGTGATGGCGGACAAACTGGAGTTCAACGGCCGCGACCTGCAGCGCATCTCTGAAAAAGAGCGGCGTCAGCTGGTGGGGGCGGAAGTGGCGATGATCTTCCAGGATCCGATGACCAGCCTCAATCCGTGCTATACCGTCGGCTACCAGATTATGGAAGCGATCAAAGTTCATCAGGGCGGCAATAAGCAAACACGCCGCCAGCGGGCCATCGACCTGCTGAACCTGGTGGGCATTCCCGATCCGGCGTCGCGGCTCGACGTTTACCCGCACCAGCTTTCCGGCGGGATGAGTCAGCGCGTGATGATCGCGATGGCGATTGCCTGTCGGCCAAAACTGCTGATTGCCGATGAACCCACCACTGCGCTGGATGTGACCATTCAGGCGCAGATCATCGAGTTGCTGCTGGAGTTGCAGCAGCAGGAAAATATGGCGCTGGTGCTGATCACCCACGACCTGGCGCTGGTGGCCGAGGCGGCGCATAAAATTATCGTCATGTATGCGGGTCAGGTGGTAGAGACCGGTGACGCGAAAGATATCTTCCGCGCGCCGCGCCATCCGTACACCCAGGCGCTGCTGCGCGCGCTGCCGGAGTTCGCTCAGGATAAGGCGCGTCTGGCGTCGCTGCCGGGCGTGGTGCCGGGGAAATATGACCGTCCTGTCGGCTGCCTGCTGAACCCACGCTGCCCCTATGCCACGGATAAATGCCGTAGCGAAGAGCCCGTACTGGCGGATCTCAATGGCGGCCGTCAGTCTAAATGCCACTACCCACTCGATGATGCCGGGAGGCCTGGATTATGAGTACGCAAAAGGCCACCACGCAACAACCGCTGTTGCAGGCCATTGATCTGAAAAAACACTATCCGGTGAAGAAGGGGATATTCGCCCCGGAACGGTTGGTGAAAGCGCTGGACGGCGTCTCCTTTACCCTTGAACGCGGTAAAACGCTGGCGGTGGTGGGGGAGTCGGGCTGTGGTAAATCGACGCTGGGCCGTCTGCTGACAATGATTGAGGTCCCGACCGGCGGTGAGCTGTACTATCAGGGTCAGGATCTGCTTAAGCACGACCCGCAGGCGCAGAAGCTGCGGCGGCAGAAAATCCAGATTGTGTTCCAGAACCCGTACGGTTCGCTGAACCCGCGTAAAAAAGTGGGGCAGATTCTGGAAGAGCCGCTGCTGATTAACAGCAGCCTGAGTAAAGATCAGCGCCGTGAAAAAGCGCTGGCGATGATGGCGAAGGTCGGTCTGAAAACCGAACATTACGATCGCTACCCGCATATGTTTTCCGGCGGTCAGCGCCAGCGTATCGCCATTGCCCGCGGGCTGATGCTGGATCCGGACGTGGTGATTGCCGATGAGCCGGTTTCCGCGCTGGACGTTTCGGTACGTGCCCAGGTGCTGAACCTGATGATGGATCTGCAGCAGGATTTAGGGCTGTCCTACGTGTTTATCTCCCACGACCTGTCAGTCGTCGAGCATATCGCTGATGAAGTGATGGTGATGTATCTCGGCCGCTGCGTGGAGAAGGGCACCAAAGACCAGATCTTCAACAATCCGCGCCATCCGTATACTCAGGCGCTGTTGTCGGCGACCCCGCGTCTGAACCCGGACGACCGTCGCGAGCGGATCAAGCTGACCGGCGAACTGCCGAGCCCGCTGAACCCGCCGCCGGGTTGCGCCTTTAATGCACGCTGCCGTCGACGCTTTGGTCCATGCACCCAGCTTCAGCCGCAGCTTAAGGATTACGGTGGCCAACTGGTGGCCTGCTTTGCCGTCGATCAGGATGAGAATCCGCAAAAACCCCACGCCTGATGGCGCGCTCCCGGTCCCCGGACCGGGAGTTTCTCTTCTGCCTGAGAGGAAACCTGGCAACAGCGTTCATTGTTGCAATTTCTGCCATACTCTCGGAGCATTCTTCGTAGATTATCCGAAAAAATAAGCCTTTCAGTCCATTTTTATAGAATTAAAGAGAAATTAAAATGGTTCAGGTTTATTATTTCATTTATCCAATGCCATGATTTTTTCATGGTTTAATATATTTATATGAAAACGGCCGGGAAGCGCGGTGGTACGCGGAGGTTAAGGATGAGCGCATACCTAAAAAATGGGGCTATCATTCTGAAAGGGAAGTGTTAGTGTAGTGATACTTCTGCCGTGGAATCACACCGAAAATCAAATTCTAAACTATTATATCCCTGTCAATCGTGTTGTATTGGTACGACTAAGCTGGCATTTATCTGCCATACAAGAAACGTCACGATGTTTTCTAATACCAAGAAAATAACAACAAACTTAATATGAAATTTTTAAAATCATGAGGTTATCAATGAACCATTATGATGATCTGCAGCGCTTTCAAGAAAAAACGCGGACCCAAAACCTCAAATTTCAGGATCTTTCTTCGCAAGCCGCCACGCGGGAACACGGCGACTGGGCGATCCTCAATCAGCTGAATCCCGACGCCGGGAAATCTTCTACTCTGGCGCTGGGAGGGTCGGTCTCCGCGCCGCTGCCGCAGCCCGTGCCCGCGGATCTCTTCCAGCGTGTCGACCCCGTGGTCGCGGCGCCAGCCTCACCTCCGGTTGCGCCAGTCCCCCCAGTTATTGCCCCGATCCCATTGCCGGTCGCAGAACCTGCAATGCCGGAACCTGTCGCTCCGGCGCCAACAATGACGACTGCGCCATTGGCCGCGGCGCCGGTACCTGAGCCGGTGGTGACCTCGCCGCCGAGAATGGCCCCGCGGCCTGCGCCGGGCGCCGACAACTATGCCCACCTGTTCGCGGCAAAAACCGCAGAGCCGGTGGCGAAAAATAAAGACCAGCCTTTGAAATCTCTTCTGGAAAGGATCGCAACATGCCGTTGATTTGCGTCTGTTCACCGAAAGGTGGCGTGGGGAAAACGACCCTTGCGGCCAATTTAGCTTATTCGCTGGCTCGAACGGGCAGCAAAGTCCTGGCGCTGGATTTTGACGTCCAGAATGCCCTCCGTTTGCATTTTGGCGTGCCGCTGAGCGATGAGCGGGGCTATGTGGCGAAGGCGCTGGAACTGCATGACTGGAGCCAGTGCGTGCTGAGCGCCGGCAGCAATATTTTCGTCCTGCCTTACGGCGAAGTGAGCGAAGCGCAGCGTCAGGCGTTTGATGAGCAACTGACCCACAATGACCATTTTCTCCAGCGCGGTCTGTCGGCGCTGCTCAACTATCCCGGGCTTATCACCATCGCCGATATGCCGCCGGGGCCTTCACCGGCGCTGAAGGCGTTGACGGGGCTGGCGGACCTGCATCTGATTCCACTGCTGGCAGATACCGCCTCGATGTCGACGCTGGTGCACGTGGAAAAACAGCGCCTGACCGGCGCGGCGCTGAATCATAAGCACGGGCACTATTTCGTCATTAACCAAAGCGATAGCCGTCGCCAGGTCAGCCGGGACGTCACCAGCCTGATGGAAGAGAAACTGGGCGAGCGACTGCTTGGGGTGATCCATCGTGATGAAAGCGTGGTGGAGGCCAATGCCTCGCAGAAGTCGGTCCTTGACTTTAACGCCTCCTCCGCAGCGGCCTTTGATATTGAAATTATTGCTAAAAAAATATCTTCGCTGTTGGGTATCCATATTGGCGATGGCACGGTGCACAGCCAGCCACGCATGTCAGGGCTTTAACTTATTGCAGGGCTGCTGAATGAAAAAATCTCTTTTTTGGTTGCTGGCGCTGGTGCTGTCTCCCGTTGCCGTGCTGGTGGTGATCACGCCGATGGACAGCCAAAAGCAGTATATTTTTGGTCTGCTAAGTATCGGTATTCTCTTTCTGATGGGCTTCAGTAAGCGCCGCAGCATATCGGTCATTATGGTCGTCACATCGCTGCTGATGTCCACGCGTTACATGTATTTTCGTCTCACGCAGACCCTGCACTTCAACTCGTCCATTGAAACCATTCTTGGAATGGGACTCTTTCTGGCGGAAGTCTATATCTGGGTGATGCTGTTACTTAACTATCTGCAGACGGTCTGGCCGCTGAAGCGCGGCATTGTTCCGCTGCCGGATGATATGAGTAAGTGGCCGACGGTCGATATCTATATTCCGAGCTATAACGAACCGCTGGAGGTGGTGCGCGATACCGTGCTGGCGGCACAATGCATTGATTATCCAAAAGATAAAATGAAGATTTATCTTCTGGATGACGGCAAACGCAGTGAGTTTGCCGTGTTCGCCGCCGACGTCGGCGTGGGCTATATCACCCGTAACGACAACAAGCACGCCAAAGCGGGGAACCTTAACCATGCGCTGACCCTGACCCACGGGGAGCTTATTTGCGTTTTCGACTGCGACCACGTCGCCACGCGCGTCTTCCTGCAGGCCACCGTCGGCGGCTTCCTGAAAGATCCGATGCTGGCTCTGGTGCAGACGCCGCACTACTTCTATTCCCCGGACCCGTTTGAACGTAACCTCTCCGTCGGGCGTAACATCCCGAACGAAGGGATGTTGTTCTATGGCCCGATTCAGCAGGGGAACGACAACTGGAACGCCACCTTTTTCTGCGGCTCCTGCGCAGTGATCCGCCGCGAGGCGCTGGCGCAGATTGGCGGTTTCGCCGTCGAAACGGTGACCGAAGATGCCCATACGGCGCTGAAGTTCCAGCGGCTGGGATGGAAATCGGCCTTTCTCGATATTCCGCTGGCGGCTGGTCTCGCCACTGAACGCCTGGTGGTGCACGTTATCCAGCGTACCCGCTGGGCACGCGGGATGACGCAGATCTTTCGCCTCGATAACCCGCTGTTTGGCCGCGGCCTGACCTTACAGCAGCGCTTCTGCTACCTCAGCGCCATGCTCTATTACCAGTTCGCGCTCCCGAGGGTGGTGTTTGTCACCGCCCCGCTGGCTTATCTGCTGTTTAACCTCAATATTATTTACTCTTCAGCGAGCCTGATTGTCTCCTATGCCCTGCCGCATCTGTTCCTCGCCATTTACGTCGGTTCGCGAATGAATGGCCGCTATCGCTACAGCTTCTGGGGGGAGATTTACGATATTGTGCTGGCCTTCCACCTGGTGCTGCCGACCCTGGTGACGATGATTTTCCCCAAACGCGGCAAATTCAACGTTACCGATAAGGGCGGGCTGCTTGACGTCGGTTACTTCGATTTCACCGTGGTGCGCCCGCATCTGGTGGTGGCCTGCCTGCTGGCCCTGGGGGTGGTCGTCGGTATCGTCCGGGCGATAGGCCATGACTACTTTGGCTCGGATCCCAACGTTATCGCCCTGAACGTCGGGTGGGGGATCTACAGCCTGATCTTCCTGCTGGCGGCTATCGCCGTGGCGCGCGAGACGCGGCAGGTGCGAAAAACGATTCGTATCGATGTCGATATTCCGGTGGTGATCCATTACGCCAGCGGTATCGTTTCCCGCAGCCATACCGCGGACCTGTCGATGGGTGGCTGCCGCGTGGCCGCGCCGGATATGCGTCATCTGGAGGATGACATCGAAGAGATTGAACTGATCCTGCAGTCCGGGGCTATCTCCATCCCGGCTCAGCTGGTCACCTCAGACGAGCGCTTCCTGCGCCTCAAGTTTGATGAAGATATTCCTCTCTCGCGCCGCCGTGAACTGGTGCGTGTGGTGCTGGCCCGCGCGGATGCCTGGATTAATCCGCCGCGTCCGCAGGATAACCCGTTCCGCTCCTTCTTCACCATTTTGCGCTGCGTGTTCGAACTGTTCTGGCTGACGTGGAAAACCCGTCGTAGCCAGCGCAACCGGACGCCAGTGGCGAAAACGGCGCAGGAGGATGGGACGTTATGAAGCGATTAACGACGCTGGCGCTGCTGGCAGGGATGTTCTCTGCGCCAGCGCTGCACAGTGAAGAGCCGGTTGCCGGCGCTTCAGCCCCGCTGAGTTTTCCGCAGCTCAACGGCGCGGCGGACAATGAGCCGGGTGACGAACCTCCGGCGGCCTCTCCGGAAGAGGGGACTCCCCCGGCAGCGCCCGCCACCGCAGGCGATGCGACGGTGACGGCCCCTGCGCCAGAGATGCCCGCAGTAACCCCGCCGGTGAGTGAGGTGGCTACGCCCGATGTCATCCCGGTTGCCCCGGTCTGGGGAGGCGATCTGAATCTGGCGCAAATGGGGATGCCGGATGGCATTATCCTCAGCGGCGGCCAGCGGCAAGGGGGCGTTAGCTTTACGCTGCCTTCCGACCAGGTGGTGATCCATTCCCAGCTCAGCCTTGCCGTCCGCGTATCGCCGGAAATGGCGAGCCGCAACGCCACCCTGCAACTGATGCTCAACGGTCAGCCCCTCGGCACCCTGCCGCTGGGTGCCGATGGCGAGGATGTCTCCCATTACCAGCTGGATATTCCGCCCGCGCTGATGGTCTCCAGCAATAACCTGAGCGTGAAGATCAACGATGGCGATACCCTGCAGTGCCAGCGTGACATTCATGATTCGTCGCGGGTGACGGTGCTGCCCACGTCGCATTTCAGTTGGGAAAGCCAGCAACTGAACATCAGCGACGACCTGAGCCACTTCCCGCGTCCCTTCTTTGACAGCATGCAGATGACGCCGGCGGACATCGCGGTCGCCTATGGGGCGAAGCCGTCGGCTGACGTCTTCAGCGCCGCGGCGCTGGTCTCTTCATGGCTGGGTATCCAGGCGGACTATCGCGGCATCGCCTTCAGCGCCCTGCGCGATCGCCTGCCGGAACGCCATGGTATTGTGATTGGCCATCCGGGCGAGCAGGTGGGCGGCATGACGCTGCCGGAAACCGATAAACCGCTGCTACGCATCATCGCCAACCCCGCCAATCCGGCCTATAAGCTACTGTTGATTGTCGGCAAAAACGATACCGCGCTGCGCATGGCCGCCTGGCGGTTGACCCGCGGCAACTTTGCCCCGCAAACCGCGACGCAGGATGTCGAACCGCAGACCATCCCGGTTGGTAAAGCGTACGATGCGCCGCGCTGGATCCCCACCGATCGTCCGGTCAAGCTCAGCGAACTGCTGCGTAAGGATCAAAGCCCGACCGTCAGCGGCGTCTGGCATGAGCCTTTACGTATCGCCTTTCGCGCCGCGCCCGACCTCTATCTCTGGGATGGCGAGACGATCCCGCTGCAGGTTGGCTACCGCTTCCCGTCGGAAAGCTGGATTAATGAGGACAAGTCCCTGCTGAGCGTCACGCTCAACGGCACCTTCCTCAATAACCTGGCGATGAACAAGCAGGGACCACTGGAGAAAGTCTGGCGCCACCTCGGGGGCGATGCGCGCCAGGAGCGCTTTACCATCCCGCTGGCACCTTACCTGATCTACGGTGATAACCAGCTGTCGATGTACTTCAATGTGGTGCCGAAAGATGATGTTCCGTGCTCGGTGCTGCTGAATAACAATATCAAGAGCCGCATCACTGACGACTCCTGGATTGATTTGAGCAAAACGCGACACTTCTCGCTGCTGCCAAACCTCTCCTATTTCGTTGGCGCCTCATTCCCCTTCTCGCGGCTGGCGGACTATTCACAAACGACGCTCATGCTGCCGGCAGACCCGTCTGAGACCCAGGTGGCCACCCTGCTGAATCTGGCGGCGCGCTCCGGAAATGCGACCGGCACCGCGCTGGCGAATAACCGCGTCGTGCTCGGGATGCCGACCGGCGGCGCGGATCTGCAGTCGCTGCGCGAACGTGATGTGCTGGCGGTCACCGCTCTCGATCAGCAGGCCTTTAACCAGAGCCTGCTGGCTGATTCACCCTATCGTCCGGTGGATAACACGCTGAGCGTCCGCGAGCCTGACCTGTGGCAAAAAGTTCAACGTCGGCTGACCGGCGACTGGACCTCGGCCAGCCTCGATGCCGATCGCTACTTCTCATCCAGCAGCGCCTGGCGCGGGTTCATCAGCTATCGTTCGCCGTGGAACGCGACTCGCCTGGTGGTGGTGGCGATGGCCAGCAATGATGACCAGCTGGCGCGACTGAAGACCGATCTGGACTCGCCGCGCATCAACGCCGGGATCCGTGGCGATACCGCGGTGATCACCAGCGATAACGGGGTGCGCAGCTTCCAGGTCAGCACGCCGTTCCCCAGCGGTCAGATGCCGTGGTACATGATGGCCGTCTGGTATGCCAGCCAGCACTCTGGTTTCCTGGCCCTGCTGGGGCTGATTGCCACCTCGATAATGGGACTGGCGCTGACCGCGATGTTTAAACGTCACGCCCGTAAGCGTCTGGGTTCGGGGGATAACTAATGAAAAGAAAGATAACAATAACGATGAAAACCTCCCGCCGGCTTACGACGTTCTGCCTCACCGGCGCCTTAGCGCTTGGCGCTTCTGGCGGCGTGCTGGCGGCAGGTAACGACGCGGCGCTGCAGGCGCTGTTCGCCCAGGCCAACTACTGGCATGAGAAATCGCATGACGAACTGGCGATGGAGTCGCTGCAGAAGGTGCTTTCGGTCGATGCCAATAACACCCAGGCGCTGTATCTGATGGCGCTCTGGTCGCAGCAGGGTGGCGATATGCAGGCGGCGGCGCAGTGGCGCGCCCGGCTGGCGAAAGCGGCGCCGGACAGCCCTGGGCTGCAGGATTTAGACAACGCTAAAAAGATGTCGCAGGTGCCGCAGGGGCAGCTCAGCCTGGCCCGCCAGCAGGCGCGCGGCGGCAATATTCCCGGGGCGCTGGCGACCTGGCGCAGCATGTTTAATGGCAATACGCCGCCTGCCGGGCTGGCGGCGGAATATTACCTGACCATGGCCAGCGACAAATCGCTCTATCCGCAGGCTATCAGTGAACTGCGCCAGTATGTGGCCCAGCATCCGCAGGAGAACGCCCCGCGGGTGGCGCTGGGGAAAGCCTTAACCTGGCGGGAAGAGACCCGCCGGGAAGGGATCGCTATGCTGGAGCCGATGGCCAGCGGCAACAAAGAGGCGGACAGCGGCTTGCGTCAGGCGCTGCTCTGGCTGGGCCCGCAGGCCGGGGATGAGCAGTATTACGATACCTGGATGCAGCGGCATCCGCAGGATAGCGAAGTCCAGAATTACTTTCGCGAACGGCGCAGCGGTCAGGCGCGTGGCCAGGGCTACGCCAATCTGAACAGCGGCAATACCGCCGCCGCGAAGCAGCAATTTGAAGAGGTGCTGCAGACCAACCCGCAGGATGCCGATGCGCTGGCGGGCATGGGCTATATCGCGCAACGCAGCGGCGACTACCAGGCCGCGTCGCAGTATCTGAGCCGGGCGGCAGATCTCGGTGGTGACGCCTCGGCGACTCGTCGCCAGCAGGCGGCCGATGCGCTGTTCTACGGCCAGCTGGCGCAAGCTCAGCAGGCCTATAAGCAGGGCAATATTAGCCAGGCGCTGGCGCTCTCCGCGCCGCTGGCGCAGCAGAGCGGGGCGCGGGGCGCCTCGGCGAAGCTGTTCCGTGCCGATGTGCTACGGCATAACAAAGATTTACCCCAGGCAGAGCAAACGCTGCGCTCGCTGTTAAGCGACGATCCGCAGAACGCGGCGGCGCGGGAAAACCTCTATTACGTGCTGCGCGAGCAGAATAAATCCGCCGAGGCGCAGGCGATGCTGCAGACGCTCCCGCAGAGCCTGCAGCAAAAACTGCAGCCGCGGGTGGTGGCCGGTATGCCGGGCGATGCCGTGCGCCGTCAGGCCCAGGCGCAGGTCAGCAGCGGTAACCCAGGCGGCGCGATTGCCACTCTGCGCGAAGGCGTCGCCCGCTATCCGGACGATCCCTGGCTGCGCCTTGATCTGGCCCGGCTGTTGCAAAAATCGGGTAACGGCAGCGAGGCCTCTTCGCTGATGTCGGCGGCCTATCGCCCCGGCGCCAGCAACAATGCGCTGTATGCCGCCGCCCTGTTTGCCAGCGAAAACGGTGCCTGGCAGCAGGCGCAGACGCTGCTGGCGCGCATCCCCGGCGGCAGCCAGACCAGCGACATGCGCGATTTACGCCAGCGGGTGAACTACAACCTGCAGCTGGTGACCGCCGAAAACTATCTGGCGCAGGGCAACAGCACCGCCGCCAGCAATACCTTGCGGGCGATGGCCTCCACGCCGCCGAAAGCCCCGGCGGACGCCGGCAAGCTGGCGCGGCTACTGGCCGAGAGCGGCGACCTGACCACCGCGGTCTCGCTGGTGCGCAACAATATCAGCAGCGGCGTGTCCGGCAACGCCGGTGATTACGCCGATCAGATTGCGGTGCTGAACCAGGCCGGACTGACCGGCGAGGCGCAGAACCTGCTCAGCAATCCGCAGCTGCAGGCCAGCAGTACGCCGACGCAGCTGGCGAGTATTCGCAATGGCTATGTGATTAACGAAGCCGATCGCCTGCGTGAGCAGGGTAACTACGCCGCGGCGTATGACAAGCTGATCCGCGCCATGCAGAGCGATCCGCAGAATACCGATCTGATGTTCGCGATGGCGCGGCTGTACCAGAGCGGCAAAATGAACAAAGAGGCCGGGGTGGTCTATGACTACCTGATGACGCGCGATACGCCGAACCAGGATGCGCGCGCCGGGGCCATTGATGTGGCGCTGTCGGCGGGGAACAACGATCGCGCCGAGCAGCTGGCCGGTGGCTTACGTCAGGATAACTCCCCGGACCGCCTGCTGCTGCTGGCGAGAGTCGCAGAGGCGCAGGGCCATCATCAGCAGGCGATGACCTACCTGCGTAGCGCCCGCGGCAAACTGCTGGGTATGCAAAGCACCAACAGCAGCGAAACGCCAACCGTCGGCGGGGTGCTGGCGGCAGACAACCCCTTTATCGGCGTGTCGCAAACGTCGGCGCCGACGCGGACCGCTTCCACCTACGGGCAGTATATGCCGTGGCAGGTCGCCCAGTCGGCCGCCGCACCCGGTTCTTCGCTGCCGGGCATCCAGCGGCCCGATCTGCCGGTCGATACCGCCGAGACGCGCATGCTGCGCCAGGTGGACACCATGATGGAGTCGCTGCAGGAGAAAACCGGCAGCTGGCTGCAGGGCGGAATGGACGTGCGTGGACGCGACGGCGAATCGGGGACCAGCAAGCTGACGGAGATCCGGACGCCGCTGACCTGGTCCTCTTCGCCGTTTGGCGATTCGCGCTTTGACTTTACCGTCACTCCGGTGTCGTTGAACGCCGGGACCGCCAGCGGCGACGCCTGGCGTCGCTACGGCGCCAACCCGCTGGCTAACGCGGTCTCCAATATGGTGAGTACCGCCACCAGCGAGCAGGCGGCGATCGCCTCGATGACCGAGGCGGAGCGGACGGCCTATTATGCCAGCAATCCGGGGGCCGAGGCGTTAAGCGGCCTGGGTACCCTGAATGCGGCAGATTTCAATCCGACCACCAGCAGCGGGATGGAAAACCTGGCGAAGCTCGGGAGCTATGATTCGGGACAAGTCGCCAGCTATTTGGCCTCTTCCAGCCTTAAGCCGAACGTTGACCAGACCAGCGGCTCAACCGATTCGCAGAAGGCCAACGGCGTCGAGCTGGCGCTGGCGTTAAGCGGTGACGATTATCGCGTCGATATTGGCAGCACGCCGCTGGGCCAGGATCTCAATACCGTTGTCGGTGGGGTGAAATGGTCGCCTAAGCTGAGCAACTACCTGTCGCTGATCCTGACCGGCGAACGCCGCTCACTGACCGACAGCCTGCTTTCTTACGTTGGTCTGAAAGACGCCTATTCCGGTAAAACCTGGGGGCAGGTGACGAAAAACGGCGGCACCCTGCAGCTGAGCTATGACGACGGCGACGCGGGCTTCTATGTCGGCGGCGGCGGTTACAGCTACCTGGGGCAGAACGTCGCCAGCAACACCAGCATTAACGCCAATGCCGGGGTCTATCTGCGGCCCTATCATGACGAATACCGCCAGTTGCAGACCGGGTTGAGCATGAGCTATATGGATTATTCCAAGAACCTCAGCTACTTCACCTATGGCCAGGGGGGCTACTTTAGCCCGCAAAACTATGTCAGCGTGTCGCTGCCGGTCAGTCTGACGGAGAAATATGATAACTGGACCATGAAGCTTGGCGGCTCGGTGGGCTACCAGTCTTACAGTCAGGATAAGAGCGCCTATTTCCCGACCAATTCGGAGTGGCAGCAGACCCTGGAGACGGCGGTGAGCAATGGGTTTGCCAAGGAAGCCTACTATTCCGCGACCTCGAAGAGCGGCATCGGCTATACCCTGCGCGCCGGGGCGGACTACAAGGTTAACAAACAGATGACGCTGGGGGGCCAGATTGGCTATGACACCTTCGGGGATTATAACGAAAGCACCGCCGGGCTCTATATCCGCTATATGTTGGGAGATCATTGATGATGACGGAGAACAATAACCCGGTAGTCACGACCTGGTTCCAGCAGCAGCAGACGCCTGCCGGATGGTTCGATCTGTTGGTGATTATGGTCGAAGGTATGTTAAATAATGCCGGCGAGCTGGAAAGCCAGCCCTTCCTGCGTCAGATGGGCGCCTCGCTGGCGGAGACCCATCCGCTGCCGGCGTCGGAGACGGTGGGGGAGCTGGAGGCGAATATCAACCGGCTGCTGACCCATTTCCACTGGGGCGTGGTGACGATTGATGTCGGTGAGGATGGCCTGCGCCTGCGCCATCAGGCGTTGCCGGTCAGCCGGGACGACGCGGGACGCGTGCGCTGGTGCAACGCGTTCTGTGCCATACTCGAGGGGTTATATTCTCGCTGGCTGCAGAGTCAGGGAGGCAGCGCTCACGTCGTTTTACAACGCGAGCGGGTGTTCTCCGTCTCTGACGTTCAGTTTCTTTACTACCATCCATAATGAGTGAATTTATGCCCCTGCGTGCTTTAGTGGCGGTGATAGTGACAACGGCAGTGATGCTGGTGCCCCGGGCGTGGGCGGATACGGCCTGGGAGCGCTATAAGGCCCGTTTTATGATGCCGGACGGCCGTATCATTGATACCGCCAATGGCAATGTGTCGCATACGGAAGGTCAGGGTTTTGCCATGCTCCTGGCTGTGGCGAATAACGATCGCCCGGCGTTCGACAAGCTGTGGCAGTGGACGGACAGCACCCTGCGCGATAAGTCTAACGGGCTGTTTTACTGGCGCTATAACCCGGTGGCGCCGGACCCTATCGCCGATAAAAACAACGCCTCCGATGGCGATACCCTGATCGCCTGGGCGCTGCTGCGCGCGCAAAAGCAGTGGCAGGATAAGCGCTACGCGACGGCCTCGGACGCCATCACCGCCTCATTGCTGAAGTATACGGTGGTGACCTTCGCCGGTCGCCAGGTGATGCTCCCGGGCGTGAAAGGGTTCAATCTCAACGACCATCTGAACCTTAATCCCTCCTATTTCATCTTCCCGGCCTGGCGCGCCTTCGCGGAGCGGACGCATCTGACCGCCTGGCGGACATTGCAGACCGATGGACAGGCGCTGCTGGGGCAGATGGGCTGGGGGAAATCACACTTGCCCAGCGACTGGGTGGCGCTGCGGGCGGATGGCAAGATGCTGCCAGCCAAAGAGTGGCCGCCGCGGATGAGTTTCGATGCGATTCGTATCCCGCTGTATCTCTCATGGGCCGATCCGCAAAGCGCTTTGCTCGCGCCGTGGAAGGCCTGGATGCAGAGTTACCCGCGTCTGCAAACCCCGGCGTGGATCAACGTCAGCACCAACGAGGTGGCCCCCTGGTATATGGCTGGTGGCCTGCTGGCGGTGCGCGATCTGACGCTGGGTGAACCGCAGGAGGCGCCGCAGATTGACGACAAGGATGATTATTACTCTGCCAGCCTCAAGCTGTTGGTCTGGCTGGCGAAACAGGATCAGCGTTAGAGACGGTGATTGATTTGCCGCCTTCCCCGCCCGTATGCATGCGGGTGGGGAAGGTTGAATGGGAACGTCTGACGATGTAAGGCCGCCAACATGGCGGCCTTTTCACTTATTGCGGATAAGGCACCCAGCTACCGCCATTCAGCTGGACATAAGGCTTGCCCTGATACTGGATGACGATGGCGTTGGCGTTTTCGGACACCGCCGCGCTCTGCGGCAGGTTCGCGACATACTGTTGCCAGTTGACGCTGTCCTCGCTGAACATTTTGCCGTCGAGGGCGCGCACCACCAGCTCCGACACCGCCAGGTAACTGCTGGGCTGATCGATGATAATCGGCGCCCCTTCATGCGGCGCCTTCATGCCGAAGAATTTCACCGCCGTCGGGACGTTCGTGATCGACGGGCTCGGGATATCCCGCAGGCCAGAGACCTGCATCTTATCGCCTTTCAGCGCGCCACCGTGTTCCGGCACCACCACCACCATCACTTTCCGCCCCGATTTCTCGAGCTCGGTGAAGAAGTTATCCAGGTCATCAAACAGCTTCTGCGCCCGCACTTTGTAGTCTGCGGTTTTGCTTTGCCCCGGGAAGTGGTTGCCGTCATGCAGCGGCAGGGTGTTATAGAAGGTGGCGCTCCGCGGATTGCTGCTGGCCTCTTCGGTCTTCAGCCAGCGGTTGAGGACCGCCAGATCCTCATACACCGGCGAGCCGTCAAACGCCTGCAGGCTGACCGGCAATCCGGTCTGGTCCATCAGGGGGCTCTGCATGCCGCCCAGCGAACGCAGCTCTTTCAGGAAGTCGCCGAACAGACCGTTATGGCCGAGCATCAGCTGCTGGTTAAAGCCGAGTTTCGCCAGATTTTCAAACAGGTAGCAATCGGCGCCGGACGGCTGATACAGGTTGGTATGCGACAACTGACCGCAGCTGGCGCGCAGCAGGCGCACCGCCGC
Source organism: Klebsiella sp. A-Nf5 (assembly GCF_002810545.1). Taxonomy (NCBI): domain Bacteria; kingdom Pseudomonadati; phylum Pseudomonadota; class Gammaproteobacteria; order Enterobacterales; family Enterobacteriaceae; genus Klebsiella; species Klebsiella sp. A-Nf5. Next base: position 88,798 of record NZ_PIOG01000254.1, on the reverse strand, counting down.
CGGGCCGCTGTAGGAGGTTGCGGAGTTAAAGTTCTTGAAGACAATATCAAAATGCTTCCACAGCGGATGGTCCATCAGCCCGGCGGCTTCAATATCCGACCAGGAGAGAGAACAGATATTGATCACCAGCAGGTCAAACGGCTGCGCATCCGCCGGCAGCTGGTCCGGGAACGGTGTCTTGCGCTTCTGCTCGGCGGCATAGAAACCGTTCAGCCAGTTGGTGAGATTGGCCGATGTCGGCGGCTCGGTCTGCGGCGGAATATCGCTGCTGGCGGGGCTGGTCGCGGCGCCAGCGGCGGCGTTGGCCCCGGTATTGGCCGGCGCGGTCGTGGCGGCGGCCGTGTTCTGCTGACCGGCGGGCCACAGGGTAAAGGCCGGCAGCAGCGGGCTGACCGCCAGCCAGACGACCATCGCGGAGACAAACACAGTGACGCGCAGCCACTGGCTGATAAATAGCCACAGCACCAGTAAAACAAAGAAGGCGCCGACCATGCTCCAGTTGATAAAGCGGACGATCAGATCCCAGACATAGCTGGCGCTGAAGCCGGCGATTTGCGAGCCCTGACTAAAAAGCGTCTCCGGACCAGGCAGCCAGGTATCGTGCCAGAACAGCGCGAAGCCGAGCGGAATAGCGATCCAGTGGCGGATACGGTGCAGTTTTTCGCGCGGGATCGGCACCAGCAGAAAGGCGAGAAACACCAGATTCAACATCGGGTGGAAATTGAGATACCCGGCCCACAGCAGGGCAAACTTGACCAGAAAGTAGAAGTTCCAGCCGCCAAGTCCGCGCCAGTACTGCCAGAGCGGAAGCGGTGTCGCGGTCGGTTTAGTGTTTGTCATTTGTTCGCTTTGCCTTGCTTAACCGTTGTTCCCCGGCGTAATACGCCCGCCGGTTTCACGTAACGGGGTTTAAAGAACATCAATCTTAACGTCGTGCGAATACGGCGCTGGTAGTGGCGCGTCAGGTAGCCCAGCGGAAAAAACAGCAGGGCGCAGAGCACCACCAGTTGCAGAATATCGGCGATAGACATCATCAGGCTTGTTCCTCACGGGTGGTTAACCGGTGTGGTTCGGGGTAGCGTCGCCAGTGGCGTCCATCGTGGGTGGCGTTGATGGTTTCGTTTTTATCTATCGACAAGGGCAGCGGCGTGTTCCAGTGCGCGGGCTCGACGCCGCGCATGATCACGATTTCCGAGAGGATCTGCTTGTCTTCAAACCACACCATGCGGTTAGAAAAAATATCGCCGGTCGGCAGCGGGAAAATGTGGTTTAGCGCGGTATCGAGGTCATTGATCCGGCAAAACGACAAAAACAGCACCAGCCGGTTATTGCCGATAGTCATGATATCGCCCATCCGGTTGGGTTTGCATAACGTCAGCGCCTGCTCAACGCGCAGTCCCGGCGCCGGGCGCAGGGCCACCATCACGCCTTTGCTGTCGGCGGGCAGCAGGGTATTGGCCATCACGTTCTGTACCGCTTCGCAGAAGGCATCCCACTTCTGGTAGCCGCGCAGCTTTAACGGCTGGCTCCAGGTCAACAGCGTGGCGAAATCCTCTGGAATATGGCGGGAGAATTTTTGGTTCTGCACGCTTTCGATCAGCGTCAGGCAGCGGGAGAGCGACGCGCTGCTGGGGATCACCAGACTGGCGCCGCTGCTGAGCAGCAGGCGTTCATCGGTCGCGCGCAGGCTGGGCGTTTGTTCACGGACAATAATTTTCAGCGCCGTACCGCGCTGACGACGCAGGGTATGAATATAGCGTCCCAGCTGTTCAATTTGCGTATTCTGGGTAATGGAAAAGAGTAACGTGGCCGCTTGTGCGGTGCGCCCGGCGTTGAAGACGTCGTCGTTAGTATCAAACAGTCTCCAGTATTCCGACAGCGGCGGGGCGCCTTCCAGCACGCGCATATTGCTGAGGATCACCTTCTCATCGCTACGTGGCTGAACGCTGGTTTCAGCCTCCTGCGCCAGCCGCCAGCCGGCATCATCGCGTTGCACCATCAGTTGCTGCTGGGCGCTGATGCCTTTCTCGCTTCCCCACCAGGCAATATCAAAGAGATGTCGGTCACCCTGGTAACGAATACTTGCCAGGCCGGAAAGGGAACGGTACTCGCGTAATAATGGGGTGAGCTGCCGATCGATATCCTGGGCGGAATTGATCGCTAAGAAAGCGCAATGGTGATATTGCGCCCAGCGGCTGGTCTTTTCCACCCAGGCGCATAGCTTATCCTTATTTATATTTTGCCAGGTATTTTCAGCGCATAGCAGAATAAACAAGTAATTGCCAGGTTCGAGGGTGCAGACTAAATCACGATGTATTTCTTCCAGTGCTTCCGGACGATTCGGTAGGGTGAACAGCGCGATATTATCCGGGCCACCTTCATTATCTAATGAAATGATATTATTAGGTTTGTTTCCCATTACCAGCGCGGCGATCTTGCTGTTTTTCGCCTGCGCGGCCAGCGTCTGATTAAACAGACTGACGGCATCGGCATAACGGTCAACATTGAGCCACCATACCCCACCGACCGGCATATGGCACACTTCATCCCATAATGATGAAATACCCAAAGTAAATACACTATCCACGGCATCCCTCGTGCGCCCTGATTGACACTGGATAAGTTTACTAGCGAAACCGGCAGAGTAAACCTAACATTGAAATTAAAGGTCATCAGTTTTAGCATGTACACCTGCTTTTAAGGATGCGCTGTATTCGTCCTCTGGTTTAATAATAAATTTCGAACGGACAGAGATATGCCAGCAAAAGATCCTGCAGTACCCACGGACGCCACGCTGGGGTACACCTTTCAAAATGATTTTCTGGCGCTAAGCCGGGCATTTTCCCTGCCGGATATTGATTATCATGATATTTCCCGGCGCGAGCAGCTGAATGCGGCGCTGAAGCGCTGGCCGCTACTGGCAGAGTTTGCAGAGAAAAAATAAGGAAGCCGGAGATGGCTATTCTGGGATTACAGGGCGTGCGCGGGGGGACTGGCGTCACGTCCATTACGGCTGCACTCGCCTGGGCGCTGCAATTGCTCGGTGAAACGGTGCTGGCGATCGACGCCAGCCCGGATAATATGCTGCGCTTTTTTTTCAATACCGACGTCCATCATCAGGACGGCTGGGCGCGGGCGCTGCTCGACGGTCGGGACTGGCGCGACGCAGGACTGCGCTATACGCAACATATCGATCTGCTGCCGTTTGGCCAGCTCAGCGCCGGCGAAAGAGAAAATGCTGACCAGCTGCAGCCCGCGCTGGGGGTGATGGCGGAGGCTGTGCAGCAGCTGCAGAGCCAGTATCGCTGGCTACTGCTGGATCTGCCGAGCGGCTATTCGCCGTTGACCCGCGAGCTGCTGACGCTGTGCGATCGCACGCTGGTGGTGGTCCATCCCGACGCCAATAGCCATATCCGTCTACACCAGCAGCCCCTTCCGGCCAACAGCGACATTCTGATTAACGACCTGCGGGTCGGCAGCCAACTGCAGGAAGATCTCTATCAGCTGTGGCTCGAGAGCCAGCCGCGCATCCTGCCGGTGACGATTCACCGCGACGAGGCGATGGCTGAGTGCCTGGCGGCGAAACAACCTCTCGGGGAGTATCGTCAGGACTCCCTGGCGGCGGAAGAGGTGCTGACCCTGGCGAACTGGTGCCTGATCCACTATTCCGGCGGGAGGGCGGCATGATCCGCCTCAGCACGCTGCTGCTGGCTCCGCCGGTGGGGGAACGGCTGCGCGCGCGCTATGACGACTATCGGCAGCACGGGGCCTCCTGGCTCTCGGCGTCGCTTGGCTGTTTGTGGGCGTCGCTGGTCTGGGCGCTGATGCCGCTGGAGACGCCGCGCTGGCAGGCGATTCTGGCCCACCATGAAACCTATTTTCCCCATATTAATCCGCATCGCCCGCGTCCGCTGGACCCGCTGCGCTATCTTTTGCAATCCCTGTGGCTGCTGGCGACGCGCGTGCCGGAGCCGGAAAAAAAGGTCAACTGGCGCTCGCTGGCGGCTCTGGAAGGGGTGCATGGTCGCTATACGCAATGGCTGGAGAAACTGCCTGAACAGGTGAACGCCCGCACCGGCCATCTGGATAAACAGAAAGAGCTGGCGCACCTTAATCCGAAGCTGCGCCGGGCGATCCTTGGGGGGGTGACCTTCTGCTCGCTGGTGCTGGCGCTAATGTGTATTACGCAGCCCTTTAACCCGTTGTCGCAGTTTATCTTCCTGATGCTGCTGTGGGGCGTGGCGCTGCTGGTGCGCCGCATCCCGGGGCGTTTCTCGGCGCTAATGCTTATCGTGCTGTCGCTGACGGTGTCGTGCCGCTATATCTGGTGGCGCTATACCTCGACGCTGAACTGGAACGACCCGGTAAGCCTGGTGTGCGGGATCATTCTGCTGTTCGCAGAGACCTACGCCTGGGTGGTGCTGGTGCTGGGCTACTTCCAGGTGGTCTGGCCGCTGAACCGCCAGCCGGTGCCGCTACCGGAGGACATGGATCTGTGGCCAACTGTGGACATCTTCGTCCCTACCTACAACGAAGATCTCAACGTGGTGAAAAACACCATTTACGCCTCGCAGGGCATCGACTGGCCGAAGGATAAGCTGAACATCTGGATCCTCGACGATGGCGGACGGGAAGCGTTTCGCCAGTTTGCCAAAGATGTCGGGGTGCACTATATCGCCCGTACCAGCCACGAGCACGCCAAGGCCGGTAACATCAACAATGCGCTGAAATACGCTAAAGGGGAGTTCGTCTCGATCTTTGACTGCGACCATGTGCCGACGCGCTCGTTTCTGCAGATGACCATGGGCTGGTTCCTGAAAGAGAAAGAGCTGGCGATGATGCAGACCCCGCACCACTTCTTCTCGCCCGATCCCTTTGAGCGCAACCTTGGCCGCTTTCGCAAAACGCCGAACGAAGGGACGCTGTTCTACGGCCTGGTGCAGGACGGGAACGACATGTGGGACGCCACCTTCTTCTGCGGCTCCTGCGCCGTTATCCGTCGCGGCCCGCTGGATGAGATTGGCGGGATAGCCGTCGAAACGGTAACCGAAGATGCTCATACCTCCCTGCGACTGCACCGGCGGGGACACACCTCAGCCTATATGCGGATCCCGCAGGCGGCGGGGCTGGCGACGGAGAGTTTATCCGCGCATATCGGCCAGCGCATCCGCTGGGCGCGCGGGATGGTGCAGATTTTCCGTCTCGATAACCCGCTGTTTGGCAAAGGCCTGAAGCTGGCGCAGCGCGTCTGCTACGCCAACGCCATGCTCCACTTCCTCTCCGGTATTCCGCGCCTCATCTTCCTCACGGCGCCGCTGGCCTTTTTGCTGCTCCATGCCTATATCATTTATGCGCCTGCGCTGATGATCGCGCTGTTCGTGCTGCCGCACATGATCCACGCCAGCCTGACCAACTCGAAGATTCAGGGCAAATACCGCCATTCGTTCTGGAGTGAAATCTACGAGACGGTGCTGGCCTGGTATATCGCGCCGCCCACCTTTGTGGCGCTGATTAACCCGCATAAAGGTAAGTTCAACGTCACCGCGAAGGGCGGGCTGGTGGAAGAAGAGTATGTCGACTGGGTGATCTCCCGGCCCTATATCTACCTTGTACTGCTCAATCTGGTCGGCGTCGCGGTGGGGATCTGGCGATTTATGTATGGCCCGGAAAACGAAATTCTCACCGTCTGGGTGAGTATTGTCTGGGTGTTCTACAACCTGATTATTCTTGGCGGCGCGGTGGCGGTCTCGGTCGAAAGCAAGCAGGTTCGCCGTTCGCATCGTGTCGAAATGAGCATGCCGGCGGCGATTGCCCGCGAAGATGGCCATCTGTTCTCCTGCACGGTTCACGACTATTCCGACGGCGGGCTGGGGATCAAAATTCACGGCGACGCGCAGGTGCTGGAAGGCCAGAACGCCAGGCTGTTGCTCAAACGAGGACAGCAGGAGTATGCCTTCCCGGTAAGGGTCGCGCGGGTCAACGGCAGCGAAGTGGGGCTCCAGCTGTTGCCGTTGACCAACCAACAGCATATCGATTTTGTGCAGTGTACGTTTGCCCGCGCTGATACGTGGGCGCTTTGGCAGGATAGCTTCCCGGAAGACAAGCCGATGGAAAGCCTGCTGGATATCCTCAAGCTGGGCTTCCGCGGCTATCGTCACCTGGCGGAGTTTTCACCGCCGTCGGTGAAGGTGGTTTTCCGCGCGCTCACTTCGCTGGTGGCCTGGATAGTGTCGTTTGTACCCCGACGCCCTGAACGCGCCGCGCCGACGCTCTCCGCAGACCCGGCAATGGCTCAACAATGATGATAATGCGATGAAAAGAAAACTTTCCTGGATGTGTGCAGTAGCGGTGGGCATGTGCAGCTGGTATCCGCTGGCCTCTTATGCGGCGCCGGCCGCCGTGGCGAACGCCGCCCCTGGCGTTCAGCCGCAGGTAGCGACCCCGGGCGCGCCGATCGTGGTGGGCGAGCCGACGGCGACCCTCGCCGAACCGACCGCTCCGGCGGTGGTGGCCGAGAACGTCCCGCAGCGGGAGGTGAAGCTGACTTTTGCCACCATCGCGCCGCCGCCCGGCAGCATCGTGCTGCGCGGCTCACGGCCTGACGCGTCGGTCGAATTCGGCATGCGCAGCGATGAGCTGGTCGCCAACGCGCTGCTCAACCTGGAATACACCCCATCGCCTTCGCTGCTGCCCGTGCAGTCGCAGCTGAAAGTCTATCTCAACGATGAGCTGATGGGCGTCCTGCCCGTGACCAAAGAGCAGCTGGGGAAAAAGATCCGCGCGCAGTTGCCGATTGACCCGCTGTACATCACCGACTTCAACCGCGTACGGCTGGAGTTTGTCGGCCACTACCGCGATGTCTGCGAAAACCCCGCCAGCAGCACGCTGTGGCTGGACGTCGGGCGCGAAAGCTATCTGGATCTCACCTACCAGTCGCTGAAGGTGCATAACGATCTGTCACACTTCCCGGTGCCGTTCTACGATCCGCGCGATAACCGCCCGCTGACGCTACCGATGATTTTCCCGGGCTCGCCAGCGGTGGCCCAGCAGCAGGCGGCGGCGATTGTCGCCTCCTGGTTCGGCAGCAAGGCCGGCTGGCGCGGCCAGCAGTTCCCGGTCTATTTCAACGAACTGCCGGATCGTAACGCCATTGTGTTCGCCACCAACGACAAGCGCCCGGACTTCCTGCGCGATCATCCGCCGGTCAAGGCGCCGACCATCGAAATGATCGACAACCCGAACGATCCTTACGTCAAGCTGTTGGTGATTTTCGGCCGCGATGATAACGACCTGCTGCTGGCGGCGAAGGGGATTGCCCAGGGCAATATTTTATTCCGCGGCAGCAGCGTCACCGTGGACGGCATCAAAACCCTGCAGCCGCGTCAGCCTTACGACGCGCCGAACTGGGTGCGCACCGACCGCTCGGTCACCTTTGCTGAGCTGAAAACCTATGAGCAACAGCTGCAGTCCAGCGGTCTGGTGCCGGATGCCATCACCGTGGCGCTTAACCTGCCGCCGGATCTCTATCTGCTGCGGGCCAACGGCATCGATATGGATCTGAAATATCGCTACACCATGCCGCCGGTGAAGGACAGCTCGCGGATGGATATCAGCCTCAACGACCAGTTCCTGCAGTCATTCAGCCTGAACAGTGCTCAGGACGTGAATAAACTGATCCTGCGTCTGCCGGTGCTGCAGGGGCTGCTGGACGGCAAATCAGAGGTCACCATCCCCGCGCTGCGTCTCGGGGCGGTCAACCAGCTGCGCTTTGACTTCCAGTACATGAACCCGATGCCGGGCGGCTCCATCGACAACTGTATTACCTTCCAGCCGGTGCAGAACCATGTGGTGATCGGTGACGATTCGACCATCGACTTCTCAAAGTATTATCACTTTATCGCCCTGCCGGACCTGCGCGTCTTCGCCAACGCGGGCTTCCCATATAGCCGTATGGCGGATCTCGCCGACACGCTGGTGGTGGTGCCGAAGGCGCCGACCCAGGGTCAAGTGGCGACGCTGCTGCAGGCGCTGGGCGGCATCGGTTCGCAGACCGGTCTGGCGGCGATTAATCTGCAGATGACCGACGATGGCACCCAGATCAAGGATAAAGACGCGGATCTACTGCTGATCGGCGCGATCCCGTCGGCCCTCAAGGACGACACCAAAATCAACCTGCTGGTCGAGGCGACCAAAAGCTGGGTGAAAATGCCGATGCGCCACTATGACCTGGCGAGCATTTATCCCGACGATGAGGCCCGCACGCCCAACACGCGTACCGACATTACCTCCACCGGACCGATGGCGGCGGTGATTGGCTTCCAGTCGCCGTATAACGATCAGCGCAGCGTGGTGGCCCTGCTGGCCGACAGCCCGCGCGGTAATGAACTGCTGACCAACGCCCTTAACGACAGCGGTAAGCGGGCAGCAATGTTTGGGTCGGTGGCAGTGATCCGTGAGTCCGGCGTCAACAGCCTGCGAGTGGGCGACGTTTACTATGTTGGCCATCTGCCCTGGTTCGAGCGTATCTGGTTCGCGCTCTCTAACCACCCGATCCTGCTGGCGATCTTCGCCGCCATCAGTATCGTGCTGCTGGCGTGGGTGCTGTGGCGCATGCTGCGCATCATCAGCCGCCGCCGTCTTAGCCTGGATGATGAATAAATCATGATGAAAGTACTTTGTGGCGCGGTGCTCTCCGCGCTGCTGCTGGCGGCGGCCCCGGTGGGCGCCGCCTGCCAGTGGCCCGCCTGGGAGCAGTTTAAAAAAGCGTACGTCAGCCCGGAGGGTCGGGTGATTGACCCCAGCGATGCGCGCAAAATCTCCACCTCAGAAGGACAGAGCTATGGCCTGTTCTTCGCCCTGGCAGCCAACGATCGCGCAGGGTTCGACAAACTGCTGACCTGGACGCAGAACAACCTGGCGGAAGGTGACCTGCGACAACATCTGCCGGGCTGGCTGTGGGGGAAAAAGGACGACAAGCAGTGGACCCTGCTGGACAGCAACTCGGCATCCGACTCGGATCTGTGGATAGCCTGGGCGCTGCTGGAGGCGGGCCGCCTGTGGCAGCAGCCGCAGTATACCGAGACCGGAAAAGCGCTGCTGGCGCGGATTGTCGATGAAGAGACAGTGGCGGTGCCGGGCCTCGGCACGATGCTGCTGCCGGGAAAAGTCGGTTTTGCCGATGACAGCGGCTGGCGGTTTAACCCCAGCTATCTTCCACCGCAGCTGGCCACCTACTTTGTGCGTTTTGGCGCGCCGTGGCCTGCCCTGCGCGACAGCAATCTGCGCCTGCTGCTGGAGACCGCGCCGAAAGGCTTTACCCCGGACTGGGTGCGCTATGAGAAAGGGAAAGGCTGGCAGCTGAAAACCGAAAAGCCGCTGATCGGCAGCTATGACGCGATTCGCGTCTACCTGTGGGTGGGCATGCTCCATGATGGCGATAAGCAGAAAGCGCGCCTGTTGCAACGCTTTGCGCCGATGGCGGCGCAGACTACGGAGCAGGGGGTGCCCCCGGAGAAAGTGAATATTGCCACCGGCAAGACCAGCGGCCAGGGACCCGTGGGCTTCTCCGCGGTGATGCTACCGTTTTTACAGGACGACGAGGCCCGGTCGGTGCAACGCCAGCGCGTCGCCGATAACTATCCCGGCGCGGATGCCTACTATAGCGCGGTCCTGACGCTGTTCGGCCAGGGGTGGGATCAACACCGTTTTCGTTTCACCGCGGGTGGCGAATTACAACCTGACTGGAACCAGGAATGCGCAAGCTCTCACTAAGTTTACTCACGTTGTCCCTCGGCGTTGCGCTGCTGCCGTTAGCGCAGGCGGCGACGACGCCTGCCCAGGAGCATCTGCTGGAGCAGGTCCGCCTTGGCGAGGCCAGTAATCGTGAAGACCTGGTGCGCCAGTCGCTGTACCGCCTGGAGCTGATTGATCCCAACAACCCGGATCTGATTGCCGCGCGGATGCGCTACCTGCTGCGTCAGGGGGATGCCGCCGGGGCGCAAAAAGAGCTGGAACGATTGACGAAGCTGGCGCCGGACTCCCCGGAGCTGAAGGCGTCGCGCAATGAGATGAAAAGCAACACCGGCGAGGGCCGGCAGGCGCTGCAGCAGGCGCGACTGCTGGGCGTGGCCGGGAAGGTCGATGAAGCCATCGCCGCCTATGAAAAACTGTACGGCGGGGTGCCGGATGACGTTGACGTCGCCATTGAATACTGGACGCTGGTGGCGCGCCTGCCCGCTCGCCATAGCGAAGGCGTCAGCCAGTTGAAAAAGCTGAACGCCAGCGCGCCGGGCAACGTCAGCCTGCTGACTTCGCTGGCGAAGCAGATGTTTGCCGATAACAAACCGCAGGAAGGGTTTGCCTATCTGGCGGAGATGGCCCGCTCGGCCTCAGGACGCGGCATCGCCGCCGATATGTGGTTCAGTGAGGTGAAAAGCATGCCGGTAAGCAAGGCCAGCGTGCAGGCGTTGCAGCAATTTCTCCTGCAGTTTCCCACCGGCTCGGTGGCGGCCAACGCTCGCGTTCTGCTCGACCAGCAGCAGGCGCAGCTGCAGGATCCGACCTTCCGCGCCCGCTCGGAAGGGCTGGCGGCGGTCAAGTCCGGGAATGCCTCGCAGGCGGTCGCGGATCTGCAGAAAGCCGTTCAGGCCGACAGCCGCGACAGCGATGCGGTGGGTGCCCTCGGCCAGGCCTATTCCCAGCGCGGTGACCGCGCGCGCGCTGTGTCGCAGCTCAATAAAGCGATTGCCATGGACCCCGACAGCCCGAACCGCGGCAAATGGGACAGCCTGCTGCAAACCAACCGTTACTGGCTATTGATCAAGCAGGGGGATAATGCCCTGAAGGCCGGCCAGCTTTCGCAGGCGCAGCACTATTATGCCCAGGCGCAGCGGGTCGATCGCACCGACAGCTATGCCGTGCTGGGGCTGGGGGACGTCGCGGCGGCGCGCAAAGAGGCGGTGGCGGCGGAGCGCTATTACCAGCAGGCGTTGCGCCTGGATCGCGGCAATAACCTGGCGGTGCGCGGCCTGGCCAACCTCTATCGCGCCGAATCGCCGGAGAAAGCCAGCGCCTGGATCGCCGGCCTCCCTCCCGCTCAGCGGCGGAGCATCGATGATATTGAGCGCAGCCTGACCAACGACCGGCTGGAGAAACAGGCGCAGGCCCTGGAGAGCCAGGGCAACTGGGCGCAGGCGGCGGAAGTTCAGCGTCGGCGCCTGGCGCTGGATCCGGACAGCGTGTGGATAACCTACCGTCTGGCGCGCGATCTGGTTAGCGCCGGTGAACGCCAGGAGGCCGACGCGCTGATGCGGGCGATGGTCAACCGCCAGCCGCAGGATGCTGAACGGGTCTACGCCTCGGGGCTCTACCTGTCGGGGAACGACCAGGACGATCTGGCCCTGGCGCAAATCGCCGCTCTGCCGCGCAGCGCGTGGACGGATAACATTCGTGAACTTGAGGCGCGTCTGCAAAGCGACCGGGTACTGCGCCAGGCCAACCAGCTGCGCGACAGCGGTGACGAAGCGCAGGCGATCGCCCTTATCCAACAGCAGCCCGCCTCGGTGCGCTATGACCTGACGCTGGCCGACTGGGCGCAGCAGCGCGGCGACAGCCAGACGGCGATTGCCGACTATCAGCGGGTGCTGCGTCAGGAGGCCGATAACGGCGATGCGCGCCTTGGCCTTGCGGAAGTCTACCTGGCCGAGGGCGATAAACAGGCCGCCCGGGCGCAGGTCATGCAGCTGAAAGGCGCAGAGACCGAATCCATGAATATGCAGCGTCGGGTCGCCCTGGCGCGAGCCGGCCTTGGCGATACCGCTGATGCCCAACAGATTTTTAACCAGATTGTGCCGCAGGCGAAGGCGCAGCCGCCCTCTATGGAGAGTGCGCTGGTGCTGCGCGATGCCGCGCGCTTTGCCACCCAGACCGGGGCGCCGCAGCAGGCGCTGACGCACTACCGGGAGGCGATGGTGGCCTCCGGGATCACCCCCGCGCAGCCGCAGGACAACGATACCTTTACGCGGCTGACGCGCAACGACAGCCGGGATGACTGGCTGAAGCGCGGGATCCGCAGCGATGCCGCCGACCTTTATCGCCAGCAGGATCTGAACGTCACCCTGGAACACGATTTCTGGGGTTCCAGCGGCACCGGCGGCTATTCCGACCTGAAGGCGCATACCACCATGCTGCAGGTGGATGCTCCGCTGGCGGATGGCCGGATGTTCTTCCGCACCGATCTGGTCAATATGGATGCCGGCAGCTTTTCCACCCACAGCGACGGGAGCTACTCGCCCAGCTGGGGTACCTGCGGGGAGATCGCCTGTACCAGCGGCAGTAAAAACCAGACCGACAGCGGGGCCAGCGTGGCGGTCGGCTGGAAGAATGACACCTGGAGCGGCGATATCGGCACCACCCCGATGGGCTTCAATGTCGTCGATGTGGTGGGGGGGCTGAGCTACAGCAGCGACGTCGGGCCGGTGGGGTACACGGTCAACGTCCACCGGCGCCCCATCTCCAGCTCGCTGCTCTCCTTTGGCGGGCAGAAAGACAGCAGCAGCCATACCGGCACCACCTGGGGCGGCGTCCGCGCCGACGGCGGCGGCCTGAGCCTCAGCTATGACCGGGGCGAAGCACACGGTATCTGGTCCTCGCTGGGGGCCGACTCGCTGACCGGTAAAAACGTGGCGGATAACTGGCGCGTGCGCTGGATGACCGGGTACTACTACAAGGTCATCAACGAGAATAATCGTCGCGTCACCGTCGGCCTCAACAATATGATCTGGCACTACGACAAAGATCTCAGCGGCTACACCCTCGGCCAGGGCGGCTACTACAGCCCGCAGGAATATCTCTCATTCGCCGTGCCGGTGACCTGGCGTCAGCGTACCGAGAACTGGTCCTGGGAGCTCGGCGGGTCGGTGTCATGGTCCCATTCGCGCACCCAGACGCAAGCCCGCTATCCGCTGCTGAACCTGATCCCGTCCGACTACCGCCAGCGCGCCAGCGAGCTGACGGAGCAGGGAAGCAGCAGCCAGGGATTTGGTTACACCGCCAGAGCGCTGGTGGAGCGGCGAGTGACCAGCAACTGGTTCGTCGGCGCCGCGGTCGATATTCAGCAGGCGAAGGATTACACCCCGAGCCATGCGCTGCTTTACGTCCGCTACTCGGCGGCCGGTTGGCAGGGGGATCTGGATATGCCGCCCCAGCCGCTGGTGCCCTACGCCGACTGGTAGCAGAATAGGCTGAATTACGTCACAGAGCGCCACTCCACGGCGCGCTTCGCGTATACTCGTGTGTCATTGCCCACCGCCGGCCGCCGGGGAGGCTTCTCCGGCGTCTGCGCTAGCGCGCGGAAATATCCCGCCACTTCATCCCTCGCGGGCGTGGGCGAAGGATTTAAGTATATAATCAGCCTGAAACGACCGGGATTGAAGGATTGATGCCGGGTATGCATTCAGTATCAGTGGAGAACACCGTTGCGCGTCAGCCGTTCACTTACAATCAAACAGATGGCGATGGTCGCGAGCGTGTCCATGGCATTTGTATTGGTTTTTTGCACTATTTTGCTGTTTCACTTTGTGCAACAGAGTCGCTTTACCACGGCCACGCAGTTAGAAAGTATCGCGCGATCCGTTCGCGAACCGTTATCTGCGGCTATTCTGAAAGCCGATATTCCGGAAGCGGAAGCCATTTTGAGCCGTATCCAGCCTGCTGGCATCGTCAGCCGGGCGGATGTGGTATTGCCGAACCAGTTCCAGGCGCTGCGGATGCGATTTATCCCCGAGCGGCCGGTGCCGGTGACCGTCACCCGGCTGTTTGAGCTGCCGGTACAGATTTCGTTACCTATTTATTCACTGGAGCGGCCAGCCAACCCGCAGCCGCTGGCCTATCTGGTGCTGCAGGCCGACTCCTATCGCATGTATAAGTTTGTCATGAGCGCCCTTGCTACGTTAGTGACGGCTTACTTACTTTTGGTGTTAATGCTGACGGTGGCGCTGACCTGGTGTATCAACCGGCTGATGGTGCGCCCGTTGCGGCGTATCGCCCGTGAGCTGAACGATCTCTCTCAGCAGGAGCGTCTCGGCCATCAGCTAACGCTCCCGCGCCTGCACCATGACGACGAGATCGGCATGCTGGTGCGCAGCTATAACCGCAACCAGCAGAGCCTGGTGCGCCAGCATGATGAGCTGTCCATCCAGTCGACCCGCTTCCCGGTCTCCGAGCTGCCGAATAAAGCCTTTTTGCTGGCGATGCTGGAGCAGACGGTGGCCCGCCCGCAGAGCGCCGCGCTGATCGTCGTCGCCTGCGAAACCCTGCAGGACGCCGCCGGCGTCCTCAAGGAGAGCCAGCGCGAAATGCTGCTCCTGACGCTGGTGGAGAAGCTGCGGGCCGCCATTCCGCCACAAATGGTGCTGGCTCAGGTGAGCGGGTATGACTTCGCGATTCTTGCCGATGGCCTTGCCGAACCGTGGCAGGCGGTGACGTTAAGTAAGCAAGTGCTCACTATTATTAATGAGCGTTTGCCGCTGCATGGTCTGCAGCTGCGCCCCTACGCCAGCGTCGGGATCGCCATGTTCCACGCCGGGCTCAGTGCCGAACAGTTTTACCGTCGCGCGGTGTCAGCCGCCGTCACCGCACGACGTAAAGGCAAAAACCAGATCGAGTTCTTCGATCCCGAGCAGATGGAAAAGGCTCAGCGTCGCCTGATGGAAGAGCACGACATTATGACTGCCCTCGACAACCAGCAGTTCGCTATCTGGCTGCAACCGCAGGTGGCCTGCGCCAGCGGCGAGATCTGCGGCGCCGAGGTGCTGCTGCGCCAGCGGCAGGCGGATGGCAGCTGGTCGCTACCGCCGTCGCTGATTGAGCGTATTGAGTCCTGCGGGCTGATTATCCCGGTCGGCTACTGGGTGATGGAAGAGGCCTGTCGCCAGCTGGCGGCCTGGCAAAGCCAGGGGATTATGCTGCCGCTGTCGGTTAATGTTTCCCTGCTCCAGCTGCTGGAACACGATCGTGGTGAGGAGATGCTGAAGCTGATCGCCCGCTACCGCATCGCCCCTGGCACCCTCATCCTCGAGGTGACGGAGAGCTGCCGGATGGACGATCCGCAGGATGTGATGGCGCGGTTGCGACCGCTGCGCGAGGCCGGGGTGCAGATTGCGCTGGATGACTTTGGCATGGGTTATGCCGGGTTGCACCAGCTGCAGCAGATGAAGGCCCTGCCGGTGGATATTCTGAAAATCGATAAGGTATTCATCGATATGCTGCCGGAGGATGTCAGCATGGTGCCGGCGATGATCCAGCTTGCGCGCGGCCTGTCGCTGCGTATCGTGGCGGAAGGCGTGGAGAGCGACGCCCAGTACCGCTGGTTGCAAACCGCTGGCGTCGAGGTGCTCCAGGGCCATCTGTTCGGTTGCGCTTTGCCGCAGGAGGCATTCAGCGCGCGCTATTTATCTCCGGTCCAGGAGGATGCAAATTTGTAAATGTTTTGTTGACTTGTGCGAGTCAGCTCAAAGATTTTAACAATCGCGTTGCACTTTCGGCGTTAGTTATTTCTGAAATGTTTCCAGGGTGTTATTTTTAAGCCACAGACGTCAAATATCCCTTCTTGCTCTGTGGTTATTCCCAAAGGACACCCTATGAAAACCTCTATCTTTAAAAGCCTCTATGTCCAGGTTCTGACGGCCATAGCGATCGGTATTCTGCTGGGCCATTTTTACCCGGAACTGGGCGCGCAAATGAAACCCCTCGGCGACGCCTTCGTTAAGCTGATTAAAATGGTGATTGCTCCGGTTATCTTCTGTACCGTCGTGACGGGGATCGCCGGGATGGAGAGTATGAAAGCCGTCGGCCGTACCGGGGCGGTGGCGCTGCTCTATTTCGAAGTGGTCAGCACCATCGCGCTGATTATCGGTCTGATTATTGTCAACGTGGTGCAGCCGGGCGCTGGCATGAACGTTGACCCGTCGACGCTCGATGCGAAAGCGGTGGCGATGTACGCTGAGCAGGCGAAAGACCAGGGGGTGGTGGCCTTTTTACTGGATGTGATCCCGGGCAGCGTCATTGGCGCCTTCGCCAGCGGCAACATTCTGCAGGTGCTGCTGTTCGCCGTCCTGTTTGGTTTTGCTCTGCACCGTCTGGGCAGCAAAGGTCAGCTGATTTTCAACGTCATTGAAAGCTTCTCGCAGGTCATCTTCGGCATCATCAATATGATCATGCGCCTGGCGCCGATCGGTGCCTTCGGGGCCATGGCCTTTACCATTGGTAAATATGGCGTCGGCACCCTGGTGCAGCTGGGGCAACTGATTATCTGCTTCTATATCACCTGTATCCTGTTTGTGGTAGTCGTGCTGGGCAGCATCGCCCGGGCCACCGGCTTTAGCATCTTCAAATTTATCCGCTATATCCGTGAGGAGCTGCTGATTGTGCTGGGGACCTCCTCGTCAGAATCGGCGCTGCCGAGAATGCTCGACAAAATGGAGAAGCTGGGCTGCCGCAAATCGGTGGTGGGCCTGGTGATCCCGACCGGCTATTCATTCAACCTCGATGGCACCTCTATCTATCTGACGATGGCCGCAGTCTTTATTGCCCAGGCGACCAACAGCCATATGGATATTTTCCACCAGATCACCCTGCTGGTGGTGCTGCTGCTCTCCTCGAAAGGGGCGGCGGGGGTGACCGGTAGCGGCTTCATCGTGCTGGCGGCGACCATCTCCGCCGTCGGGCATTTGCCGGTGGCCGGCCTGGCGCTGATCCTCGGTATCGACCGCTTTATGTCCGAAGCCCGTGCGCTGACCAACCTGGTGGGTAACGGCGTCGCTACGGTGGTGGTGGCCAAATGGGTCAAAGAACTCGATGCCAAACAGATGGATGATGTTCTGAATAACCGTGTTCCAGCGAACAAATCGCACGAATTATCCTCTTAAATCCTCCTCTTAGGCCCGTACTCCCTTGCTGGAGTACGGGCTCCTGCGCATAATTAGAGGTCATTTCCGCCCGGAGGAAATGACACGAAATGATTATTTTGCGTTGTCATGCGACATTTTCGTCTCCGTGTGGTCTAACCGACGTATTTCACTCTCACTTTTTTCGGCAGCCCGTCAGTGGGGTGCTGTTGTAACCAGGAATGTTCATCAGGGGTTCACATGCAGGGCACAACAATTAAACTCTTAACGGGCGGTTTGCTGATGGTAGCGGCGGCCGGTTATGTGCAGGCAGAAGCGCTCCAGCCTGATCCGGCCTGGCAACAAGGGACCTTAGCGAATGGTTTGACGTGGCAGGTGCTGGCCACGCCGCAGCGTCCCAGCGACCGTATTGAAGTCCGTCTGTCCGTGAATATTGGCTCGCTGAGCGAAAGCACTCAGCAGAGCGGTTTCAGCCGCTTTATTCCCCGCCTGGCGTTGACGCAAAGCGGTAGCCTGCCAACGATGCAGGCGCGCTCTTTATGGCAGCAGAGTATTGACCCGAAGCGTCCTCTGCCGCCGGCCATCGTCTCTTACGATTACACGATGTTTAATCTCAGTCTGCCCAATAACCGCAACGATCTGCTGAAAGAGGCGCTGAGCTGGCTGGCGGACGCCAGCGGTAAGCTGACCATTACGCCTGAATCGATCAATCATGCGCTGCAGGGCAGCGACATGGTGGCGACCTGGCCGCTGGATACCAAAGAGGGCTGGTGGCGCTACCGCCTGAAAGGGTCCACCATGCTGGGCCATGATCCCGCAGCGCCACTGAAGCAGCCGATTGACGTGGCGCACCTGAAAGACTTTTATCATAAATGGTACACCCCCGACGCCATGACGCTGATTGTGGTCGGTAACGTCGACAGCCGCAGCGTCGCCGAGCAAATCAGTAAAACCTTCGGCGATCTGAAGGGCAAGCGGGAAACACCCGCGGCGGTGCCGACCTTATCACCACTGCCTACCGTGCCGGTCAGCATCATGACCAGCGCGGTGCGTCAGGACAAACTGTCCATCATGTGGGATGCGCCCTGGCAGCCAATCCGTGATTCCGCGGCGCTGCAGCGCTACTGGCGCGACGACCTCGCCCGCGAAGCGCTGTTCTGGCACGTGCAGCAGAGCCTGAGCAAAAATAACGTGAAGGATATTGGTCTTGGCTTTGACTGCCGGGTGCTCTATCAGCGCGCGCAGTGCGCCATCAACATCGAATCGCCGGGCGAGCGTCTGAACAACAACCTGAGCGTGGTTTCGCGCGAGCTGGCGAAAGTGCGGGACAACGGCCTGCCGCAGGAGGAGTTTGACGCGCTTATTGCCCAGAAAAGCCTTGAGCTGCAGAAGCTGTTTGCCACCTATGCGCGCACGGACACTGACATTCTGATGAGCCAGCGCATGCGCTCCCTGCAGAATCAGGTGGTGGATATCGCGCCGGAGCAATACCAGAAGCTGCGGCAGGAGTTCCTCAACTCCCTGACGGTCGACATGCTGAACCAGTACCTGCGTCAGCAGCTGTCTCAGGATATGGCGCTGGTGCTGCAGCAGCCGAAAGGCGAACCGGAATATAACATGAAGGAACTGCAGGCTACGTGGGAAAAACTGATGGCGCCGAATCCGGCGGCCGCGGCGGTCAGCGGTAGCGCTGATACGGTTGACGCTCACAGCGAGGCCAGCGATATCCCGCCAGGGCAGTAACCTAACGCCTCTCCGGCGCGCCAGCGGCGGCCGGAGAGCGCTTCCTGCGGAGAATTACTGCGGCATCGCTTCCCGTGGGATGATCGCCCCACGATACTGGATCACCGTGCTGGCGGTCAGGTGTCCGCGTTTGGCGGCGGATTCAGCATCGCCACCGGTCAGGCGAACAGCCAGATAACCGGCGCTGAAGGAGTCTCCGGCGGCGGTGGTATCCACCACCTTCTCTTTGGCCAGCCTGACAGCCGGCACTTCCTGTAGCGGTTGCCCGCTAACCGAGACCAGGCAGGCATCCGCCCCGCGCTTCACCACCACCTCTTCCACGCCGGCGGCATGCGTGCGGGCGATCACCTCAGCAACCGGTTTTTCCCCCCACAGCGCGTCTTCATCATCGAGGGTCAGAAACGCGATATCGGTGCAGGCGAGCATCTCCTGATAGACCTGCTGCGTCTCCGCCTGGCTGGCCCACAGGCGTGGACGATAGTTGTTGTCGAAGATCACCTTGCCGCCGTTGGCGCGGCACTCACGCAGCAGCGTGAACAGCTTGTCGCGGCTGGCCGGGCTGAGAATGGCGAGACTGATGCCGCTCAGATAGAGATAGTCGAAAGTGGCCAGCTCTTCACAAATCGCCGCCGCGCGATCGCTCTCCAGCCAGAACTTTGCCGCCGCCTCGTTGCGCCAGTAGTAGAAGGTGCGCTCGCCGGTATCATCAGTTTCAATGTAATACAGCCCCGGCAGGCGGTCGGCCATCCGCTGGATCAGATCGGTGTTGACGTTTTCCTGCTGCCAGCTGTCGAGCATCTGCTGGCTGAAGGCATCGGTTCCCAGCGCGGTGACATAGTGGACGCTCAGCGCACTGGCATCGGTCTGCCTTGCGATATAGACCGAGGTGTTTAAGGTATCGCCGCCAAAGCCGCGGTTAACGGCCCCGTTCTTCTCTGACAGCTCAATCATGCATTCGCCAATGACGGCAATTTTTTTAGACATAGCCAGAACCTGCAATGGAATCGATATGAGCGCTAGTGTGCGCTGCGCTGTTTGACTGGTCAATCATATTAAAACATCGTTCCATTATTTTTTTGACCTGACGCGCGTAATGTGACGAAAAGCGCATTTCCAGGAGAAACGCCGCTTTTTGACTATATTCAGGACTGACGTGATGCAAAAGGAGCGGAGTAGGGATGAGCAGAACCCGTAAAACGTTGGTTATCATCACAGGAACGATACTGTTGCTGATCGTTCTTTTCTTTATCGTGCTGGCCACCTTTGACTGGAACCGGCTGAAGCCGACGATCAATCAGAAAGTGTCCGCTGAGCTTAACCGCCCGTTCGCCATCCGCGGCGATCTCGGTGTGGTCTGGGAGCGGCAGCCGGACGAGCGCGGCTGGCGCAGCTGGGTTCCGTGGCCGCATGTGCACGCGGAAGATATCGTGCTGGGCAACCCGCCGGCCATTCCCCAGGTGACCATGATCCACCTGCCGCGGGTGGAGGCGACCCTCGCCCCGCTGGCGCTGCTGAGCAAAACGGTGTACCTGCCGTGGATCAAGCTGGAACAGCCCGACGTGCGGCTGATCCGCCTGGCGGAAGACAACAATAACTGGACCTTTCATCTGGCAGGCGATCAGCGTACGTCGGGCGATAGCGCCCCCTCCAGCTGGTCCTTCCGCCTTGATAACATTCTCTTTGATCGCGGGACTATCGCCATTGATGACAAGATCACCCGCAGCGATATCACCATCCTCGTCGATCCTCTCGGCAAACCGCTGCCGTTCAGCGAAGTGACCGGAGCCGACGATCGCCATACCGCGACGAAAGTGGGCGACTACGTCTTTGGCCTGTCGCTGAAGGGCCGCTACAAGGACCAGCCGGTCACCGGCAACGGTAAAATCGGCGGTATGCTGGCCCTGCGCAGCGCAAGCACGCCTTTCCCGCTGCAGGGCGACTTCCACTCCGGCAACACGCGGGTGGCGTTCAGCGGCACGGTCAGCGACCCGCTCAACGTCGGCGGCATCGACCTGCGGCTGAAATTCGCCGGCGACTCGCTGCGCGATCTCTACGACCTGACCGGCGTGCTGCTGCCGGAGACGCCATCGTTCTCTACCGACGGCCGCTTGCGCGCTGACTTTAAGCAAAAAAACAGCATGCGCTTTGACTATCAGGATTTTAATGGTCGGATCGGCGATAGCGACATTCATGGCTCCCTGACCTACACCACCGGCAAACCGCGGCCGAAACTCAGCGGCGATATGGAGTCGAAGCAGCTGCGGCTGGCGGACCTCGGGCCGTTAATCGGCGTCGACTCTGGAAAAGGGACGAAGAAAAGCGCTTCGCGCCAGGGGAGCGACCGGCCGCAGCCGGCGGGTAAAGTGCTGCCGGCAGACCGCTTTGAAACCGATAAATGGCAGGTGATGGATGCCGATGTACGTTTTAAGGGCCGGAGAATTGAGCACGGCGGCACCCTGCCGATCAGCGATCTGTCGACCCACGTGATCCTGGAAGATGGCGACCTGCGCCTGCAGCCGGTGCGCTTTGGCCTGGCCAATGGTTCGATTGCCGGCAGCGTACACCTGCAGGGTGATAAAAAGCCGCTGCAGGGTGAGGCCAATCTGCAGGCGCGACGCCTGAAGCTGAAGGCGCTGATGCCGAACGTCGAGATGATGCAGAAAACCCTCGGCGAGATGAATGGCGATGTCCAGCTGCGCGGCAGCGGTAACTCGGTGGCAGCCCTGCTCGGCAACAGTAATGGCAATCTGAAGCTACTGATGAACGACGGCCTGATCAGTCGCAACCTGATGGAAATTCTCGGCCTTAACGTCGGCAACTACTTGATAGGCCAGATTTTTGGCGATGAGGAGGTCCGGGTGAACTGTGCGGCGGCCAATATCGACGTGACCAACGGTGTCGCCCGGCCGCAGATTTTTGCCTTTGATACGGAAAACGCGCTGATCAATGTGACCGGGACCGCCAGCTTCGCCTCCGAGCAGCTGGACCTGACCATCGATCCGGAAAGTAAAGGCTTCCGGGTGATCACGCTGCGTTCACCGCTGTATGTTCGGGGCACCTTTAAATCGCCGCAGGCGGGGGTGAAGGCCGGGCCGCTGATTGTCCGCGGTGCGGTTGCGGCCGCGCTGGCAACCCTGGTGACGCCGGCCGCCGCGCTGTTGGCGCTGGTCTCCCCGGCGGAGGGCGATAGCAACCAGTGCCGGACCATTTTGTCGCAGATGAAAAAGTAGGGGAGAGCCCTGACGCCAGCGGCGTCAGGGCGAAGGATCACAACGACTGGTGGCGGGTCTCGTGGGTCAGCAGCAGGGCGATCAGCGTCAGCGCCGCCATCGCCGCCAGATAGGTGCCGACCGCCGCCAGGCCGTAGTTGCCCTGCAGCCAGGCGGCAATGTACGGTGCGACCGAGGCGCCGAGGATCGACGACACGTTATAGGAGAATGACGCGCCGGTGTAGCGCACTTCCGTCGGGAACAGCTCCGGGAGCAGCGCGCCCATTGGGCCAAAAGTCAGTCCCATCAGGCTTAAACCCAGCAGCAGGAAGGCGAACACC
Organism: Klebsiella sp. A-Nf5; assembly: GCF_002810545.1. Classification (NCBI taxonomy): domain Bacteria; kingdom Pseudomonadati; phylum Pseudomonadota; class Gammaproteobacteria; order Enterobacterales; family Enterobacteriaceae; genus Klebsiella; species Klebsiella sp. A-Nf5. The sequence continues at coordinate 66,601 of NZ_PIOG01000254.1, read as the reverse complement.
AGCAGCGGGTTACCGGAGCCCAGCAGCGGTTTAAAAGCGAACAGGGCGAACAAAATAATCATCGTAGTGATGACAATCATGCTCTTACGACGACCAAAGGCGTCCGCCAGCAGGCCGGCGACAGGTACCATCACGCCAAAGCCAATCACCGCCATCATCAACATCCACAGCACTTCGTTACGCGGCAGGCCCAGGCCATTCGGCGCGGCGCCGGTACTGAAGGTCATCGAGTAGACGGTCATGATGTAGAACAGGGTATAGGTTGCCAGCATGATGAAGGTGCCCAGCACCGTCACGCGGACGTGTTTGGTCAACAGAGTACCCAGCGGGATTTTGACCTGTTTTTTCGCCGCCGCCACTTTGGCGAAGACCGGCGTTTCGTGCAGCGAGACGCGCACGTACAGACCGATGATCACCAGCACGGCGGAGAAGATAAACGGCACGCGCCAGCCCCACGCCATAAACTGCTGGTCGGTCAGCAGCCAGGAGAGCAGCAGGAAGGTGCCGTTGGCGAAGAAGAAGCCGATCGGCGCGCCCAACTGCGGGAAGGAGCCGTACAGGGCCCGCTTGCGCGGCGGGGCGTTTTCCGTAGCCAGCAGCGCTGCGCCGCCCCATTCCCCTCCGAGGCCAAGGCCTTGACCGAAACGCGCCAGCGCCAGCAGCATCGGCGCGACAATGCCAATGCTTTCATAGCCGGGCAACAGGCCGATCACCACGGTGGAGATCCCCATGGTTAACAGTGAAGCCACGAGGGTGACCTTGCGGCCGACGCGATCGCCGAAGTGGCCAAACAGCGCGGAGCCGATCGGCCGGGCGACGAAGGCGATGGCGAAGGTGGCCAGCGACTGCAGGGTGGCCGCGGCGGGATCACCCTGCGGGAAAAAGATATGCGGGAAGACGATGACCGCGGCAGTGGCATAGATGTAGAAGTCGAAAAACTCAATGGCGGTGCCAATGAGCGAGGCGACAACGACTTTGTTGCGTGAGTTGACCGGGGCGGTTTCCTGCGAGTTTTCGAGTGTGGTGGCTGTGGCTTGCATAGATCTTTCTTATTTTTGCGCGAACGAAAAGCCATATAGCCACAGCCACAGGGACATTTCAATCTGTAACAAACGCCGAGAATGGGCAAAAAACAGGCAAAAAGCGGATAATTTTTACACCAGTGAAAATAGTTCTATGAAATGCTTCACACAATTAAAAAGATAGAGGATAAAACCAGTTTTGAGTTAAATAAAAGTTAATAGGTGGATTTATCTACTGAAATAAAGCGCGAGGATGAATTTTGCCTCTTCAATTCATCCTCGCAATGCGTTAACGGTGGGTTTTGCCCGGCATCCGCCGGTCGTCTTTATACTCCGCGGTGGCGATCCACGCGGCGCAGAATAGCGTCAGGCGGGCAAAGAAATAGAAAAAGGCCATCAGCCCCAGCACCGAACCGAATGCCGCCCCGGAGGGGGATTTCACCAGCGCCGGCAGCGTCCAGGTCATGACGATTTTGATGATTTCAAAGCCAATCGCTGCGATAAGGGTGCCGCGAAACAGGGCTTTGCGCCGTGGACGATGGCGCGGCAGACGCCAGAAGATCCAGAAAAAGAGCAGATAGTTGGCAAAAATCGAGATGGCGAGGCCGATCAGCCGCCAGGCGGGTTTCAGCCATTCAATGTTGTCGAGATACAGCGCGGAGATAATCAACTGCTGGGCGGAACCGGCGACAGAGGTGATCGACAGCGTAATGATCAGCGCCACCAGCAGACCGATTAGCGAGATAAGATCGCGGAAGTATTTTATCCAGATTTTCTCCTCGTCCTGCGGTCGGCGTTCCCAGACGTCGCGCGACTGGGCGCGGATCGCTTCCCGCAGATTGCCCATCCAGTTAATACCGGAATAGAGCGCGACCAGCAGGCCGACCAGACCGACGGCAGTACGCTGTTGCACCGCGGTGTTGATGGTGTTTTTCAAGGTCGCCGCCAGCGTTGGGTCACTGACGTTTTGCAGAATTTTGTCGAAAATGTCCTGCAGCAGGGTCGGGTGCCAGGCCAGCACGAAGCCGGCGGCGGCAAAGGAGACCATCAGGATCGGGATCATCGACAGGAACGAGAAGTAGGTGATGGCCGCGCCGAACTGATTGCCCAGTCGGTCATTGAAACGTTCTGCGGCGCGTAACAGATGGGCAATAACCGGGTTGCGTTGTACCCTGGCCGCCGTTCCGGTGACGGTCTTCAGCGCCTGGCTGGCTTTTTGCCCGACGGCCGTGTCATTGAGGGCCTCGAGCGTACTTTTGTTTTTCTCCGGCTGTGTGTCCGGTTCCTGTGGTGGGCGTCGATCGTCGTTTTCCGGCGTCATACGTGATTTCTTCCTTTTTTACAGCGAGATTCAGCAAAAAGTATACCTTAAATGCCGTATCTTGCAGGAACCCATCTGCCCGCCACCCGTTCACCATCCGCGGGGATCAATCGACATAATCTTTCATCAACCCGCCCAGCCACTCCATAAACAGGTGCACGCGGCGGGAGAGATTGCGCCGATGAGGGTAGATAAGCGAGACCGGCAGCGGCTCGGCGCGGTACTGGGGCAGGATCTCAATCAGGTCGCCAGCGCGTAACGCCTCGCGCACGCCGGTACGCGGTACCTGAATGATCCCCAGCCCGGCGATACAGGCCGCCTGGTAGGTTTCCGTGCTGTTGACCGTCAAAATCCCGCCGGTTTTTACCCAGCGCACCGCGCCGTCGAGCATGACCTCAAAGCCGGGGGGACGGACCCCGAGGGTGCTGGCGTAGTGGATCAGGGCATGATCCGCCAGATCCTCAAGGGATTGCGGATAGCCAAATCGCGCAAGGTAGTCCGGGCTGGCGCAGTTAATTTGCGTCAGTTTGCCCAGTGGGCGGGCGATAAGCCCCGAGTCTTTGAGCGCGCCGACGCGCACCACGCAGTCAAACCCCTCGCGGATCACGTCCACCAGCCGATCGCTGCTGCTCAGCTCCAGTTCGATGCCCGGATACTGCTGTAAAAAAGTCGGCAGATGGGGGATCACCAGTTTTTTAGCAAAGCCGACCGGCATATCCACCCGCAGCCGGCCGCTGATGCTCGCCGGATCGTGCTGGAACATACCGTCCAGTTCATCGAGGTTGCTCAGCAGATCCTTTGCCCGTTCATAGTAGACCATCCCATCCTGGGTGAGCTGAACCCGGCGGGTGGTACGGTGCAGGAGCCGCACGCCAAGATGGCTTTCCAGGGCCTGGATCTGCCGCGAGACGCTGCCTTTCGGCAGCGCCAGGGTCTCGGCGGCGCGGGAAAAACTCTCCAGATCCGCTACGCGAATGAATAACTGCATTGCATGAATTTTATCCATGCCGATCGCCTATTGTTGTTATGGATGAAACAGTAAAACGTAATGTAGCGTATTTATTGTTGCACTGGCAGTTAATAAGCTAGAACACAATCACAACGCAACCTGAAAGGGGTCTTCTGATGACACAACGTATCGCTTTAGTGACCGGCGGCAGCCGCGGTCTGGGTAAAAACGCCGCGTTGAAGCTGGCGGCGAAGGGAACCGATATTCTTCTGACTTACCACAGCAACCGCCAGGCGGCCCTCGACGTGGTAGCAGAAATAGAGCAAAAAGGGGTCAAAGCGGCAGCATTAGCGCTGAACGTCGGGGATACCTCAAGTTTTGACACTTTCGCTAGCGAGGTGGTGCAGGTGCTGGCGCAGAAGTGGGGGCGCACCACCTTTGATTATTTACTGAACAACGCCGGGATTGGCCTCAACGTGCCCTTCGCCGAGACCAGCGAAGCGCAGTTTGACGAGCTGATGAACATCCAGTTCAAAGGACCGTTTTTCCTGACCCAGCGTCTGCTGCCTCTCCTGGAGGACGGGGGGCGGATCCTCAACGTTTCCAGCGGCCTGGCGCGCTTTGCCCTGCCGGGCTATGCGGCTTACGCCGCGATGAAGGGGGCGATGGAGGTCCTGACCCGCTATCAGGCGAAAGAGCTGGGTGGGCGCGGTATTTCGGTGAATATCATCGCGCCGGGGGCCATCGAGACCGACTTTGGCGGCGGGGTGGTGCGCGATAACGCCGAGGTGAATCAGCATATCGCCGCCCAGACCGCGCTGGGGCGGGTTGGGCTGCCGGATGATATCGGCGACGCCATCGCCGCCCTGCTCAGCGATGAGCTGGCGTGGATGAACGCGCAGCGTGTGGAAGTCTCGGGCGGGATGTTCCTCTGATCCTGACTGCCCCCAGCCTGTGACCGGCGGTGCGCTACGGCGCATCGCCCTCCCCACGTAGCCGACCGAACAGCCAGTCGTTGTGCCAGCGCCCGTTCAGCCAGTAGTTTTCCCGCAGCTCCCCTTCCAGCCGGAAGCCGGCTTTGAGCAGTAACTGCTTAGACGCCTCGTTGCCGGCGGTGACGCTGGCGGTCAGGCGGCGGACGCCGCCGGTGGTAAAGGCGTAGTCGCACAGCGCGCGCAGCGATTCGTAGCCGTAGCCCCGACCCTGCGCCGACGGAGCGAAGAGAAAGCCAACCTCGGCAATGTCGCGGTGATGATGTTGGTAACCGGTCAGGCCGAGCGGGGCATGGGTGAGCCTGTCGCGCACCACCAAACACAGCCAGTGTTCGTCCCCCGGCGCCCACGGCGGCAGGCGCGAATCAAACGCCTCGCGGATGGCCGCCTGCGGCCGGGGATCGGCGACGTAAAGCATGACCTGCGGATCCTGCTGCAGGGCGAGAAAAAACGACCAGTCATCCAGCTGCAGCGGTGAGCAGCGCAGGCGCGGCGTCAGGAGTTCAGGCATAAGCGTCCTTCCGGGCAGGGCGAATCCTCTGAACATAGCAGGAGAACGCCGCCGGGAACAGCCCGACTAGGTTGGCTCACCGTACAGGCCAATCAGTCGGCGCACCACGCCGTTGGTCCAGCCAAAGCCATCCTGCAGGGGATACTCCCCACCGCCACCCTCATGGGGGACACCGGTGGCAATATGGTATTTCTCAATCAGCTTGTGATGCTGCTTGTAAAAGTGATTGACCGTCTGCAGCCAGCTCCAGGCAATCTCATCCCCCAGCGGATCCTGGCCGTAATGTTTAAATCCCTGGATCGCCATCCACTGCAGCGGCGCCCAGCCGTTAGGTTTATCCCACTGCTCACCGCTTTCATATTCGGTGGCCATGATCCCCCCGGGGGTGAGCAGGCGGGCCCGCACCGCATCGGCAAGGCGTTCTGCCTGCTCGTGAGTCGCCAGGCCGACGTAAAGGGTAACGATGCTGGCGGCGGAAAACAGCGCCAGCTGTTCGCGGCGCCAGTCATAATCGCGGAAACAGCCGTTCTCATCGTCCCACAGATAGCGGTTGACTGCCGCCCGCCGATCCTGAGCCTTCTGGCGGAAGGCCGCCTCCGTCTCGCGATCGCCCTTCAGGCCGGAGAGGTTGGCGATGGTCGTCTCCAGCTTGAACAGGAAGGCGTTCAGGTCGATGGGGATAAACTGCGTCGTGCGGATACTGGCCAGCCGCGTGATATCCCGCAGCCAGCGGCTGGAGTAGTCCCAGCCGGACGCGGCGCCCGCCCGCAGGTCGCGGTACACTTCATTGGCGGGCCGCCCGGAGTGTCGGGCGGTCTCCACGTCCTCGCGCCAGGACTCATCCCGCGGCGTGTCCCGGTCGTCCCAGTAGCGATTGAGCAGGGAGCCATCCGGCATGCGCACCACGTGGCGATACGCCTGGTGCGGGATCAACGACTCGGCGCCGTCCATCCAGAAGGCGTGCTCCATCTTTAGATGGTCCAGATAGCGCTTCGCGCCGCGCACGCCGTCCTCTTCAAAGAGTTCGACCATCAGGGCAAATACCGGCGGCTGCGAACGGCTGAGGTAGTAGGTGCGGTTGCCGTTCGGAATGTGGCCGTAGGTTTCAATCAGCCAGGCAAAGTTATCGGCCATACATCTCAGCAGATCTTCCCGGCCGCTCTCCGCCAGCCCCAGCATGGTGAAATAAGAGTCCCAGTAATAGGTTTCGCTAAACCGACCGCCGGGCACAATATAGGCCTGCGGCAGCGCCAGCAGTGAAGACCAGGGGATATGATCCTGAGGCTCGCGGGTCAGCACCGGCCACAGCTTATCGATGTGCTCTTTCAGCGTCAGGCTGGGATCGGAGGTGTAGACGTCGGTCTGGTTCTCCGGCAGCCAGAAGTTGTCTTCAACGAACTGGCGCAGGTCGAAGTCGGGTTGACGTTTGACCTTCCGGTAGTGCCGCAGGATGTCCAGCGGATCGTGTTTCGGCGCGCAGTCGGGGAAAGTTTTGCTGTCGGCAAAGATGCGTGATTTCTGCACGTTGGTAAACAGCTCAAGATAGCGATCCGCCGGGGTAAGGGCATCGGACGCCGGAAGCCCCTCGATCACCTCAGGCTCCGGTTCAGCGTCAATCATTTCATCCAGCTTTAATTCGTACGGATCGGCTTCGTAGCAGGGATCGATGTCGATCCGTAACTCGTCGTCTTCAACGTGGCGTAATTTCTGGCTGAACATAGCGATACGGACCTCCGGATAGCGTGAGTTCGGGGCCGGGCATACCCGGCCTTGTCTATTAAGCGTAGACAGTCGCTTCGGTGAGTGTGAAGTAAACTGTGCGTTAGATCACGCTTTCCCGCCGAGAAGAAAAGCCGTTATCTTAAAGTAACGAATTGATAAATAACTAAAAGTTATCTATTCGGGCACAGATGAAATTCGGAGCATTCATTATGCAACAAAATTTTATCCCGGCGCGCTCACTCCCACGCCGCCTCCAGCATCTCCAGCAGCTGTTCGCTGCTCAGACTGACCGGGTTGGCCTTCATCGATGAGGAGGTGCTGGCGGCCAGCGCCGCCGGTTCCAGCGCATCGCGCGCCACGCCGAGGTCGCGCAGGGTGCCAAGACCGGCGCGATGGCTCCATTCCCGCAGACTGTCCCAGACCTGTTCCACAGGGACGTCCAGCCCGTCGGCCAGCCAGCGGCGAACGTCGTTGAAGCGCTGGCGCAGGGCAGGGTCGCTTATCTGCGACTCATTGAGCGCCAGGCCAAACGGCAGCAGGCTGCCGCATAAGGCACCGTGCGAGGCGCGGCTCAGGCCGCCCAGCGGGCCGGCGAGGCCGTGGATCACCCCCAGTCCGGCGTTCGCCAGCGCCAGTCCACCGCACAGGCTGACCCATGCCATCTCGTCGCGGCTGGCCGGACACTCTTTTTCCATCAGGATCTTTAGCGCGCGGATGCCCCGCGGGATCGCCTGCTGGCAGAGGGCATCGGTGAAGGGAGTGGCCCGGCTGCAGAGCCAGGGCTCGATCACCTGGGTCAGGGCATCGAGGCCGGAGCTCAGGGTGATGCTCCGCGGCGCGTTGTCGGTCAGCGCCGGGTCGACAATCGCCAGGTCAGGCAGCATTCGGTCGTCGCGCAGGCTCACTTTTCGCTGTTGTTCCGGGACGTTGATCACCGCATTTTTGGTGACTTCCGCGCCCGTCCCGGCGGTGGTCGGGATCGCCACGAACGGCAGCGGACTGGCTTCCAGCTGACGACCCGTTCCCACCACCTCCAGATAGTCGACCAGCGGGCCGGCGGCGGGCACCAGCGCCGCAATCGCCTTACCGGCGTCAATCACCGCGCCGCCGCCGAGGCTGACCACTGCCCGGACGCCTTTCTCGCGCGCCAGCTGGACGCCCTGCTCGATATCGATAAGCCAGGGTTCGCGGCTTATCGCCAGCGTCGTGACCTCCAGCTGCAGCGCCTCCAGCTGATGGAGCAGAAACGCCGCCCGCTGCGGGCTGGCGCCATGCACCAGCAGAATGGGGCCGCCCTGCTGCGCCAGCCAGGGGGCAGCGCTCAGGGCCTGGCCACGGCCAAAACGAATATTTGCGGGCATCAAAACGGTAAAAGGGGTCAACATGTCGGGTTCCTTTTCGGCAAACAGGCTGGAATCAACTATACACATTATCCACTACTCTGCCTTGTTGCTGGCTGGCAAGGCTGACAATAGAGTAGAGTGAAAGATCTCTCTTTTATGGCTGAGGAATCGCTGACAATGCTAACAATTCTGGGCAAACGCTCTTCAATCAATGTACGGAAAGTGTTGTGGACCTGCGAGGAAGCCGGGCTGGCGTACCAGCAGGAGGATTACGGCAGCGGATTTAAGCCTCTGGATACGCCTGAGTTTCAGCGCCTGAATCCTAACAGCCTGGTGCCGGTGCTGCTGGACGGCGACTTTGTGCTCTGGGAGTCGAACAGTATCTGCCGCTATCTGGCGCGGAAAGCGGAGCGCTGGGATCTGCTGCCCACCGAGCCACAGCCCGCCGCCGAGGTGGAGCACTGGATGGACTGGCAGGCGACCGAGTTTAACACTGCCTGGCGCCATGCCTTTATGGGTCTGGTGCGCAAAGATCCGCGCTTTCAGGATCCGGCGGCAATTAAAGAGAGTATTGCCACCTGGACCCAGTGCGTGCGCATTGTCGAAGCACAACTGCAGCGTACCGGGGCGTGGATAGCCGGCGAGCGCTTCACCCTCGCCGATATCGTGCTGGGGCTGTCGGTGCATCGCTGGAAGATGACCCCTTTTGCCCATCCGGAGATGCCGGCCGTGGAGCGCTGGTATATGGCGCTCAATCAGCGCCCGGCGTTTATGCGCCATGGCAATAACGGCGTGGCCTGAGCATAAAAAAAGAAGCCCCTGGGGCTTCTTTTTATCATCCGGCGACCGCGTCTTAGCGCATGGTGACGAACTCTTCTGCCGCTGTCGGGTGAATGGCGACGGTGTTGTCGAAGTCTTTTTTGGTGGCGCCCATCTTCAGGGCCACCGCAAAGCCCTGCAGCATCTCATCCATCCCGAAGCCGATGCCGTGGATCCCGACAATCTTCTCTTCCGGGCCGACGCACACCAGCTTCATGCGGCACGGCTGGCGGTGAGAGGTGACGGCGGTGTACATCGCGGTGAAAGAAGATTTGTAGACCTTCACGGCGTCGTCGCCGTACTGCTCGCGCGCCTGCGGCTCGGTTAAACCGACGGTGCCGATAGGCGGGTGGCTGAAGACCACGGTCGGGATGTTGCTGTAGTCCAGGTGCTCTTCCGGCTTGTTGTTAAACAGGCGCTCGGAGAGGCGACGGCCTGCGGCAACCGCTACCGGAGTCAGCTCGACGGCGCCGGTATTATCGCCCACCGCGTAGATGCCCGGCACGTTGGTGTTCTGGAATTTATCAACGATGATGTAGCCTTTATCGTTGGTTTTCACGCCGGTAGCCGCCAGATTGAAGTTATCGGTCGCCGGTTCGCGGCCAATCGCCCAAATCAGGCAATCTATGGTCTGGCTGCCGCCATCTTCCAGCTCCAGCGTCAGGCTGCCGTCGGCATTCTTCACCACCGCTTTCGGGATGGCGTTGGTATGCAGCTGCGGGCCTTCGGCGTTCATCACTTCCACCAGCGTCTCCACGATCAGCGGATCGAAGCTGCGCAGCGGCGCGTGTTTACGCACGAACAGGTGGGTTTCGGCGCCGAGGCCGTTAATCACCCCCGCCAGCTCAACGGCGATATAGCCAGCGCCCACTACCGCCACGCGCTTCGGCAGCGCCGGCAGTTCAAAGAAACCGTCGGAATCAATACCGTATTCGACGCCCGGAATATTCGGGTGGCTTGGACGGCCGCCGGTGGCGATCAGGATATGGTCAGCGGTGATCGTCTCGCCGTTCACTTCCACGGTGTGGGCATCGACAAAGCGCGCGAAGCCTTTGATGACGTCGACGTTGTTCTTACCCAGTACGTTGTCGTAGGAGGTATGGATGCGGTCGATGTAGGCGCTACGGCTGGCGACCAGCTTCTCCCAGTCGAAATGGTTGATGGTGGTATCGAAACCGTAGTCCGGGCCGTAAAGATGAATCGCTTCGCGGATCTGCGCCGCATGCCACATTACTTTTTTCGGCACGCAGCCGACGTTGACGCAGGTGCCGCCCAGTTCTTTGGCTTCAATCAGCGCGCACTTCTGGCCGTACATGGCCGCGCGGTTAATCGAGGCGATACCGCCGCTACCGCCGCCGATGGCGAGGTAATCATAATGTTTGCTCATGCCCATATGTCCTTAATCGTTGATTGCCGCGATTGTAGCGCGAGGCTTAAAAGGTTCCACCGATGGTTGCGATTACTCCGGTACGATCCAACTGACGGTGGCGTGGCCGGTGCCGGCCGGAACCAGCTTGCTGTGCAGCCACGGCAGCACATTGTTCATCTGCTGCTCCAGCTTCCACGGCGGGTTGATGACGATCATCCCGGAGGCGGTCATGCCGCGCTGGTCGCTGTCCGGACGCACCGCCAGCTCGATTTGCAGAATTTTGCGAATGCCGGTGGCTTCTAACTCTTTGATCATGCGTTTGATCTGTGCGCGCAGCACTACCGGATACCACAGGGCGTAGGTGCCGGTGGCGAAGCGTTTGTAGCCTTCGTGGATCCCGGTCACCACCGCCTGATAGTCGGTTTTAATTTCATACGGCGGGTCGATCAGAATCAGACCACGGCGTGAAACCGGCGGCAGTTTGGCTTTCAGCTGCTGGTAGCCATCGGCTTTATCGACGCGCGCGCGGCTGTCTTTCTGGAACTCGGCGCGCAGCAGCGGGAAGTCGCTCGGGTGCAGCTCGGTCATCTGCAGGCTGTCCTGCTCGCGCAGCAGCTGGCGGGCGATCAGCGGAGAGCCCGGGTAGTAGCGCAGCTGGCCATTACGGTTGAAGTGTTCGACCACGGAAATATACGGCTCCAGCTCTGCCGGCAGGTCGTCCTGCTGCCAGATGCGGGCGATGCCTTCGAGATACTCGCCGGTACGCTCGGCGTGCTCGCCGCTCAGCTGATAGCGGCCCGCGCCAGCGTGGGTGTCCAGGTAGAGAAACGGTTTTTCTTTCTCTTTCAGCGCTTCGATGATCAGGCTCTGAACAGTGTGTTTGAGGACGTCGGCGTGGTTGCCTGCGTGAAAGCTGTGGCGATAACTGAGCATGGATACAGAGATTCCGGGAAGTAAACAAGTTAACCGATAGTTTACCGCAGATCGGCCGAGATTACCGCTGCGCCGCCGTGCTGTTTCATTTGTGCCAAAAGCGTTGCAAAACATAACGCTGTCATAAAAACGTCAAACGGCCGCGCTAGCGTCGGGTACAGGCAAGGTAATTATTTGAATAAAAGGAAAAATAATGAAAAGGCAACTCTCACTGCTGGCCGTCGCGCTGCTGCTGGCGCAACCGGTTCTGGCCAAAGACATCCCGCTGGACAGGGCGGCGGCCCTCGCCAATAGCGTGACGCCGGCGGCCTCCAGCCAGGCGTATGACGATCTTGAGCAACAGGCGCTGACGCAGCTACGTCATGCTCTGCAGGGGGATGCCGCCACGCTGACCCGCGATCGGCTGGCGCACACGAAACAAAACAAAACTCAGGCCGATACCGCCTGGCTGAAGGCCAGCGGCTATGACTTCCAGACCCGGGCCAACCAGCAGGCGGGTATTGCGCTGTTGTCGGCGTTCAGCACCCTGCCGGAGACCGTCGTGAAGCAGAATCTGGCGACGGTGACTAGCATCAATCGCGATGCCGTGCAGACGACACGCCGTCAGGCGCTGGCCGATGCGGAAGGGATTAGCTACCTCTACTTCCTCAGCGATGCGCTGGGGCCGCGGCTGGGCAAAGCGTTTCTGACCGCCTATGACCAGGGCGCGCTGGGGAAAGCGGCAGCATTGATCAAAGCCTCGGAAGTCAGCACCGGCGAGGCGAAAAAGCACTTCAACAATCCGCGGCCGTTTCTGGTTCAGGGCAACACCATTCACCTGGTGCCGGACGACGTGGTGGTGAAGGATAACCAGCCCTATACCGCCGACGGCGGCTCGTTCCCCAGCGGCCACACCAACACCGGCTATACCGATGCGCTGCTGCTGGCGGCGATGATCCCGGAGCGCTACGACGCGCTGGTGGCGCGCGGCGCCCGCTATGGCTACTCGCGCATCGTGCTGGGCGTCCACTATCCGCTGGACGTGATCGGCTCGCGGATGGTGGCTGAGCGCAACGTAGCCCACTATCTTAACGATCCGCACTACCGGGTATTATTTAACGAAGCCCGCGATCAGCTGCGCGCCGCGCTGGCGAAAGCCTGCGGCACATCGCTTGCTGAGTGCGCGAAGAGCAGCGTGAAAGACGATCCCTGGCGCGATCCGGCGATGCGTGATTTCTCTCGTTTCACCATGACCTACGATCTGCCGCAGCAGAAGGGGCCGCAGCCGCGTCTGCAGGTGCCTGAGGGGGCGGAAGTGTTACTGGAGGCTGCCCTGCCGCAGCTGTCAGCGGCCCAGCGTCGGGCGTTGATGGTCAACACCGCGCTGCCGGCGGGTTACCCCCTTTCCGGCGCCACCCCCGAACAACAATTCTGGCAGCGGTTGAATCTGTCGGCGGCCTGGGAGATGGCGCAAAAAAGGCATTAATGCGGTTTCCGGCACGCTGCACCGCGTGTCGGCCTTTTCCCGCAACGGGCGGACTTATCGCAGCAATACCCAGGATGACGCACCGCCCGTCATTGAAATTCCCCCAACTATCCCCCATTCTAGATCTCATGCATAAGCGCCGGACGCGCGCTTCATTCACCCTTTTCAACAGGACAGCGCATATGACCAATCCATTACTGACGCCTTTTTCCCTGCCGCCTTTTTCTGCGATCAAACCGGAACACGTGGTCCCTGCGGTCACCAAAGCGCTGGATGATTGCCGGGCCGCGGTGGAAAGCGCGGTGGCGCACGGCGCGCCGTATAGCTGGGAAAATCTTTGCCAGCCGCTGGCGGAAGTGGACGATGTGCTGGGACGCATCTTCTCGCCAGTCAGCCATCTGAATTCGGTAAAAAACAGCCCGGAACTGCGTGAAGCTTACGAACAGACCCTGCCGCTGCTCTCCGAGTACAGCACCTGGGTCGGTCAGCACGAAGGCCTGTATAAAGCCTACCGCGACCTGCGCGATGGCGATAACTACGCCACGCTGAATACCGCGCAGAAAAAAGCGGTCGACAACGCGCTGCGCGATTTTGAATTATCCGGTATTGGCCTGCCGCCGGAGGCGCAGAAACGCTACGGTGAAATCGCCGCGCGCCTCTCTGAGCTGGGCAACCAGTACAGTAACAACGTCCTCGACGCCACCATGGGCTGGAACAAGCTGGTGACCGACGTCGCCGATCTGGCCGGCATGCCGGAAAGCGCGCTGGCCGCCGCTCAGGCTCAGGCCCAGGCGAAAGAGCAGGAAGGGTATCTGCTGACCCTGGATATCCCGAGCTACCTCCCGGTGATGACCTACTGCGACAACCAGGCGCTGCGCGAAGAGATGTACCGTGCCTACTCCACGCGTGCCTCCGATCAGGGCCCGAACGCCGGGAAATGGGATAACAGCCCGGTGATGGCGGAGATCCTCGCCCTGCGCCACGAGCTGGCGCAACTGCTGGGCTTTGACAGCTATGCGTTTAAATCCCTCGCCACCAAAATGGCGGAGGATCCCCAGCAGGTGCTCGACTTCCTCACCGACCTGGCCAAACGCGCCCGTCCGCAGGGCGAAAAAGAGCTGGCCCAGCTGCGCGCCTTCGCCAAAGCCGAGTTTGGCGTTGATGAACTGCAGCCGTGGGACATCGCCTACTACAGCGAAAAACAGAAACAGCATCTCTACAGCATCAGCGATGAGCAGCTGCGCCCCTATTTCCCGGAAAACAAAGCCGTTAACGGCCTGTTCGAAGTGGTTAAGCGCATTTACGGCATTACTGCCAAAGAGCGTACCGATGTCGATGTGTGGCATCCGGAAGTGCGTTTCTTCGAGCTGTATGACGAAAATAACGAGCTGCGCGGCAGCTTCTATCTTGACCTGTATGCCCGTGAACATAAGCGCGGCGGGGCGTGGATGGACGATTGCGTCGGCCAGATGCGTAAACTGGATGGTTCCCTGCAGAAACCGGTCGCTTACCTGACCTGTAACTTCAACCGCCCGGTCAACGGCAAACCGGCGCTGTTCACCCACGATGAAGTGATCACCCTGTTCCACGAGTTTGGCCATGGTCTGCACCACATGCTGACCCGCATTGATACCGCCGGCGTTTCCGGCATCAGCGGGGTGCCATGGGATGCCGTCGAGCTGCCGAGCCAGTTTATGGAAAACTGGTGTTGGGAGCCGGAAGCGCTGGCGTTCATCTCCGGCCATTATGAAACCGGTGAACCGCTGCCGCAGGAGCTGCTGGAGAAAATGCTGGCGGCGAAAAACTACCAGGCGGCGATGTTTATTCTGCGCCAGCTGGAGTTCGGCCTGTTCGATTTCCGCCTGCACGCGGAGTACAAGCCGGAGCAGGGGGCGAAAATTCTTGAGACTCTGGCCGAGATTAAAAAGCAGGTCGCTGTGGTGCCGGGCCCAACCTGGGGCCGCTTCCCGCACGCCTTCAGCCACATCTTCGCGGGCGGCTACGCGGCGGGCTACTACAGCTACCTGTGGGCCGACGTGCTGGCGGCGGACGCCTTCTCACGCTTCGAAGAAGAGGGGATTTTCAACCGCGAAACCGGTCAGTCGTTCCTCGACAATATCCTGAGCCGTGGCGGTTCCGAAGAGCCGATGGTGCTGTTCAAACGCTTCCGCGGGCGTGAGCCGCAGCTGGACGCGATGCTGGAGCACTACGGGATCAAGGGTTAAGTCTGCGGTGAAGATCTGCTTAATTGATGAAACAGGCGCCGGAGACGGCGCCTTATCTGTTTTAGCCGCCCGCTGGGGGCTGGAGCAGGATGACGATAACCTGATGGCGCTGGTGCTGACGACGGAGCATCTGGAGCTGCGTAAGCGCGATGAGCCCAAACTTGGCGGCATCTTCGTCGACTTTGTCGGCGGGGCGATGGCCCACCGGCGCAAGTTTGGCGGCGGCCGCGGTGAAGCGGTCGCCAAAGCGGTGGGCATTAAAGGCGATTACCTGCCGGATGTCGTCGACGCCACCGCCGGGCTGGGACGCGATGCCTTCGTGCTGGCGTCGGTCGGTTGCCGCGTGCGAATGCTGGAGCGTAATCCGGTGGTCGCCGCACTGCTCGACGATGGCCTGACGCGCGGCTATGCCGATGCGGAAATTGGCGGTTGGCTGCAGGAGCGCTTGCAGCTGATCCACGCCTCCAGCCTCAATGCACTGACCGATATTACCCCGCGTCCGCAGGTGGTGTACCTCGATCCGATGTTCCCGCATAAGCAGAAAAGCGCGCTGGTGAAGAAAGAGATGCGCGTCTTTCAGTCGCTGGTGGGGCCCGATTTAGACGCCGATGGCCTGTTGGCCCCGGCGCGCCAGCTGGCGACCAAACGGGTGGTGGTAAAGCGCCCGGATTATGCGCCGCCGCTGGCGGAGGTCGCCACGCCGAACGCGGTAGTGACCAAAGGGCATCGGTTTGATATTTACACCGGTACGCCGGAGTAATATTACGCCGTGGTGGTATCTCCCGGATAGCGGCGCAATGCGCCTTATCCGGGCTACCGAATTGTCGCCCGGCTCAGCGTAGCGCAAGCCGGGAACCGCAATATCTGAACAAACGGCGCCAGTGCGGATCGGCCATCCTAAGCGGTTACTCGGCGCCAGCCGGGGTATTAATCATCCGGTTCAACCACGGCACCATCAGCGCCATCACCACCGTGACCGCCAGCGTCACGAGGCCAATTTTACTGAACACATCGGTATAGACCGGCAGCGTCTGCAGCGGGTCGGTGATGTTTTCCGGCACCGCGGTAAAGGTCGCCACATAGCCGCCCAGCAGGAACGCGGCGGCCTGGGTCAGAAACCACATCCCCAGAATAAAGCCCATCAGATGCTGCGGCACCAGTGCGGCAACCATCGCCAGCCCCAGGGCGCTGATCAGCAGTTCGCCCAGGCTCTGGAACAGATAGACCAGCACAATAAACCACGGCGAGGTTAATCCCTGGGCGTCGGCGAACCACATCCCGGCGGCCGCGGCGGTCAGGAAGCCCAGCGCGCAGAGCAACATCCCGAGGGTAAACTTCACCGGCATGGTCAGGTCTTTCCCTTTGTGACCGAGATGGGTGTAGATCGCCGCCAGCACCGGACTTGCAACCACCACCCAGAAGGGATTGAGCGCCTGGAAGCTGACGGGGTTGATGGTAAAGCCCAGGATCTCATGATGGACGTTGTTGATGGCGAAGAAGTTCAGCGAGGTCGGCATCTGGGCATACAGAATGTAGAACAACACCGCCTCGATCATCAGGATAAAGGCGACGAACATTTTGTTGCGCCCGGTTTTATCGAGGCGAAACGCTTCGCGGAAAAAGAACGCAATGACCACGACCGACAGGACAATCAGCACCAGGTTGGCGACCATCACGTTATGCATCAGCCAGGCGCAGAGAAAAATCATCACTACGGTACCGGCCAGCACCAGCGCCAGATTGCGCAGGCTGAGGGGACGGTGATCCGGCTCGGAGCCGATATCTTTCACCATCCCGCGGCAGGCGACGTAGACCAGCAGCGCGATAATCAGTCCCGCGCCGCACAGGTTGTAGGTCACGGCATAGCCAAACTTTTCCGCGATCACCGGCGCCAGCGAGAGCGACAGCAGTGAACCGATGTTTATCGACATATAAAACAGGGTAAACGCCCCGTCGAGACGGGCGTCCTTCGGTGGATAGCATTTTGACAACAGGCTCGCCGGGTTGGCTTTAAACAAGCCGTTGCCGACGGCGATGGTGCCGAGGGCGATAAAGATCAGCTGCGGTTTCAGCAGCGACATCCCGGTCATAAAGTAGCCGATCGCCAGCACAATCGCGCCGAGCACCAGCGTGCGTTTGGTCCCCAGCAGATGGTCGCCCACGTAGCCGCCAATGGAGATCAGCCCGTAAACCAGCGCCGCGAAGGCGCCGAAGGTGATAAAGGCCTGTTCCTGAGAGAAGCCCAGCTGTTTGACAAAGAAGACCGCCAGGATCCCCTGAACGCCGTAATAGCCAAAACGTTCCCAGAGCTCCACAAAGAAGATCATGAAGAACGGACGAGGTTGCTGCAGCAAGCCCGTAGGTGCAGTTGTATTCATATTCCTTCGCCTTGTTTTACTTTCCCAAAAAGTATGAACGCGTATGCCAGAACGCGCTGAAAATGTCTGATAACTCGCCATGCTGCGGTTATTGGCTTAATGAATAGATTATTATATAGATGTTTTGGCGAATAACTGGTTGATCACACTAATTGAATGGCTTGTTTATGGATTGAAGCTCTGTTGTGGGCGGCGGCGGACTGAAATAAAAAACGCCCGCATCGGCGGGCGTCTTGGGTGTGGAAAAAGCGAAGGTTATTCGTCTTCTTCGTCGCGCAGCGGAACGATCAGCATGTCGACATGGACGGTGTTGATCAACTGGCGGGCAGAGGACATCAGCTTGCTCCAGAAGTCCTGATGGTGGCCGCAGACCACCAGATCCA
The DNA here is from genome assembly GCF_002810545.1 of Klebsiella sp. A-Nf5. NCBI lineage: Bacteria > Pseudomonadati > Pseudomonadota > Gammaproteobacteria > Enterobacterales > Enterobacteriaceae > Klebsiella > Klebsiella sp. A-Nf5. The sequence continues at coordinate 49,169 of NZ_PIOG01000254.1, read as the reverse complement.
TATCATATTTTTTGATCGCATCGACCAGCACCTGACCCAGGTCGCCGCTGCCGCTCAGGGTCTCGGTGATCGGGTAGCCCGCGTTGGTCGAGAGCTCGGTCAGCGCGTGATGGGTCTCTTCGGAGATGCGTTTTTGCATGTCGCCGAGGTTAACGTCAATCAGCCCGGTGTAGAGGTCGGAGTAATTCACATCCACGTGGATCAGGGACACTTTCGCGTTATACGGGCGGGCCATAGAAACGGCTTTTTCAACCAGTACTTTACTCTCCGGGGACAGGTCTACTGCAATAAGAATATGTTTGTAAGCCATAGTGTTACTCCTTCCATAAGTTTGTCGATGACCATTGGACCTGGCAGATGGCGCTGCCGTTTCGCCCGCGTCCTGCGTGCTACATTCGCGGGAGGGTAGCCTTTAAGGACTTCATTGTAGAAGATATTTCCTACCTTATAGCGCCCCCCGCACTCCGTCAATGCACTGGGTTCACCTAAAAGTTAAACAAATTTATCCGTCTTACGTATTGATAACGAATAACCTTGTGGTAAAAAAATTAATGGATCTCCTACACTATTTAATGAGCCGGTCGGAAAAATAAATGTGATCGGAATCGCACTCTTTACGGTATCGTCGTGGGTTATTTGGGGAGCGGTAGCCGCGGAGGATTTCTCCGTGGGCGGGTCGCCGGGGAGGAGGTATGATCAGCACTATTGCGCTGTTTTGGGCCCTGTGTGTCGTTTGTGTGGTGAATATGGCACGCTACTTCTCATCGTTGCGTGCATTATTGGTGGTGCTACGTGGTTGCGATCCCTTGCTCTATCAGTATGTTGATGGCGGTGGTTTTTTTACCTCGCATGGGCAGCCCAGTAAACAAATGCGGCTGGTCTGGTATATCTATGCCCAGCGTTACCGTGACCATCACGATGATGAATTTATTCGTCGCTGTGAACGTGTTCGCCGGCAGTTTATCCTGACCAGCGCGCTGTGCGGCCTGGTGCTGGTGAGTATGATTGCGCTGATAATCTGGCACTAACGACATCTTCGGGATAAAAAAAACGGGCCAGCAAGCTGACCCGTTTTGATCGAATGCCGTTTAAATCAGTTTCAGGGAGAGCCAGTAAAGGACACCTGAAAGGATAATGGCTGCCGGAAGGGTCAACACCCAGGCCATCAGGATGCTGGTTACGGTCTTTTTCTGCAGACCACCGCCATCCACCAGCATTGTCCCCGCCACCGAGGAGGAGAGCACGTGGGTGGTGGAAACCGGCATCCCGGTGTAGCTCGCCAGGCCGATAGAAACCGCCGCGGTCATCTGAGCCGACATACCTTGTGCGTAGGTCATGCCCTTCTTACCAATTTTCTCACCGATAGTGGTCGCCACGCGGCGCCAGCCGATCATGGTGCCGATACCTAACGCCAGCGCGACCGCCATAATAATCCAGATTGGCGCGTACTCGATGGTGCTCAGCATATCGGTTTTCAGTTTCTTCAGCAGACGCTGGTCGTCATTGCTGACGTCCGGCAGCTTCGCCACTTTATCGGTGGTGTCGGAGATGCAGAGCATAATGCGACGCAGCTGACCGCGCTGATCCGGTGACAGTGAATCGTAGGTTTCAACGCCGGTCAGCATAGTCTTCACGCGGTCAAGCGCGTTGATGGTATTTGCTGGATGGCAATGAAACTCACCGTTGGCCGCGGTATTGGTATCCGGAGACGGAACCAACTGGTCAACGCCGGTGGCTTTCTTCAGCAGGTCAGGGCGCTGCTGGAAGAAGGTTTCCACGTTGTTGACCGCATCGCGGGTACGGGTGATTTCGTAACCGGAGGCGTTCATATTCACCACGAAGCCCGCCGGGGCGACGCCAATCAGCACCAGCATCACCAGACCAATGCCTTTCTGCCCATCGTTGGCGCCATGGGAGAACGACACGCCGATAGCGGACAGGATCAGGGCGATACGGGTCCAGAACGGCGGTTTTTTCTTACCGTCTTTCTTTTCACGCTCTGCGGGGGTCAGGTGAATACGCGCGCGTTTCTTGGTACCGCTCCAGTAGCGACGGAGAATGAAAATCAGGCCGCCCGCAATCACCAGACCGACGATCGGCGAGATGATAAGCGAAGCAAAAATACCAATCACTTTCGGGATATTCAGCGCATCAACCACTGAAGTACCGGTCATCAGCGCATTGGTTAAACCAATACCGATGATGGCGCCAATCAGGGTGTGAGAACTGGAGGCCGGGAGGCCGAAATACCAGGTGCCGAGGTTCCAGATGATCGCCGCCAGCAGCATTGAGAACACCATGGCGAGGCCATGCGCGGAACCCATGTTAAGCAGCAGATCGGTCGGCAGCATATGCACAATGGCATAGGCTACGCTGAGACCGCCCAGCAGAACGCCGAAAAAGTTGAAGAGCGCCGCCATCGCCACAGCGAGCTGCGACCGCATTGCGCGAGTGTAGATAACCGTAGCCACCGCGTTTGCGGTATCATGGAAACCGTTAATCGCTTCGTAAAACAGTACAAAAGCTAAAGCAAGCAATAATAATAGTCCGGTATGTAAATCCAGACCGGCAAATAAATGTAGCATAGGACGTTACGCCATTTTGAGGACATGAACGCGGCGCATTATCAGTGACTTTAGCGGCGCGGGCAAAGTGAAATATAGACTTTTTTTGATTTTCTTCCTGTCTGGTTTCTACCCGGTTGAGAGTAATCCTATATCTTTCAAAGACGTAACTGAATGCTGTTTTTATCGTGCTGGTGCGACCAGAGTGAAATATTTACAATTCCCGACAATTGGGGAATGAGGAAAGTTGAGTGGAAAGGTTTGATGCCATTGTGATCGGCGCCGGTGCGGCGGGAATGTTTTGTGCAGCGCAGGCAGGGCAGTTGGGCTGCCGCGTCCTGCTGCTCGATAATGGCAAAAAGCCGGGACGAAAAATTCTGATGTCCGGCGGCGGCCGCTGCAACTTTACCAACATGTATGTTGAGCCGGCGGCCTATTTGAGCCAAAACCCGCATTTTTGCAAATCTGCGCTGGCGCGCTATACCCAGTGGGATTTTATCGAGCTGGTCGGCAAATATGGCATCGCCTGGCATGAGAAGACCCTCGGCCAGCTGTTTTGCGATGATTCGGCGGAGCAGATCGTCAATCTGCTGCTCGCGGAATGCGAAAAGGGCGACGTGCAGATCCGCCTGCGCAGCGAAATCCTCAGCGTCGAGCGAGATGAACAAGGCTACCGGCTACAGGTGAACGGCGAAACGCTGATGACCAAAAAGCTGGTGATTGCCTCCGGCGGTCTGTCGATGCCGGGGCTCGGCGCCTCGCCGTTTGGCTACAAGGTGGCCGAGCAGTTCGGCCTGAAGGTGCTGCCGACCCGCGCCGGGCTGGTGCCGTTTACCCTGCATAAGCCGCTGCTCGAGCAGCTGCAGGTGCTCTCCGGCGTCTCAGTGCCTTCTACCATTACCGCCGAGGATGGCACCCTGTTCCGCGAAAATCTGCTGTTTACCCATCGCGGCCTTTCCGGGCCGGCGGTGCTGCAGATTTCCAGCTACTGGCAGCCCGGCGAGTTCGTCACCGTCAATCTGCTGCCGGACTGTCATCTTGACGAATTCCTGAACGAGCAGCGCAGCGCGCATCCCAACCAAAGTCTGAAGAACACCCTGGCGATGCAGCTGCCGAAGCGGCTGGTCGAATGTTTACAGCAGCTTGGGCAGATACCTGATGTGACACTGAAGCAACTGAACGTTCGCGATCAGCAGTCGCTGGTGGAGACGTTAACCGCCTGGCGCGTGCAGCCGAACGGCACCGAAGGCTATCGGACGGCGGAAGTGACGCTCGGCGGCGTCGACACTAACGAACTCTCATCACGTACCATGGAGGCGCGTAAGGCGCCGGGTCTCTACTTTATCGGCGAAGTGATGGACGTCACCGGCTGGCTCGGGGGGTATAACTTCCAGTGGGCGTGGTCAAGCGCCTGGGCCTGCGCGCAGGCGCTGGTGGAAGCCTAATTAACGTGCCCGGGCACTCTGGCGCCCGGGCCTACTTGATCAGTTCAACCCAAGAAAATACTGGGCGATTTTGAAATAGATAATCAGCCCGGTGCCATCAATCAGCGTAGCGATAAACGGCGCGGAAACCACCGCCGGGTCGATGCCGATCCGCTTAAGCACCATCGGAATGATCGACGAGACAATCGCGCTCCACAGGGTAATACATACCAGCGTCAGGCTGACGATCAGCGTGATTTCCATGCCTATCCCCATCATCCAGGCGCGCAGGCAGCCCGCCAGCCCCAGGGTCACGGCAATCAGAAACGAGGTCGACACCTCTTTGCGGATCACCCGCCCCATATCGCGCAGCCGCACTTCCCCCAGTGCCATCGAGCGTACCAGCGTCGAGGTGATTTGCGTTCCGCTGTTGCCGCCAGTGCCGATCAAGAGTGGTATAAAGAAGGCCAGCGCGATGGCCGATTCCAGCGCCTCTTCGAAATGCTGCAGCACGCTGCTGGTATAGGCTTCGGCCACGAACAGCAGCAGCAGCCACACCGAGCGCTTCTTCCACAGCGTCCACGGACTGATTTCCAGATACGGTTTTTCCAGCGGTAGCGTCGCCCCCTGCAGCTGGGCGTCTTCGGTGACGTCATCCTCCAGCAGATGGGCGATCTCCTTTTCCATCAGGCAGCCGACCAGCTCGCCTTTATCGACAACCGGTACCAGGTCGAGGCCGCGCTCGCTGAGCTCGGCAATCACCTGCGGGCGCTCGTCGTCAGGTTTGACGCGAAACAGGCAGCTGTCCATCAGGTAGCGGATAGACTGCCCGACATCCCCTTCCTGCAGGAGCTTTTTGACCGACAGGCTGCCGCGCAGTTTCCTGCCGGCGACGACAAACACCTGGCCGGGAATATCATCGCTGTCCAGCTGGGAGATAAAGTGTTCGCGCGCCTCATGGACGCTGAGATGTTCCTGCAGCGTAATAAAATCGGTACGCATGTACTGGGCGATCGCATCGCCGTCGAAGCCAGAGGTCGCCTGATGGGCGGCGCAGAGTTGAATGGAAGACATGATTAAAATCCCTATAAAAAATCACTCATAGGGGCGAACAAGACAGGGTTAGCGCAGGCAGATCCCTACGTCCTGGTTTTAGCACTGCATAACGTATCTGAACGGTCATGACCGCCAGAAGTTACCTTGGCAACACCTTGATTCGATGGAAGCCTGTATTTCCCTGAGTGGTCTCTCTCGATACCAACAGGGCGGTAACTTGTATTTATGCAGGAGCCTCGCCATAACGAGATCGTTAAATGAGGCGCCATTATTGGCGAAGAGGGATAATTAACAAAGCGTATAGTTTATGTGGTTTATCAACTGTTGATAAACAAAGTTCATCAGGATACGGCTTGACTTCATCTTGTGCTATCATTAGCTTGACTTCAATGGATGAAGTCATGGGGCAGGGCGATGGACCAGCAGGTTTTATCTTTACGTAATAAACAGCGCCACACGCTGGAGCAACTGTTTAAAATCCCTGTCCCACAGGGCATTAAATGGGCCGACATTGAATCGCTAATTAAAGCGTTGGGCGGGGAGATTAAAGAAGGACGCGGCTCGCGCTGTAAATTTTTGTTGAACCACAGCATTGCCAGCTTTCACAGGCCTCACCCTTCGCCGGATACCGACAAAGGCGCCGTGGAGAGCGTGCGCGATTGGTTAATCACTATAGGGGTAAAACCATGATCAAACCTAAAACGCCAAACTCAATGGAGATTGCCGGCCAGCCTGCCGTTATCAATTACGTGCCTGAGCTCAATGCATTCCGTGGTAAGTTCCTGGGATTATCAGGATATTGCGATTTTGTTTCCGATAGCATTCAAGGGTTACAACAGGAGGGCGAGATATCATTACAGGAATATCTCGCAGATTGTCATGAAGCGGGGATTGAGCCTTATGCTCACCCGGAAAAGCTGAAAACCTTCACGCTGCGCTATCCTGAGTCATTTGGTGAGCGTCTTAGCTCCGCCGCTGCGGAGGAACAGGTTTCCGTAAATACCTGGATCCTCGAGACGCTCAATGAACGTCTCAAACAGGCTTAAAACAGTCTGCAGCAGCTCGCCATCGTTTTAATTTTCATCCGCTAAACACTGCAAATGCCCATGGCGCACGCCGCGCTGGGCAATCACGTCGTCGGCAAAATGCTGTACTTCGGCCATGTCTCCTTTCAGCACCGCAATCTCCAGGCAGTCGTCATGACTGATATGTACATGCAGCGTGGCGACGGAGAGATCGTGATGATGATGCTGGGTGGCCACCAGCCGGCTCGCCAGTTCGCGTTTCTCATGTTCATACACATACGACAGGACGGCATATCCGCGCCGTGATTCCGGCGACGCAGGATCCTGGTTGAGGGCGTCGCGCAGAATATCGCGTACCGCCTCCGAGCGATTGTGGTAGCCACGGCGGGCGCTGAGCGCATCGAGGGCGGCCAGCAGATCATCATCAAGGGTCAGGGTTACGCGCTGCATGGCATGGCCTCGTTTAGCAGAGTGGCAGGAAAAGGTGGCAGCACCGCGCGCTGCAGCGCCTGACCGGCAGGGGAGTGCAGGCGCAGCGGTAAGCTGACCGTCGCGGTTTCGACGATGCGCCCGTGCTCCATCACCAGCACTCGCTGGCAAAAGCGCTCGACCAGCCGCAGGTCGTGGGTGATAAACAGGCAGGCGGTGTCAAACTGCGCCTGCAGGCGCTTCAGCAGGGCGATAATTTCCGCCTGCAGCAGCAGATCAAGATTCGAAACCGCTTCATCCAGGATCAACAGCTGCGGCCGCACCGCCAGGGCGCGTGCCAGGCAGACGCGCTGCAGTTGTCCGCCGCTGAGCTGCGCCGGGCGCTTATCGAGCAGCGACGGCGCGAGGTCGACGGCCAGCAGCATCTCTTCCACCCGCCGCGCACGCGCCTCACGCGACAAGCGTAACAGATGGCGTAGCGGCTCGCTGACGATCTCGCGCACCGTTTTGCGCGGATTCACCGCGCTAAAGGCATCCTGAAACACCAGCTGAATGTCACGACGGAAGGCGCTGACGGCCTCGCCCTTCAGGGCGGGCAGCGGCGTGCCGCGCCAGGCAATATCGCCGTGCTGCGGCGTTTCCAGACCCACCAGCATCCGCGCCAGGGTGCTTTTCCCACAGCCGCTGCGTCCGAGCAGGGCCACCGTTTCGCCGGGAGCGATGGCGAGTTGGATCTCGTGCAGGACCCTGCCGTGGTGGGGATAATCGTGACTCACCCCGGTAGCGCTGAGTAAATTCATGGTGTTTTCTCCAGCCCGTACAGCGCCAGATGCGCGGCCAGCAGGCGCTGGCTGAGCGGGTGCCGCGGGGCACTGAATAGCGTATTCACATCGCAGTGTTCAACGAGGCGACCGTTCTCCATGACCGTCACGTGATGCGCCAGCCGCGCCACGACGCCCATATCATGCGTCACCAGCAGCAGCCCCAGACCGCGCCTGGCGACGATATCCGCCAGCAGATCGAGAATGCGCGCCTGGGCGATGGCATCGAGATCGGTCGTCGGCTCGTCGGCGATGATAAAGGGCGCGCGGCTGAGCAGGGCGAGAGCGACCATCATCCGCTGCAGCATGCCGCCGCTCATCTCAAAGGGGTAGCGCTTCAGCAACGCCCGCGGATTGTCCAGACCGACCTCCTCCATCGCTGCCAGCAGCACGGCGTCATTTGTTTCACGACCCGCTGCCCGGCAGGTTTCCCGGGCGTGCGCGGCCATGGTCTGCAGTGGATTAAAGGCGCTGCGTGGGTTTTGCATGATGGTGGCAATAGTCGAGCCGCGCAGTTGTTCGCCGTGCACCGGAATGCCGTCGAGCAGCACCCGGCCGGCGGTTTGCCTGACGCCAGGCGGCAACATGCCCAGCGCGGCGGCGCAGGTCAGCGATTTTCCGCAGCCACTGCTGCCGAGCAGCGCCAGCACCTGCCCGCGGCGCAGGGTGAAGGAAACGTCGCTGACCAGCGGTCGGTCAGCGGCAAGCGAGATCTGTTCCAGTTGGATCTTCTGCGGCATCAGTGGCTATGCTCCGCGATCAGGTGGGGATCGAGACGATCGCGCAGCGCGTCGCCCAGCAGGTTAAAAGCCATCACGCTGATGAACAGCGCCAGCCCCGGCCAGACCATTTGCAGCGGCTGGGTCCAGATATACTGTCGGGCGTCGTTGATCATTACCCCCCATTCCGCCGTCGGCGCGCTGACGCCGAGACCGAGGAACGACATGCCGGCCACGTGAAGCATCATATGGCCGATATCCAGCGAGGCGAGCACCAGCAGCGAGGGGATCACCGCCCCGGCCAGATGGTCGCTGAACAGCCGCCACTGGCTGGCGCCGCTCAGTCGGGCGGCGAGGATAAATTCGCGCTGGCGCAGGGAAACCACCAGGTTACGCACCATTCTGGCATACCAGGCCCAGTGCGACAGCGCAATGGCGAGGATCACGTTGGTCAACCCGGTACCCAGCACCCCCACCATAAAGAAAGACAGGATCGAGGTCGGAAAGGTCATAAACAGTTCGGCGAGGCGCATCAGGCCGCGGTCGGCACGGCCGCCCAGCAGCCCGGCGCTGCCGCCGACCGCCAGACCGATCAGCAGCACCAGCAGCAGACAAGCCATCACCGCCCCCAGCGAAACGCGGGTGGCGGCCAGCAGGCGTGAGAAAATATCCCGGCCGAGATGATCGGTGCCAAGCCAGTGCGCTTCACCCGGCGGCAGCAGCCGCTGCTGAAGGTCAATCGCCGCTGGATCCCAGGGCAGCCACCAGCCGCTGCCGATAGCGATGACTGCCAACAGCGCGATAACCAGCATGGCCAGTTTTACCGGCCAGCGAAAACTTCGTAGCCATCTCATGCGCTCACCTCCTCGTGGCGGCGCAGGCGCGGGTCGAGCGCCGCGTTAAGCACATCCACCGCCAGATTGGCCAGCACGAACACCGTCACCATCATCAGGGTAAAGCACTGGATCACCGGGTAATCGCGATTGAAAATGGCGGAAACCGCGTAGCGGCCAACACCGGGCCAGGCAAAGATATTTTCGATAATCATGGTGCCGCCGATCAGCTCGCCAATGTGCATGCCCATGGCGGTCACCACCGGCAAGGTGGCGTTGCGCAGGATATGCCGCCGTTCCACCTGGCGATCGCTTAATCCGCGCAGGCGCGCCCACATCACGTGACGCTGGCTGGAAGCGTCCAGCATGCTGGCGCGCAGCAGGCGGGCGTTGATCGCCAACGACATAAAGGCGATGGAGACGGCGGGCAATATCAGGTGCTGCCAGTCGCCATACCCCATCGCCGGGAGCCACTGCAGATGCACGGAAAAGAGCATCACCAGCAGAAAGGCCAGCCAGAAGTTCGGCATTGAGACGCCGAGAAAAGCAATCAACCGTACGACATAGTCCGGCAGGCGATCGCGATGGCGCGCCGCCCAGATGCCCAGCGGCAGGGAAGTGACGAGGATCAGCGCCAGCGCCGCGCCGGTGAGCAGCAGGGTGGCAGGCAGGAAGTGCAGCAGGTCATCCAGGACCGGACGCTGGGTGGCATAGGAGAGACCGAAATCCAGGTGCAGCGCCCGCCACAGCCAGTGCAGATATTGCATAGCGAGCGGCTGGTTGAGCCCCAGCAGCTCGCGGGTCGAGGCAACCATCTCTTCAGTGGGCGGCAGGTTCGACAGGCGTAAATAATCCAGCGCCGGGTCGCCGGTGCCGAGCCGAAGCAGCAGAAAGATGATGGCGGAGGCGGCGAGCAGCAGCGGGATCAGCAGCAGCAGGCGGCGTAAAATATAGCGTAGCATTATGGCGTTACCGGGTTAATCTGATCGAAAGGGATCTCGGTGGTCACCGGGGCGAACGGCATCTCCCCGACCTTCTGGTGCGCAACCGACATCAGCGAGACATAGCTGATGGGCAGATACACCGCGTCCTGATGCAGGCGGGTCAGCACATCGTGGTACAGTTTTCTCCGCTGTGCTTCGTCCCTTGTGGTCAGCACCTCACTAATCTCTTTATCAATCAGCGCCTTGTCCGGCAGCCCTCGCTGGGCCTGGTAATCCGCATGCGACGGCACGCGCATCGAGCTTAAAAAAGCATGCGGATCGTAGGGCGCGCCCCAGGTGCGATTGAAGATCATGCCGAAGCGGCCTTCGCGCTGGCGCGCGTAGATGCTGCTCTCCTCCTCACCCACCAGGGTGACCTGGACGCCAACCTGCCGCAGATTGGCCTGAATAATTTCGGCCATCGATTTGGCCAGCGCATCGGTGCCGATAAACGCCAGCTCAATCGCCAGCGGTTGCCCGGATTTTTGTCGCCAGGGCTGGCCATCCGGCTGCTGCCAGCCAGCCTGCTCCAGCAGGGCGCGGGCTTTTGCCGGGTCGTAACGGCGCGGCGTCAGATCCTGCGGCGCGTAGGGGACCGAGGGGGCAAACAGAGTGTCGGCAACCTGCTGGGTGCCATACAACACGCTATCGACGAGGGTCTGTTTATCGACGGCGTAGTTGAGCGCCTCGCGAACCGCCTGCTCGCGGGTCGGGCCCTGGCTGGCGTTCAGCGCCAGCATCACCGTTTCCACCGGGGCGGACAGACGAGCCACGTAGCCGGGGTGATGACGAAAGCGTTCGAAGGTATCCAGCGGCAGCAGCCCTTCGTCACCGTACAGCATGTCGATTTCCCCGGTTTCGAACGCCACCGCCCGGCTGGTGGCATCGGGGATCACCTTGATGGTGATTTGCTGCAGTGCCGGTTTGCTACCCCAGTAGCGCTCATTGCGTACCAGCACATCGCGCTGATTGAGCTGCGAGCTTGCCAGCCGCCACGGTCCGGTGCCGATCGGGGCTTTTATGCCCCTGGCAGTGCCGCCATCGATAAACTGCGAGGGGGCGATAAAGCGGAACGGACGGGGCAGGGCCAGCTCTTGGAGTAAGGGCGCGTAGGCGCTTTTCAGGGTGATCTGCAACTCAGTGGCGCTGAGCGCCCGCACGTCGGTGATCTGGTTGGCGAGCTCAAGCCAGGCATGGCGTTGGCGGTTGGCCAGCACCGCCTGGAAATTGGCCGCCGCGGCCTGGGCGTTAAACGGTTCGCCATTGGAGAACGTCACATCGTCGCGCAGGGTGAACCACCAGGTTTTGCCATCGGCGGCGTGACGCCAACGGGTCGCCAGCCAGGGCTGTACGCTGCCGTCAGCCTGATACTTCACCAGCGGTTCATAGACCATGCTTTGGGCAAACATCTGGTTGGGCGTATAGAGATGCGGATTCAGCGGACCGACGTTAACCGGCCAGGCGGTGGTGAGCTGGTGCGGCGTGGCCTGAGCCAGCAGAGGGGCGCAGGCGACCAGCGCCAGCAGGGTGAGGCGGATAATAGACAAGACAGCGATCTCAGCGACAGGAAAGTATGACGATTTTAGTGATTCATCATACTTTGGGAGTAACCTGGATCAATATTGCGCCGGAAAGTATAAGAAAATCGTATCATTACGCGCAGGCGGTAAACGCCGCCTGCGCCTCTCAGGGCGCCCGGAATAAGCCCAGCAGCGTGGCCACCTGTTCGTCGATCGGCGCCAGGTCCCGCTTGACGATCAGATGCAGCGGCGTCGCGCGGCGCGCGCCGTGGCTGAGAGGCAGCCGCTTCAGCACGCCCTGGTCGAGATGGGAACGAATGCGCTCCTCCGGCAGCCAGCCGAACCCGACCTGATACATCACCGCATCAATGGCGGCGTCAATGGTGGAGAAGGTCCAGGCGTCACGCGTCGCCTGGCCATCGCCGGTCTGATCGGCAATGCGCACCAGCGGCCACGGCGCCAGCGCGCTATCCTCCAGCGGCCCATCGAGCGCGGCAAGAGGGTGGTCGCGGTGGGCGACGGCAATGAAATCAATATTCATCAGCCACTCTCCGCGGCCGGTAATATCCTGGCGGCGGGTCAGCACCATCACATCGGCTTCCGTCCGCGCCGCGCGCTCGTCATCAAGGTTTTCCAGCACTTCGGTGAGTCTGACCTGGGTCTGCGGATAGCGCTGCTGAAACTGGCGCAGAATGGCGAACAGTCGCTGGCGAGGGAAAATGCTGTCGACCACCAGATCCAGGCGGGTGCGCGCCCCGTTGCGCAGAGTGGCGGCGTGCGTCTCGACGTAGGCAAAGGCCTGCAGGAGCGGTTTGACCTGATTCAGCAGTAGTTCACCCGCGGGGGTGAGTACCGCCCGCCGGCCGGACGGCGCCAGTAGCGCCACACCTAAGCGCTCCTGCAGCAGCGCGAGATTATAGCTCACCGAAGACTGACTGCGGTTGGTCTCCTCCGCCGCTCTGGCAAAGCTCCCCAATTCCACTACCTTTTCGAGTAACGCCCACTGCTCCAGGGTTGTCTTGTGCATAATCAATCTAAAATTTGGATGTATTTAATCCAAACATAACGTTATTCATTCATTTTTTAAAGACGTATGCTGTCCTCAACGAAACAGAGGAGAATAAATGATGAGCACTTTCGACAAACATGACCTCAGCGGCTTTATCGGTAAACATCTGGTCTACACCTACGACAACGGCTGGAACTACGAGATTTACGTCAAAAATGGCCACACCCTCGACTACCGTATTCACAGCGGCATCGTCGGCAATCGCTGGGTGAAAGATCAGGAAGCGTACATTGTGCGGGTGGGGGAAAGTATCTACAAAATCTCCTGGACCGAACCGACCGGCACCGACGTCAGCCTGATCGTCAACCTGGGCGACAAACTGTTCCACGGCACCATTTTCTTCCCGCGCTGGATCATGAATAACCCGGAAAAAACCGTCTGCTTCCAGAACGACCATATTCCGCTGATGAATTCGTACCGTGATGCCGGCCCGGCCTACCCGACGGAAGTGATTGACGAGTTCGCCACCATCACCTTCATTCGCGACTGTGGTGCCGATAATGACGAGGTTATTAATTGCCCGGCAAGTGAATTGCCAGCTGATTTCCCTGCAAATTTGTAATACAGCAGAAATAAATTTGTGATCTGCGCTAACTTTTTGTCATTAAGCGTGACGATCGCTAATTAAAGTATTGTGTATTGGTTTAATCTCCGTTTACTTTCTGCTATTGCGTTCCTGTTTGTCCCCGCTAACAGGAACGCTTTTCTGTCATACCCCTGCCATAAAAAAATCCTATCATACTGTTTAATAATGAGTTATTACTTGTGTTGGGAAAATATTAATTTCTTAATATTATCCTAAGCAAGGTCGACTACATTAATAGTGGTCGAAATACCCTGAAATGGAATGCCGCGCTGAACTCACTTCATTTTAATTTCGTTTAAGTCCGCAGGCGCAGGATATTTTATTCTAACGACCCTGATTTGTGCGTGGGTCATCTACAGAACAGGATGATGATGAGCGATTTTTTGCCGTTTTCGCGCCCGTCGATGGGCGACGCAGAGCTGGCTGCGCTGCGTGAAGTTTTAGCGTCGGGCTGGATCACCACCGGACCGAAGAATCAGGCACTCGAAGCGGCATTCTGCCAGCTGACCGGCAACCGCCACGCGATTGCCGTCAGTTCAGCGACCGGCGGGATGCATGTGACCCTGATGGCGCTGGGTATTGGCCCCGGCGATGAAGTCATTACCCCTTCCCAGACCTGGGTCTCTACTCTCAATATGATCTGCCTGCTGGGCGCCACGCCGGTGATGATCGATGTCGATAACGACAATCTGATGATTACCCCGCAGGCGGTGGAAGCGGCGATCACCTCGCGTACCAAAGCGATAATTCCTGTGCACTATGCGGGCGCGCCAGCCGACATCGACGCCATTCGCGCGGTGGGCGAGCGCCATGGCGTTCCGGTGATCGAAGATGCCGCCCATGCGGCGGGTACCCATTATAAAGGCCGCCACATTGGCTGGCAGGGGACCGCCATTTTCTCGTTCCACGCGATCAAAAACATGACCTGCGCCGAAGGCGGGCTGATTGTCACCGACGACGACGAGCTGGCTTCCCGCATCCGCAGTCTGAAATTCCATGGTCTGGGCGTGGACGCTTATGATCGTCAGACCCACGGCCGCGCGCCGCAGGCGGAGGTGATCACCCCGGGCTTTAAGTACAACCTTGCCGATATCAACGCCGCTCTGGCGCTGGTCCAGCTGGAAAAACTGAGCCACGCCAATCAGCGCCGGACGGAGATTGCCCAGCGCTACCTGCGCGAGCTGGCGGACACGCCGTTTAAACCGCTGACCGTCCCGGCATGGGATCACCAGCACGCCTGGCACTTGTTTATCATCCGCGTCGATGAGGCCGCATGCGGCATCAGCCGCGACGCGCTGATGGAAAAACTGAAGGCGATGGGTATCGGTACGGGTCTGCATTTCCGTGCGGCTCATACGCAAAAATATTACCGCGAGCGCTTCCCTGAGGTTTCCCTGCCGAATACCGAATGGAACAGCGCCCGCATCTGTTCTCTCCCGTTGTTCCCGGACATGACCGATGACGATGTCACTCGCGTTATTTCCGCACTGCGCCAGCTGTCAGGACGTTGATATGCTTACATACCCTCCCGTGAAGAAGGTTTCGGTGGTTATCCCGGTTTATAACGAACAGGATAGCCTGCCGGAACTGCTTCGTCGTACGGATACTGCTTGCGCCACGCTGGGGCGGCAATATGAAATTCTGCTGATCGACGATGGCAGCAGCGACGATTCCGCGCGCATGCTGACCGAAGCCGCTGAGGCGGAAGGCAGTCACGTCGTCGCTGTACTGTTAAACCGTAACTACGGCCAGCACTCGGCGATCATGGCCGGCTTCAGCCATGTGACGGGCGATCTGATTATTACCCTTGATGCCGATCTGCAAAACCCGCCGGAGGAAATTCCGCGGTTGGTAGAGAAGGCTGATGAAGGCTACGACGTGGTGGGCACCGTCCGCCAGAACCGTCAGGACAGCATCTTCCGCAAAAGCGCCTCGAAGATGATTAACCGCCTGATCCAGCGCACCACCGGCAAAGCGATGGGCGACTACGGCTGCATGCTGCGCGCTTACCGCCGCCACATTATCGACGCGATGCTCAACTGCCACGAGCGCAGCACCTTTATCCCGATCCTGGCGAATACCTTCGCCCGGCGCGCGGTCGAGATCCCGGTGATGCACGCCGAGCGCGAATTCGGCGACTCCAAATACAGCTTTATGCGCCTGATTAACCTGATGTACGACCTGGTGACCTGTCTGACCACCACACCGCTGCGTCTGCTCAGTATTTTCGGCAGCGTGATTGCCCTGCTGGGCTTCGCCTTCGGCCTGATGCTGGTAGTACTGCGTCTGGCCTTTGGCCCGCAGTGGGCGGCGGAAGGGGTGTTTATGCTCTTCGCCGTGCTGTTTATGTTCATCGGCGCCCAGTTTATCGGTATGGGCCTGCTCGGCGAGTATATCGGACGCATCTATAACGACGTTCGCGCTCGTCCCCGCTACTTTATTCAACGTGTTGTTCGCCAGCCGGAAACGGCATCTAAAGAGGAAGATCGTTCATGAAAGCCGTAGTCTTCGCTTATCACGATATGGGTTGCACAGGTATCCAGTCCCTGCTGGACGCTGGGTATGATATCGCTGCTATTTTCACCCACCCGGATAACCCTGGCGAAAACCATTTCTTTGGCTCCGTGGCGCGCCTTGCCGCCGAGCAGGGCATTCCGGTGTGGGCGCCGGAAGACGTGAACCATCCGCTGTGGATTGAGCGTATCCGCGAGATGAAGCCGGACGTGCTGTTCTCGTTCTACTACCGCAACCTGTTGGGCGATGAGATCCTCAATCTGGCGCCGAAAGGGGCATTTAACCTGCACGGTTCGCTGCTGCCGAAATATCGTGGCCGTGCGCCGCTGAACTGGGTGCTGGTCAATGGCGAAAGCGAAACCGGCGTGACCCTGCACCGCATGGTGAACCGCGCGGATGCCGGCGATATCGTCGCCCAGCAAACCGTGGCGATTGGCCCGGATGACGCCGCCCTGGCGCTGCATCGTAAGCTGTGCACCGCTGCCACTGAACTGCTGGGCCAGGCGCTGCCGGCTATCCTTGAAGGAAAAACTACAGAGCGCCCGCAGGATCACAGCCAGGCGACCTACGTGGGGCGTCGTACCCCGGAAGATGGCCGCCTCGACTGGGAGCAGCCGGCGCAGACGCTGCACAATCTGGTGCGTGCCGTCTCTGACCCGTGGCCGGGCGCGTTCGGCTACGCCGGCGCAAACAAATTTATTGTCTGGAAATCCCGTGTACGCCGCGATCTGCCGGCAGCCAAACCGGGCACCGTTATCTCCGTTGCGCCGCTGATCGTGGCGTGTCAGGACGGGGCGCTGGAAATTGTCACCGGCCAGACCGAACGCGGTGTGTACATGCAGGGCACTCAGCTGGCGCAGGCGCTTGGCCTGGTGTCCGGGGCAGTGATCAGCAGCAAACCGGTGGTGGCGATTAAGCGTCGCACCCGCGTGCTGATCCTCGGCGTCAATGGCTTTATCGGTAACCATTTGACCGAGCGCCTGCTGCAGGACGACAACTATGAAATTTACGGCCTGGATATCGGCTCCGACGCCATCAGCCGTTTCCTTGAGAGCCCACGTTTCCACTTCGTGGAAGGCGATATCAGCATTCACTCCGAGTGGATCGAATATCACATTAAGAAATGCGACGTGGTGCTGCCGCTGGTGGCCATCGCGACCCCGATCGAATACACCCGTAACCCGCTGCGCGTGTTCGAGCTGGATTTCGAAGAGAACCTGAAGATCATCCGCGACTGCGTGAAATACAATAAGCGCATCATCTTCCCGTCGACCTCTGAAGTGTACGGCATGTGCACCGACAAAAACTTCGACGAAGATACCTCCAACCTGGTGGTCGGGCCGATCAACAAACAGCGCTGGATCTACTCGGTTTCCAAGCAGCTGCTGGATCGCGTGATCTGGGCCTACGGCGATAAGTACGATCTCAAGTTCACCCTGTTCCGTCCGTTCAACTGGATGGGGCCGCGCCTGGATAACCTCAACGCCGCGCGTATCGGTAGTTCCCGCGCCATCACCCAGCTGATCCTCAACCTGGTGGAAGGGTCGCCGATCAAGCTCATCGAAGGCGGCAAGCAGAAGCGCTGCTTTACCGATATCAGCGATGGTATCGAAGCGTTGTTCCGCATCATCGAGAACAAAGACGGCCGCTGCGACGGGCAGATCATCAACATCGGTAACCCGGAAAACGAAGCGAGTATCAAAGAGCTGGCCGAAATGCTGCTCGCCTGCTTCGAACGCCATCCGCTGCGCGATCGCTTCCCGCCGTTTGCCGGCTTCCGTGAAGTGGAAAGCAGCGATTACTACGGGAAGGGCTACCAGGACGTTGAGCATCGTAAGCCGAGCATTCGCAACGCCAAACGCTGCCTGAACTGGGAACCGACCGTCGAGATGGAAGAGACCGTTGAGCATACGCTGGACTTCTTCCTGCGCACGGTTGAACTGGTGGACGATAAAAATCCATGAAACAGGTCGGCTTACGCATAGATGTCGATACCTTTCGCGGAACGCGGGACGGCGTTCCGCGGCTGCTGGACCTGCTGGGCCAGCACGGGATTCAGGCAAGCTTCTTCTTCAGCGTCGGGCCGGACAATATGGGGCGCCATCTGTGGCGCCTGATAAAACCGAAGTTTCTGTGGAAGATGCTGCGTTCCAGAGCGGCTTCGCTGTACGGCTGGGATATTCTGCTGGCCGGCACCGCCTGGCCGGGACGCCGCATCGGCGCGGGTAACGAAGCGGTGATCCGCGCGACCGCCGAGTCTCATGAAGTCGGGCTGCATGCCTGGGATCATTACAGCTGGCAGGCGTGGAGCGGCGTCTGGCCGCCCGAGCGGTTAACGCTGGAGGTTGAGCGCGGTCTGCTGGAGCTCGAGCGCATTATCGGCCGTCCGGTCACCTGCTCGGCTGTCGCCGGCTGGCGCGCCGATCAGCGGGTAGTCAAAGCCAAAGAATCCTTCGATTTTCTCTACAACAGCGACTGTCGCGGCACGCGGCCGTTTCTGCCCCAGCTCGGTAGCGGCACGTCCGGTACGGTGCAGATCCCAGTCACGCTGCCGACCTGGGACGAGGCGGTGGGCACGGCGGTCGATATCGCTGGCTTTAACCGCTACCTGCTGGATTGCATCCATCGCGACACGGGCGTGCCGGTCTATACCATTCACGCCGAAGTGGAAGGTATTGCCTACGCCGATCAGTTCGATGAACTGCTGACCATGGCGGCGGAAGAAGAAATTCAGTTTTGCCCACTGAGCCAGCTGCTGCCCGCTGACTTTAGCGAGCTGCCGTCTGGCAAAGTGGTTCGGGGTGAACTGGCTGGCCGGGAAGGCTGGCTCGGACGTGAACAATTACTGACTTCGGGTGTTTGATGAAAAGCATTCGCTATGGCGTCTCTCTGATTGCGCTGTTTGCGCTGTATTACCTGCTGCCGCTCAATTTCCGTTTGCTCTGGCAACCCGATGAAACCCGCTACGCGGAGATCAGTCGTGAAATGCTGGCCACCGGTGACTGGGTGGTGCCGCATTTTCTCGGATTGCGCTACTTCGAAAAGCCGATTGCCGGTTACTGGATCAACAGTATCGGTCAGTGGCTGTTTGGCCATAATAACTTCGGCGTACGCTTTGGGTCGGTCTTCGCCATCACCATGACCGCTGTGCTGGTGGCCTGGCTGGCGTGGCGGATCTTTCGCGATAAGCGGGTAGCCGTCCTGTCGCCGGTTATCTTCCTTACCGCCCTGCTGGTCTACGGCATCGGCACCTATGCGGTGCTGGACCCGATGATCACCCTGTGGCTGGCGCTGGCGATGTGCAGCTTCTGGGGCGCGACGCAGGCGCAGACCCGCAACGGCAAAATACTGGGCTACGTGCTGCTGGGCGTCGCCTGCGGTATGGGGGTGATGACCAAGGGCTTCCTTGCGCTGGCGGTGCCGGTGGTGGGCGTTCTGCCGTGGGTGATCGCCCGTAAACGCTGGCGTGAAGTGCTGACCTACGGTTGGCTGGCGGTGGTCGTTTGTACGCTGGTGGTGCTGCCCTGGGGGCTGGCTATCGCCCAGCGTGAGCCGGACTTCTGGCGCTACTTCTTCTGGGTCGAGCATATTCAGCGTTTTGCCGAAAAAGATGCCCAGCACAAAGCGCCGTTCTGGTACTACATCCCGTTCCTGATTGCCGGCAGCCTGCCGTGGCTGGCCTTGCTGCCGGGGGCGCTGAAGCGCGGCTGGCGCGAGCGCGATGAGGCGCGAGGGGCGCTATACCTGCTGGGCTGGGTGGCAATGCCGTTCCTGTTCTTCAGTATCGCCAAAGGCAAACTGCCGACCTATATCTTGCCGTGCTTTGTGCCGCTGTCGATTCTGATGGCCCGCTACGCGCTGGAGGCGGCGAAAACCGGCGCGAAAGCGCTGCGCATCAACGGTATGATCAACCTGGGATTTGGCCTGCTGGGGCTGGTCGCCGTGCTGGTAGTCTCTCCCTGGGGCGTGATGCACAAGCCGGTGTGGAGCAAGATTGAGCTGTATAAATGTCTGCTGGCGGCGATCGCCTTCGCCGTCTGGGCGCTGATGGGCTGGCTGGCGATGAAAAACCCTGGCCGCCGCTGGAGCCTCGCCGCGCTCTGTCCGCTCGGCCTGGCGCTGCTGGTGGGCTTCGCTATCCCGGACCGGGTTATCGACAGCAAACAGCCGCAGTTCCTCGTGGATATTGTGAGCGAGTCCCTGCAGCCCAGCCGTTACGTCCTGACCAACAACGTTGGGATCGCCGGTGGCCTGGCCTGGGAGCTGAAGCGCAGCGATATTATTATGTTCGACAAACAGGGTGAGCTGAAGTACGGTCTCGACTGGCCGGACGCTCAGGGAAGCTTTGTCAGCCAGGCCGGGTTCACTGACTGGTTGGCCACGCATCGTCAGCAGGGGCCGGTCTCGCTGGTGCTGTTGATGGATAAAGGAGAGAGTATGGTCGACTTACCGTTACCGAAACCGGATAACGCCTACGAGCTGGGTCGGGTGGTCTTCCTTCAGTACCTGCCGCAATGAGTGTCTGGATCTGTCTGGTGTTCGCCAGCCTGCTGAGCTGCGCCGGACAACTCTGCCAGAAACAGGCGACCCGCCCGTCCCGTCGCGGACGGCGGAGTCGCCATATACTCTTCTGGCTGGGGATGGCGCTGTTATGCCTGGGCTGCGGCATGCTGCTGTGGCTGAGCGTCCTGCAGTCTATTCCGGTCAGCATCGCCTACCCAATGCTGAGCCTGAACTTCGTTTGGGTTACCCTGGCGGGCTGGGGTATCTGGCATGAGCCGGTCGCCCGTCGTCACTGGTTTGGCGTCGGGTTGATCGTCGTGGGCATCGTCATTCTGGGGACCAGCGTCTGATGGGCTTTCTCTGGGCATTATTCAGTGTCGGCCTCGTCAGCGCCGCGCAGCTCCTGCTGCGCAGCGCCATGGTGGCCCTGCCGCCGCTGACCGATATTCTGGTATTTATCCAACATCTGCTGCATTTTCAGCCAGGTACCTTCGGCCTGTTTTTCGGCCTGCTGGGCTACCTGCTGTCGATGGTCTGCTGGTACTTTGCCCTGCATCGCCTGCCGCTGTCGAAAGCGTATGCGCTGCTGAGCCTGAGCTATATCCTCGTGTGGGCCGCCGCCATCTGGCTGCCCGGCTGGCATGAGCCGTTCTACTGGCAATCGCTGCTGGGCGTGGCAATCATCGTCGCCGGCGTATTAACGATCTTCTGGCCGGTCAAACGCCGCTAGCCGGGGAGCCGGCTTTTGGGACGCCCCGGGCCGAGCAGGAGCGCCAGCTTGCTGCCCCCGACGGTGGTCTCCATCCAGATTTTACAGACGCTGGTTAACGGCACCGAGAGCAGCATCCCCACCGGCCCCAGCAGCCAGCCCCAGACCAGCAACGACAGGAACACCACCAGGGTCGACATCCCCAGCCGATGGCCCATCATGCGCGGCTCCACCATGTTGCCCAGCACCATATGCACCACCAGAAACAGCGCCCCGACCAACAGGCACTCATAAATGCCGCTAAACAGCAGCGCTTGCAGCATGGGGGGGATAGCGGAGATGGCGGAGCCAATGTTCGGCACATAGTTCAGCAGAAACGCCAGCACCCCCCACATCAGGGCGAACTGTACCCCCATCGCCAGCAGCCCCAGCCAGACAATCAGCCCGGTCCACAGGCTAATCAGCGTCTTCAGCGCCAGATAATGGGTGACGCCTTTCAGCGCCCGGTGCAATCCTGCGATGTGCAGGCGAGGGTTATTGAGGGCAAAACGCAGTTTGTAGGGCAGGTGGCGAACCTCAAACAGCATAAAGATCACCGTCATCACCAGCAGCACGATGCTGGCCATCGCCCCGGAAAGCTGGGTCATTAGCGTCGTGGCCCAGGTCATCAGCCGTTCTGAATCCATGCGCCGCAGCATGCGCTCCGGATTGATATGCAGGTTAAGGAAGGGGAGATACTCCTGGAGCTGGAGGATCTTGCGTGTCATTGCTCGGTTGAAATCGGGCAGCATGGCGACGAAGTCATTGAGCGACGCCGCCAGTACGCCAAGCAGCGCGGTGAGCATCACCAGCATCGCTGTCACTACCAGGGTAATGGCGAATGGACGGCGCACCCCGCGGCGAATGAACCAGCTGACCAGCGGGTTGAGAACAATAGCGAAAAACAGAGCCAGCAGCAGCTGCACCAGAATATCGGCGGCGGCGTGGATCCCGGCGAGGATAATCACCAGCGCTGCCAGCTTAAGTAAAATATGGAGCCCGGCTTTATCAGCCTGCGGAGAGGACATAGGGATTCCTTTTATGAGTCGCGCCAGTTAAGTGTAGCGGTTCGCCGACTGCCAATATTCCGAAAGGAGGGCTGCTTTTCCGCCGACAGCGTGGTAATAGTGAAAGCTGGTTGTCGAAATCTGGTGGAACCTGATGCCCGAACCCGTCGCCGAACCGGCGCTCAATGGACTGCGCCTCAATCTGCGGATTGTCTCTGTCGTAATCTTTAACTTTGCCAGCTATCTCACCATCGGCCTGCCGCTGGCGGTGCTGCCCGGCTATGTTCATGATGTCATGGGCTTTAGCGCTTTCTGGGCCGGGCTGGTGATTAGTCTGCAATATTTCGCCACGCTGCTCAGCCGCCCGCACGCCGGGCGCTACGCCGACCTGCTGGGGCCCAAAAAGATTGTTGTCTTCGGTCTCTGCGGCTGTTTTTTGAGCGGTCTGAGCTATCTGCTGGCGGCCTGCAGCAGCGGCTGGCCACTGATTAGCCTGCTGTTGTTATGCCTCGGGCGGGTGATCCTTGGAATCGGTCAGAGCTTTGCCGGCACCGGGTCGACGCTGTGGGGCGTCGGCGTGGTCGGTTCGCTGCATATCGGCCGGGTGATTTCGTGGAACGGGATTGTGACCTACGGGGCGATGGCGATGGGCGCGCCGCTCGGCGTGCTGTGCTATTCGCATATTGGCCTCAGCGGCCTGGCGGTGGTCATTATGGCGGTGGCGCTGGTGGCGATCCTCTGTGCGCTGCCCCGCGCGGCGGTGAAGGCAGCTAAAGGTAAAGCGATGTCGTTTCGCGCGGTGCTTGGCCGGGTCTGGCCCTACGGCATGGCGCTGGCGCTGGCCTCCGCCGGCTTCGGGGTGATCGCCACCTTTATCACGCTGTTTTATGACGCTAAAGGCTGGGACGGCGCGGCTTTCGCTCTGACGTTATTCAGCTGCGCGTTCGTTGGCACGCGGCTGCTGTTTCCTAACGGCATTCATCGCCTCGGTGGACTGAACGTGGCGATGCTCTGCTTTAGCGTGGAGATTATCGGACTGTTGCTGGTCGGCATTGCCGATACGCCGCTGTTGGCGAAGATCGGTACCTTCCTTACCGGGGCGGGGTTCTCGCTGGTCTTCCCGGCGCTGGGGGTGGTGGCAGTCAAAGCGGTGCCGCAGCACAATCAGGGGTCGGCGCTGGCGACCTATACCGTGTTTATGGATTTGTCGTTGGGCGTTACCGGGCCGCTGGCCGGATTGCTGATGGCGTGGACCGGGATCTCGATGATTTATCTCGCCGCGGCGGGGCTGGTGATGGCGGCGCTGCTGTTGGGCTGGCGGCTAAAAAAACGGCCCCCGGTTAGCGAACCGGAGGCCATCGCACCAGGCCAGTAATTACTGAATGGTGAGGGTGTTGATGATGCTTTCTGCTTCGGTCTGTGCCTGCTGCTGGTTATCCGCCGGCAGGGTCACCTGCAGGGTCAGCAGTTTGTCATCCACTTTGCCAAGCAGTACGGAAGACCACGCGGTCTGCCCCTTGGCGGAGATGATGCTGTCCAGCTGCTGCAGGGTATGGCCTTTAATCTCCAGCGATTTATTGCTCACCACCTGTAGCTGCGGGTCGCGGCTACGCTGCTGATCTTCCAGACGTTTCGCCAGCACCGCCAGATCTTCATTGGTGCTGTCGCCGACGATGACGATGACCGCTTTCTGGCCGGTAGCGTCAGAGTAGACGTGCATGTTGTTCGCCTGGGTACCCAGTTTGCCGCTCTGGTCGGCCATGCCCGCAGGCAGGGTGAAGCTCAGCTTGCCATCCAGCAGGCTGATTGCCTGGCCGCTGGCATTGCTCTCCGCTGCTGCGCCAACGGTTGGCGCTTTTGAATCGCTGTTATCGCAGGCGGCAAGCCCCATCACCAGCAGGCCAATACCGACATATTTAACCAAATTGCGCATTGACATCTTCCTTTCGATAAACGGCCACTAATGGCTCATCCGGCTATCTTAACACATCAGCCCGCGAGTACCTTTAACTCGGCTGCAATGCCGACAAATCAGATTTATCCGCCAGTCTTTTCAACAGCATATTTAACAACACGCCGTACATCGGCAGGAAGAAAATGATGCTGATAAGCACTTTAAAGCTGTAGTCGACGAGGGCGATTTCCCCCCAGTGGGCGGCCATAAATGGGTCCGGGCTGCGCCAGAAAGCGATAAAGAAGAATGCGACGGTATCGCTAATGTTGCCGAACAGCGTTGAGGCGGTGGGGGCCAGCCACCAGTGGCGGCTCTGCCGCAGGCGGTTAAAGACGTGGACGTCGAGGATCTGCCCTAGCGCATAGGCCATAAAGCTGGCGATGGCGATACGCGCGACGAAGAGATTAAAAGTGCCCAACGCGGCAAAGCCCTGCCACTCGCCCATGTAAAACAGGGCGGAAACACCGTAGGAAATGACCAGCGCCGGGACCATCACCGCGAAAATGATGCGTCGCGCCAGCGGTGCGCCAAAAATGCGTACCGTCAGATCGGTGGCGAGGAAGATAAACGGAAAACTAAACGCGCCCCAGGTGGTATGGAAACCAAAAATGGAGATCGGCAGCTGAACCAGATAGTTGCTGGAGGTGATCACCAGCAGATGAAATAGCGAAAGCCAGACGAGCGCTTTTTTGCGCTGTACGGTAGTAAACGGATTCATATTGTGACCTTTTTATGCCCGTCATGCTTCAGGTTAAGGAGCAATCGGCAGCGGAACGTTGGGGTGAGGGAACCCAATAAAAACGGCTGCATGATACTGCGTTACCGGCGTAATGCAATGGTTGTTTTTCGCGCAAACGTTAACCTGGCTTGCGTACTGGCGAACTGGGGGTAAACTAGGGCCGTTTTGTTGACGTGAGACTAAAATGAGCGAACTTTTCTCCACTCCTGACCACACCCTGGATGCCCTGGGGCTCCGCTGCCCGGAGCCGGTCATGATGGTGCGTAAAACCGTGCGGACGATGCCGGTCGGCGAGACGCTGCTGATTATTGCTGACGATCCGGCCACCACCCGCGATATCCCGGGATTCTGCCGCTTTATGGAGCATGAGCTGGTGGCCCAGGAAACCGAAGCCCTGCCGTACCGCTATCTGATCCGCAAAAGCCACTGAGCTTTTCCCGGATAGCGGCGCGTTGCGTCTTATCCGGGCTACCCGACGGTCCGGAACCGTAGCCCTGCTAAGCGTAGCGCGAGCAGGGAATATCCCGGATGGCGGCGCGTTGCGCCTTATCCGGGCTACCCACGGTCCGGAACCGTAGCCCTGCTAAGCGTAGCGCGAGCAGGGAAGTCGGTATCTATGCTACAACTTCTTACGCAATAACCGCACCGCGTTAGCCGTTACCAGCACGGTGGCGCCGGTATCCGCCAGCACCGCCAGCCACAGGCCGGTCAGGCCGAGCAGGGTGGTGACGAGGAAAATCCCCTTCAGCCCTAAGGCAATCGCGATGTTCTGGCGAATATTGGCATGGGTGGCGCGCGCCAGGGAAATCATCTGCGCCAGGCCGGTCAGACGATTATGGGTCAGCGCGGCGTCGGCGGTTTCCAGTGCCACGTCGGTGCCGCTGCCCATGGCGATGCCGATGGTGGCTGCTTTCATCGCCGGAGCGTCGTTGATGCCGTCCCCGACCATCGCCAGCGGCGCATCGGCATTCAGCGTCATGACGGCTTTCACTTTGTCCTCCGGCAGCAGACCCGCGCGGAATTCCAGCCCCAGTTCGCTGGCGATGGCCGCCGCGGCGCGCGGGTTATCTCCGGTGAGGATCACCCCCTGCACCCCCAACTGGTGTAAGGCATCCACCGCCTGACGCGCGTCATCGCGCAGAGTGTCGCGCAGCGCCAG
Source organism: Klebsiella sp. A-Nf5 (assembly GCF_002810545.1). Taxonomy (NCBI): domain Bacteria; kingdom Pseudomonadati; phylum Pseudomonadota; class Gammaproteobacteria; order Enterobacterales; family Enterobacteriaceae; genus Klebsiella; species Klebsiella sp. A-Nf5. The sequence continues at coordinate 23,516 of NZ_PIOG01000254.1, read as the reverse complement.
GATGCCGAGCAGCGTCTCGCCGCGCATCACCAGCACCACCGTTTGCCCGGCGCTCTCCAGCTGCTGGATCTGCGCCTCATGCTCTGCCGGGGAGGCTTTGCTGGCGGCGCAGATCAAGATGCGGCTGCCGTTCACCTCGGCTTCGATACCAGAGCCCGCCAGCGCCCGCTGGCCGCTGGCAAGCGGAATACTCAGCTGACGCCGCTGTGCTTCACGGACGATGGCCTGCGCCAGTGGGTGGCTGGAGCCTTGCTCCACCGCCGCCGCCAGCGCCAGCAGCGCGTTGTCGTCAACCTCAGCTGTGGCGACAACCGAAGTCACCTGCGGCTGGCCGACGGTCAGGGTGCCGGTTTTATCGAACGCCACCTGCCGCACCTGGCCCAGTTGTTCCAGCGCCGCACCGCCTTTGATTAGCGCTCCGCGTCGGGCGGCGACCGCCAGGCCGGAGGTGATGGCCGCCGGTGTGGAGATGACCAGCGCGCACGGACAGCCGATCAGCAGCAGCGTCAGTCCTTTATAAATCCACGGCAGCCAGGCGCTGGCAAAGAACAGCGGCGGGACAATGGCGACCAACAAGGCTACGACCATAATGGCCGGGGTGTAGATCCGGCTGAAGCGGTCGATGAAGCGCTCGATCGGCGCCCGACGCTCCTCTGCCTCTTCAATCAACTTCAGGATGCGGTCGATGGCGCTGTCGCCCGGTTCGGATATCACAGTAAGCTGCACCAGGCGATCGACGCTGGTGGCGCCCGCCGCGACCCGTTCCCCGGCCTGACGCTCCACTGGCACCGACTCGCCGGTCAAGGCGCTTTCATCAAAGCTGGCAAACGGCGACAGCAGCTGGCCATCCGCCGGCAGACGCCCGCCGGCGGCCACTTCAATCACATCTCCGGGACGCAGGTCGCGCTGGGCGACGGTTTCCCGCACGCCGTTGCGCAGACGGATGGCGGTGTCGGGCTTCAGCGCCATCAGCGCGCTCACCCCCTGCCGTGCGCGGCTGGAGGCCCAGCCTTCGAGACGCTCGCCGATCAGGAACAGCAACAGCACCATCGCCGCTTCCGCAGTGGCGCCGATAAACAGCGCCCCGATGGCGGCGACGCTCATCAGCGTTTCAATCGCGAACCAGCTCCCGCTCTTGATCAGGCGCAGCGCCTGGCGAGCAACCGGCCACAGGCCGACCAGGGTGGTAGCAACAAAGGCCAACTGACCGGCGGGGTGGTTGGCCTGCTCCAGCCCCCAGCTCAGGGTCATCATGATAACCAGCGTCAGTAACGGCAGATTGTCGCGCAGCAGCGACTCTCGGGTTTTCTCTGCTGCGGGAGCATCGGCATCGCGCAGCGTATAGCCCGCCTGGCGGACCGCGTTCTCAACCTGAGCGCGGATATCGCCCTCGGCGTTAACCAGCAGCTTTTCTGTGGCGAACAGCACCTGAACCTGACTGACGCCGGGCACCTGACGAACCGCGGTTTCCACCTTGCGGGCGCAGGCGGCGCAGTCCATGCCATCAACCTGCCAGCTATAGCGGGCGTCGCTGAGTGCTTCGGCGGCAGGGGCGGATTCTGTGGTGCAGGCGTGGTCTGTGCAGCAGCTCTCCGCCGGCGCAGTCGCTGGCCGCATGGTGAATGACGAGAATTGTGGAACTTTTTTATCCTGCGCGTCTGGAGTCGACATGGCACCCTCCGGGAAATGATAATTTTCTCATTAGCCGTAGGATACACTCTGGAGTCGACTCCAGAGTCAAGGACTAAATTACAGGTACAATGCGCGCACGATCAGGAAGTGGCCGGCAAAGTAGAACGCGGCGGCAATGGCGTTATCGGCGCGGAAGCGGCGACGGTAGTGGCTCACCAGCCACACGGCATTGCTCAGCAGCAGCAGGGCCGCGCCGGCGAAACCAGACAGCGCGGTGTTGGTGGGGCGGGCAAACCACAGCTCACCGGCCAGCCAGACCATCACCAGCGTCATTCCGATAAAGGTCAGCACCGGCATTTTCATCTCTTCCAGCCGACTCCAGATCACCGCCATTAGCAGGGCGCCGAATACCAGCAGCACCAGCGGCAGCGGCCAGAAGAACGACAGCGTCAGCTGGCTGGCGAACCAGATGGTATACAGCAGATGTGACAGGAAGAAAGCGCCCACCGCGTACATCACCCGCTGGCGCGGCAGCAGGGTCAGGGCGTCGCCGAGCAGCGAGGCGCACAGGCCAGCCAGCACCAGATAGCTGATGGCATTGAACATCGGCGCCTGCCAGGCCAGTAACAGCAACAGAATCAGGGTGACTGGTTTAAATACCCAGCGTCGCCAGGCCGGCCCACGATAGGATGCATCGACATAAAGCCATGCGGAGAAACAGACAGCAATAAATGACCAAAGCATAGTAAGTCCCTGTATCTGTTATCATAAAGAAAGTTACGGATGCGTGATGCTACAACTCAGTGTAGTGGTTTGGCGTAGCAGATGACAATGTTATTCCCGACGCAGTATGCTGATTCCTGATATTTTTTATGGGTAACCTTAATGAGTAAAATGCCCCTCTTTTTTGTTTTGGTTGTCGCGGTGATTGTGGTGGCGGCTTCGTTTCGCTATGTACAGCAGCGCCGTGAGAAACAGGCGAATGACGCCGCGCCGTTGCTGCAAAAGCGGGTTATCGTCAGCAATAAACGGGAAAAAGTGATTAACGATCGGCGCTCGCGGCAGCAGACGGTGACGCCTGCAGGCAGTGAAATGCGCTATGAAGCGAGCTTTCGCCCCGAAAACGGTGGGCTGGAGGTGGTGTTTCGCCTTGAAGCGCCGCAATATCATGCGCTGAGCGTGGGCGATCGCGGGATGTTGAGTTATAAGGGCACAGCGTTCGTGGCGTTTACGCCCGATCACTGAGCCCTTTTCAGGACTACTTTTTCAGCGTCGCCTTCAGTTTTTTCTGCCAGGCGACGAGCTCAAACACGCCGAAGATAAAAATGCGGATTTGCTCAAAGCGGCTCAGCGGCGGCGCCTCTTTCGGCTGCGTCGCCTTCAGCAGCGTCAACTGCAGCCCGTGCATCAGGATCATGAAAATCAGCGCGACGTTGACGAAGATATTCAGCGGCTTCGGGAAGGGCTGAAACAGATTCAATAACAGAAAGGCCCAGACGCACAGCATCAGCAGGCGGCCTAAATTAATCAGCATGGTGCTCTCCTTGGGCCTCACGTTGGTAAAGACGGTAGGCGACCTGTCCGGCCACTTTTTCACGATACAGCTGCCAGTTAGCTGGCACCGGCGGTAAGCCATTTTCGACTTCGCTTTCGACATACACCAGGGCCTCATCGGCCAGCCAGCCTTGTGTCTCCAGCAGACGTAGCGTCTCCTCCAGCAGCCCCTGACGGAACGGCGGGTCGACGAACACGATCTGGTGCGGTGTCCCCGGCTGGCTCAGGAAGCTGAGGGTGTTGGTGGTGATCACCTTGCCGCGATCCGCTTTCAGGGTGGCGAGATTTTTTTGCAACTGCTGGGCTACGCCGCGCTCCATCTCCAGTAGCGTGGTGCTGGCCGCATAGCGGGACAGCGCCTCCAGCCCCAGCGCGCCGCTGCCGGCAAAGCAGTCGAGGCAGTGCGCGTCAACGATGGACGGCGCCAGCCAGTTAAAAAGGGTTTCGCGAACCCGGTCGGTGGTCGGCCGCAGGCCCGGGCTCTCCGGCACCGGTAATTTACGGCCGCGCCATTGCCCACCGATAATGCGGATCTGGCCGCTGCCCGCGTGGTTTGGTTTTTTCATCTCTCTGCTCAAGTCTCAACTTCCGGCCTGCTATTCTAGCGATCGACGGCGGTTGACGAAACCTTAATCCGGGGGCGGTGCTGCGAGTTAAGTTAAGTGATAGACTATCCGACTAATTTCATCATTTTTTCAGCTTCTGATGAAGCTGCGCCATGAATAAAACAGCGAGGAGTGTGGTCGCAAATGGCAAAAGAGAAAAAACGTGGCTTCTTTTCCTGGCTGGGCTTTGGACAGAAAGAACAGGCACAGGAAACCGAGACTGAACAAAAAGTAGAAGAACAACAAGCGGTTGCCGATGAGACGCCGGTAGCGGAAACCCCTGCTGAGCCGAGCGCGCCGAAAGCAGACCCGGAAGCGTTTGCCGAAGACGTCGTTGAAGTGACCGAGACGGTAGTCGAAAGCGAAAAAGCGCACCTCGCGGAGCCTGCCAGCGTGCAGGAAGAAGAGGGGCTGGAAACGCCTGCTCTGGCCGAAGACGCGCCTGTTGTTGAACCGGAGCCCGCGGTCAGCGAACCGCTTGAACAGCCTGCGGTGGTTGAGCCGCTGGCGGAAGAGGTTATCGCCGAACCGGTGGTGGCGGAAGCCGTAGCAGAGCAGCCTGTGGCAGACGTTATCGCCGAGCCGCAGGAGACGGATGTCCCTGAAGAGGACGCCCCGTTAAGCGATGAAGAGCTGGAAGCACTGGCGCTGGCGGCCGAGGCGGCAGAAGAGGCGGCGGTCGTGGTGCCGGAGCCCGAGGACGAGGCGCCGGTGGAAGCGCTGGCTCAGGAGCAGGAAAAGCCGACGAAAGAAGGCTTTTTCGCCCGCCTCAAGCGTAGCCTGCTGAAAACCAAAGAGAACCTCGGTTCCGGATTTATCAGTCTGTTCCGCGGCAAGAAGATCGACGATGATCTGTTTGAAGAGCTGGAAGAGCAACTGCTGATCGCCGACGTCGGGGTGGAAACCACCCGCAAGATCATTACCAACCTGACGGAAGGCGCCAGCCGTAAGCAACTGCGCGATGCGGAAGCGCTGTACGGCCTGCTGAAAGAAGAGATGGGCGAGATTCTCGCCAAAGTGGATGAGCCGCTGAACGTTGAAGGCAAAACGCCGTTTGTTATTCTGATGGTCGGCGTAAACGGGGTGGGGAAAACCACCACCATCGGCAAGCTGGCGCGTCAGTTTGAGCAGCAGGGTAAATCGGTGATGCTGGCGGCGGGGGATACCTTCCGCGCGGCGGCGGTGGAACAGTTGCAGGTCTGGGGTCAGCGTAACAATATCCCGGTGATCGCCCAGCATACCGGCGCGGACTCCGCCTCGGTGATTTTCGACGCCATTCAGGCGGCGAAGGCGCGCCATGTTGACGTACTGATTGCCGACACCGCCGGGCGTCTGCAGAATAAATCGCACCTGATGGAAGAGCTGAAGAAGATTGTCCGGGTGATGAAAAAACTGGACGTCGACGCGCCGCATGAGGTGATGTTAACTATTGACGCCAGCACCGGGCAGAATGCCATTAGCCAGGCCAAACTGTTCCATGAAGCGGTAGGATTGACCGGGATCACCCTGACCAAGCTGGACGGCACCGCCAAAGGCGGCGTGATCTTCTCGGTGGCCGATCAGTTCGGTATTCCGATTCGCTATATTGGCGTCGGCGAGCGTATTGAGGATCTGCGTCCGTTTAATGCGGGCGACTTTATTGAGGCACTTTTTGCCCGAGAGGATTAAGAATGATTCGCTTTGAACAAGTCAGCAAAGCCTATCTCGGTGGGAGACAAGCGCTGCAGGGGGTGACCTTCCACCTGCAGCCGGGCGAGATGGCGTTTCTGACCGGCCATTCCGGCGCAGGGAAGAGTACTCTGCTGAAGCTTATCTGTGGTATCGAACGGCCCAGCGCCGGGAAAATCTTCTTCAGCGGTCATGAAATCAGCCGTCTGAAGAGCCGTGAGGTGCCGTTCCTGCGCCGCCAGATCGGCATGATTTTCCAGGACCACCATTTGCTGATGGATCGTACCGTGTATGACAACGTGGCGATCCCGCTGATTATCGCCGGTGCCAGCGGCGATGACATTCGTCGCCGCGTCTCGGCGGCGCTGGACAAGGTCGGCCTGCTGGACAAAGCGAAGAACTTTCCGATTCAGCTCTCCGGCGGTGAGCAGCAGCGCGTGGGTATTGCCCGCGCGGTGGTCAACAAGCCGGCGGTGCTGCTGGCGGATGAACCGACCGGTAACCTCGACGAGGCGCTCTCGGAGGGGATTTTACGTCTGTTTGAAGAGTTTAACCGCGTTGGGGTGACGGTACTGATGGCGACGCACGATCTGGGGCTTATCTCCAGTCGTCCGTACCGCGTGCTGTCGCTCAGCGACGGCCATCTGCATGGAGGCATTCGGGGTGAATAAGCGCGACGCAATGAACCAGATTCGCCAGTTCGGCAGTAAGTTCGATCGCCTGCGCAACGCGGCGGGCGGCAGCGGCGGCGGGCGCAATGCGCCAAAACGGCCGAAAGCGGCGCCTAACCCGGCCTCGCGTAAGAGTAACGTGTTCAACGAACAGGTGCGCTATGCCTGGCACGGCGCGTTGCAGGATCTAAAAAGCACGCCGCTGGCGACCTTCCTGACGGTGATGGTCATCGCCATTTCGTTGACCCTGCCAAGCGTCTGCTACATGGTCTACAAAAACGTTAGCAGCGCGGCGTCACAGTACTATCCATCGCCGCAGATCACCGTTTATCTGGAAAAAACGCTGGATGACGACGCCGCGGCGCGGGTGGTGGGCCAACTGCAGGCGGAGCAGGGCGTCGACAAGGTAAACTATTTGTCCCGTGACGAGGCGCTGGGTGAATTCCGTAACTGGTCAGGCTTTGGCGGCGCACTGGATATGCTGGAAGAGAACCCGCTGCCGGCGGTCGCCATCGTGGTACCGAAGCTGGATTTCCAGAGCACGGAAGCGCTGAATACCTTGCGCGAACGGGTATCGCGGATCCAGGGGGTGGATGAGGTGCGGATGGACGACAGCTGGTTTGCCCGTCTCTCCTCGCTTACCGGGCTGGTAGGCCGCGTGTCGGCGATGATCGGCGTGCTGATGGTGGCGGCGGTGTTCCTGGTGATCGGCAACAGCGTGCGTCTGAGCATCTTCGCCCGCCGCGATACCATTAACGTGCAGAAGCTGATCGGCGCCACCGACGGCTTTATCCTGCGTCCGTTCCTCTATGGTGGGGCGATGCTGGGCTTCTCCGGCGCGTTTTTATCGCTGATCCTGTCGGAGATTCTGGTGATGCGCCTCTCGTCGGCGGTGACCGAAGTGGCGAAAGTGTTCGGCACCCAGTTTGAGCTGAGCGGCCTGGGCTTCGACGAGTGCCTGTTGATGCTGATTGTCTGCTCGATGATCGGTTGGGTCGCCGCCTGGCTGGCGACAGTGCAACATTTACGTCACTTTACTCCCGATTAAAAAAAGCGTGATATAATCTTTCCCTGCTGCAATGAGTTCCTGTTCGCAGGGAAAGATACCGCAAGCTTGTTCTCCTTTTCCTGCCCTCACTTGTTCATCGTGGTGTCACATTTTGTGCGTAATTTATTCACACCGTTGCATGGAACTTGTGGATAAAATCACTGTCTGATACTAATGTGAGTGATATTCTCGTTGCTCATGAATGCTGGCATGCTTGTTGCTTGATGGGGACAAGAACGCGTCAGAAGATATCAATTGAGAGGATTTGAATGACCAAAGAAATGCAAACTTTAGCTTTAGCCCCCGTTGGTAACCTGGAATCGTACATCCGGGCCGCTAACACTTGGCCGATGCTGTCGGCTGATGAAGAGCGGGAGCTTGCTGAAAAGCTGCATTACCAGGGCGATCTGGAAGCAGCGAAAAAGCTGATTCTGTCTCACCTGCGCTTTGTTGTTCACATTGCTCGTAACTACTCGGGCTATGGCCTGCCGCAGGCGGATCTGATCCAGGAAGGCAATATCGGCCTGATGAAAGCCGTGCGTCGCTTCAACCCGGAAGTGGGTGTGCGCCTGGTCTCCTTCGCCGTGCACTGGATTAAAGCCGAAATTCACGAATACGTGCTGCGTAACTGGCGTATTGTGAAGGTCGCTACCACCAAAGCACAGCGTAAACTGTTCTTTAACCTGCGTAAAACCAAACAGCGTCTGGGTTGGTTCAACCAGGATGAAGTGGAAATGGTAGCCCGTGAGCTGGGCGTGTCGAGCAAAGACGTCCGCGAGATGGAATCCCGTATGGCGGCCCAGGACATGACCTTCGACATGTCTTCCGACGATGAGTCCGACAGCCAGCCGATGGCGCCGGTCCTGTATCTGCAGGACAAAACGTCTAACTTTGCCGACGGCATCGAAGACGACAACTGGGAAGAGCAGGCGGCGAATAAGCTGACTGACGCGATGCAGGGCCTGGACGAGCGTAGCCAGGACATCATCCGCGCCCGCTGGCTGGACGAAGACAACAAGTCCACGCTGCAGGAACTGGCCGACCGCTACGGCGTCTCCGCAGAGCGCGTGCGTCAGCTGGAAAAGAACGCCATGAAAAAACTGCGTGCCGCTATCGAAGCCTGATACGCCACGCCTGCCTGATACCTGATATCAGGCTCCCCGGTAACGCCCCGCCTCAGGTCGGGGCGTTTTGTTTTTCGGCGTCCTCCCGGGGCAGGAGCATCTGCGGGCAGTGCGTCTGCAGGCAGCCGAGTAAGACGCTGAACGCCGGCGCCATCTGCTCTTCGGGCTGGCTGGCGAATCCCATCAGTAATCCTTTCTTCCGCGCCGTCGTCAGGTAGTAACGCGACAGCGGCCGCACCAGAATATGGCGCGCATTGGCCTCTCTGGCGATCGCCACATCGTCAGCCTCTGCGGGCAAATTGAGGATCAAATGCAGCCCGGCATTATCGCTGAAGTCAGACAGGGCGTACGGCATACAGTGCCGCTGGATAAGCTCAGTTAAAAAGGCGCGGCGACGGCTGTAGAGCAACCGCATACGGCGGATATGGGCCGAATAGTGGCCGGCGGTAATAAACTCCGCCAGCGCCATCTGGATCAGCGAATGGCCGCCGCGGTAAAGCTCGGCATGGGCGTGCTTCAGGTCGCTGACCAGCGGACGCGGGATCACCACGTAGCCCAGGCGCAGGCCGGGATAGAGCGTCTTGCTGAAGGTGCCGATATAGACCACCGGGGCATCGGGGACCAGCCCCTGCAGGGCGGGGATCGGCTGACCGGAAAAGCGAAATTCGCTGTCATAATCATCTTCGACGATCCAGCTGCCCTGCTGGCGAGCGAGCGCCAGCAGCCGCTGGCGGCGCTCAAGGCTCATCACCGCGCCCAGCGGATACTGGTGGGAAGGCGTGACGAAGATGAGTCTCGGCGCGTCGTCAACCGTTTCCGGTGGGCACAGGCCGTTGGCATCGACGGTCAGGGGTTCCACCCGAACGTCGTTCATTGCCAGCACGTGGCGGATCCCCCAATAGGAAGGCTCCTCCACCCACGCCAGATCGCCGTTGTCACACAGCATGCGGGTGACCAGATCGATCGCCTGGTGGATCCCCTCGGTAATAAGAATTTGATCTGCCTGACAGTGGACGCCGCGCGACACGCGCAGATAATCCACCAGCGCCTGCTGCAGTTCCGGGGTGCCACCGTTGCAGCTATAGCTGAGCCGCTCCGGTTTGGGCCGACGGCTGATACGGGCCTGGATCTTACTGAACAGCGGGTGGGGAAAGGCGTTAACGTCCGGCACGCCGGGTATAAACGCCCCCCACTGGCGCGGGCTGGCGCTGACCTGGCCGAGCAGGTGCTGGCCACGGCGTGAAAGATGTGCCGTCGGTGACGCGATACTGCTGTTTTCTTGCTGATCTTTAGCCGTCAATGAGCTCTCAGGTGCGGTTTGGGCAACGAATGTTCCACTTCCCCGACGGGAAACCACATATCCTTCCGCCAGCAATTGTTCATAAGTTGTTAATATGGTGTTTCTAGATACGCCGAGTTCACCCGCCAGATCGCGCGACGGCGGCAGGCGGCTTTGCGGCGCCAGCGAACCGTCGAGGATCGCGCGGCGCAGCGCGTTATATAAGCGTTTGTGCAGAAGAGGATCCCGCTCTTCCTGCAGACGGACCAGCACCAGGTCACCCACCAGCGAACGCAATTGGATCCCTCAGATATTCTAAATTGGTACTCGATTATAGGGCCAACTCCTGTGTAAATAAACGACATCGTTTCTAATTTGTTGCGATAACGTGACATACACGACAGGAGATTCGCAGGTGAAAAGCTCAGAACTGAATCAACGTCGCCAGCAGGCGACGCCGCGCGGCGTAGGCGTAATGTGTAACTACTTTGTCGAGAAGGCGGAAAACGCCACGCTGTGGGATATCGAAGGCAATGAGGTGATCGATTTCGCCGCCGGGATCGCCGTGTTAAATACCGGTCACCGCCATCCGAAAGTGGTCGCCGCAGTCGCCGATCAGCTGCAGGCGTTCACCCACACCGCCTATCAGATTGTGCCGTACGAAAGCTATGTTTCGCTGGCGGAGCGTATCAACGATCTGGCGCCAATTGACGGGCCAGCAAAAACGGCCTTCTTCACTACCGGCGCGGAAGCGGTCGAGAACGCGGTGAAAATTGCCCGCGCTTATACCGGCCGCCCGGGGCTGATTACTTTCGGCGGCGGCTTCCACGGCCGTACTTTTATGACCATGGCCCTCACCGGTAAGGTTGCTCCTTACAAAATCGGCTTCGGGCCGTTCCCGGGATCGGTCTATCACGGCGTTTATCCCAATGAGGCGCACGGCGTGACCACCGCGGATGCGCTGAAAAGCCTGGAGCGCATTTTCAAAGCGGATATTGCGCCGGACCAGGTAGCGGCCATCATCCTCGAGCCGATCCAGGGGGAAGGCGGCTTTAACGTCGCGCCGGCCGATTTTATGCAGGCGCTGCGCGACCTGTGCGATACCCACGGCATTCTGCTGATCGCTGATGAAGTGCAGACCGGTTTCGCCCGCACCGGCAAGCTGTTCGCTATGCAGCACTATGAGGTGAAACCGGATCTGATGACGATGGCGAAAAGCCTCGCCGGCGGCTTCCCGCTGTCGGGCGTTGTCGGTCGCGCTGAGGTGATGGATGCGCCAGCGCCTGGCGGGCTGGGCGGAACCTATGCCGGTAACCCGCTGGCGGTGGCCGCGGCACACGCGGTGCTGGATGTCATTGCCGAAGAGCAGCTGTGTCAGCGCGCTGATCAGTTGGGTAGCCATCTGCAGGAAGTGCTCAACCAGGCGCGCGCCACCTGCCCGGCGATCGTTGATGTCCGTGGCCGGGGGTCGATGGTGGCGGTGGAATTTAACGATCCGCAAACTGGCGAGCCGTCGCCGGAGTTCACCCGCCAGGTGCAACAGAAAGCGCAGGAAAACGGCCTGCTGCTGTTGAGCTGTGGCGTCTACGGCAACGTGATCCGCTTCCTGTATCCGTTGACTATCCCCGACGCCCAGTTCTCGAAAGCGCTGGATATTCTGGCGCGCATCCTGAAGAGCTAACGTCTCCCCGGCGGGCTGCGGCGGCACGGAAGCCGAACAGAAACAGGACGCCGCAGCCGGCTGTTCATGCTCAGCGTGAGTGGTTTATCACCCTGATATCACCTTTTTTCCGGCGGTAAAAACCGTCGGAGTAAAACGGAAAGTATTATGTCTGAAAACTCCACCTTTTCTCCCGTCCTCACCGGCCGGGAACGTACGGCTGTCCCTACAAAATCTCTGAGCTTCGTCGAAGGCGTATCGATGATTGTCGGTACCAATATCGGTGCGGGTGTCCTCTCTATCGCCTATGCGTCGAGCAAAGCGGGCTTCTTACCGCTGCTGTTCTGGCTGGTGCTGGTGGGCAGCCTGACGACGGTGACTATGCTCTATGTCGCGGAATCCACGCTCCGCACCCGGAAACATCTGCAGCTCAGCGGTTTATCGAAGCGCTACGTCGGCGGCTTTGGCGCGTTGATGATGTTCCTCTCCGTTTGCGTCAACAGCGTCGGCGCATTGACGGCTTATATGACCGGCAGCGGCAAGCTGCTGCACTCGTTGTTTGGCATCTCGCCGGCGCTGGGCAGCGTGTTGTTTTTCGTCCCGGCTGCAGGGGTGCTCTACCTGGGCCTGAAGGCGATCGGCCGCGGCGAGAAATTTATCAGCATCGGCATGGTGGTGATGATCTCGGTGCTGGTGATTGCCACGCTGTTGAAAGAGACCACCCGCGTCGGCTATCTGCTCGATGGCAACTGGCTGTATATGGTTCCGGTCTTCAACGTTGTGGCATTCTGCTTCTCGGCACAGTATATCGTGCCGGAGATGGCGCGGGGCTTCGCCGACAAACCGGAAAAATTGCCCAGGGCCATTATGGTCGGTATGGCTTTGACCTTTGCCCTGCTGGCGCTGGTGCCGCTGTCGGTGATCTCGCTTAATGGCCTGGACAATATCTCGGATGTGGCCACCATCTCCTGGGGCCGCGCGCTTGGCGAATGGGCGTTCTTCTCAGCCAACCTGTTTGCGCTGTGCGCCATGCTGACCTCTTACTGGGGGCTGGGCGGTAGCTTCCTGACCAACATTTTCGATCAGTTCCGCCTGGGGAATGATGAGCAACCCGTCCGGCGCTTGATGGTGCTGCTGGTGGTGGCGATCCCGCCGTTCGTGCTGGCCTATAGCGGCATGGTTTCTTTCGTCAACGCGCTCTATTTTGCCGGGGTGTTCAGCGGCGTCATTTTATCGATTATGCCGATCCTGATGCTGAAGGGCGCCCGCCAGCGTGGCGACCTGACCCCTGGCTGGACCTGTCCGGCCTGGATGACCCATCCGCTTATCCAATGCTTCATTGTGTTGTTGTATCTTTGCAGCGCCGTCTATGCGATAGCGTCCGCGGTAGGCTACCTGCCCGCTGGCTGGTAATCAGGCCCTGTTTTGCACCGCGTCCGGTTCATGCTGGCGCGGTTTTTTTATTTGTCACTTATCTGTTACATAGCCCGCAATTTAGTCGTTTCAAATTCCTCAGAATGACGGTATGTTTAGCATAGTGTGCTGCAAAAGCGCGAGCAGCCCCCGGTGGATTAGCTATCATATGCTTTTCCTATCGATATAAACAAAATAATGCGCTAACAAACAACATCACAACAAATGCAAAAACCATAATAATGGGGAGCCTCAGGATGAATATGAAGGGTAAAGCGTTACTGGCAGGATGTATTGCCTTAGTTATGAGCAGCGCGGCGCTGGCCGAAGATATCAAAATCGCGGTCGTCGGGGCGATGTCCGGCCCGGTGGCCCAGTACGGCGACCAGGAGTTTACCGGCGCCGAGCAGGCGGTAGCAGATATCAACGCCAAGGGCGGCATCAAGGGCAATAAGCTGCAGATCGTCAAATATGATGACGCTTGCGACCCGAAACAGGCGGTAGCGGTCGCCAACAAAGTGGTCAACGACGGCATCAAATACGTCATCGGCCACCTGTGCTCCTCTTCCACTCAGCCGGCGTCTGACATCTATGAAGACGAAGGCATTCTGATGATCACGCCGGCAGCGACCGCCCCGGAGCTGACCGCGCGCGGCTATAAGCTGATCCTGCGCACCACCGGTCTGGACTCCGACCAGGGACCCACCGCAGCGAAATACATTCTCGACAAAGTGAAGCCGCAGCGTATCGCTGTGGTACATGACAAACAGCAGTACGGTGAAGGTTTGGCCCGTGCGGTGCAGGATGGCCTGAAAAAAGGCGGGGCGAACGTGGTCTTCTTCGACGGCATCACCGCCGGTGAGAAAGATTTCTCCACCCTGGTGGCGCGCCTGAAGAAAGAGAATATCGATTTCGTTTACTACGGCGGCTACCACCCGGAAATGGGCCAGATCCTGCGTCAGGCCCGTGCCGCCGGTCTGAAAACCCAGTTTATGGGCCCGGAAGGCGTAGCGAACGTCTCCCTGTCTAACATCGCCGGCGAGTCGGCGGAAGGTCTGCTGGTGACCAAGCCGAAGAACTACGACCAGGTGCCGGCGAACAAACCGATCGTGGATGCGATCAAGGCGAAGAAACAGGATCCGAGCGGCGCTTTCGTCTGGACCACCTACGCGGCGCTGCAGTCGCTGCAGGCGGGCCTGAACCAGTCTGACGATCCGGCGGAAATCGCTAAATACCTGAAAGGCGCGACCGTGGACACCGTGATGGGCCCGCTGTCGTGGGATCAGAAAGGCGACCTGAAAGGGTTTGAATTCGGTATCTTTACCTGGCATGCGAATGGTACGGCGACCGACGCCAAATAATTTAACCGGCGCCTTTCACGCTGCAAATACGTTGTCTGCGGCCCTCAACCCCGGTCACTTACTGATGTAAGCTCCCGGGGATTTCGGGTCTTGACGCCTTTTTGCAACGCGAAATGCTGGGTTAAATGGGTGGGGCGCCTTTCACGCTGCAAATGCGTTGTCTGCGGCCCTCAACCCCGGTCACTGACTGATGTAAGCTCTCGGGGATGTCGGGTCTTGACGCCTTTTTGCAACGCGAAATGCTGGGTTAAATGAGTGGGGGCCTTTCACGCCGCAGCTTTATTGGTCGGATAAATGCTATCCGGCCTTCTCTTACCAGCCACCGCCACCACCACCACCGGAACCGCCGCCTGACGATCCGCCGCCGGAAGAGCCGGAACCGCTATAGCCCGACCCTGAAGAGCCACCTTCTGAACGCTGCACCGGCTTCTCGCTGGCAGCGGAATGACAGCTCTGGTAGAAATGATGCATGTCCTGCCAGTCCGTCTGCTGTAACACTTCCGACATCGCGCCGGTGCTGCTTAAGTATCGGGCAAAAGTGTTCGCCAGGGTCTTTCCTACGCCGAGCGCCAGAGCGACCGGCAGCAGGCTTTCAAAGTGCGCGACCATCTGGTCAGGTGGATAAAGTGTCTGATAACGCTTCTCTTCGGCCGTTTTAATATACCGTTTCAACCCTTTGGCGACGGCCAGATCGTTTAACCCCTTCTGCGTATAGCGTGGCGTTTTCCAGGCGACGAGCGCACACAGCGCGATGGCGGTTAACAAGGCGCCCAGGTACCCGGCAGGAAGTTGGGTGATGGGTAACATGCCGAGCAGGAAAACGCCTCCCGCCACGGTGGCGAAAGGGCTAAATACCAGCGCCATCAGGATCATAACTGGTCCCAAACTACGCAATGTTTTCATCGGGTTGCGTAAAAACTTCAGGCACAAGTACGTCATCACACCGCCGACCGATACAAACAGCAGACTGGGAACGGTGAGCGCCGCTGCCGCCGGGCTAAATCCGATGCCGCAAACGATCGGAACCAGCAGAGCAATATAAATACAATGACGCAGCGGTTTACCCCATGTCCGGCACAGCTGCGGTTTCTGCTCTTCACAACATTTTTCCAGCCACCGGCGCGCGTTTTGCATCAACGTTTGATGGGGCGTACTGAGATTGATGTTCTTACGTTTAGCGCTGAAAAGCAGGCTCATCAGCTGCTTCTCTATGGGATTCAGCGGATTATGCTTTTCGTCTGGCTGGCGGGAAAGCCACTGCTCATCAACAGGGGATGAGGACCATGCGCCTTTGGTTTGGCTTTTTTTCCTCGTCAATGTGATGGCTCGTTTGGCTACCAGCCCCAGCAAATCGCTACTGAATGCCACATCGTCATACTTACGTTGCGTAATAAAGCGCAGATAGCCTGGCGACATCGCGGCGGGCAGCGAAAATTGCGGCGTCACCGGCGGCATTTTTAAACCCGTCGCCGTGACGTTTTTGCGCCACCACAGCCAGTAGTAGCCAACAAGCAGTAGCAGGGGAAGCCAGATAACGCTGGTGGCCAGCGTCGGCACCAGTAAATGAACCAACGGCCAAACCGCTTCGGGGGCGGCGGCATTTGCCAGAATGGCGCGGGGCCAGGTATAGACCACGGTCAGCCCTTCGCCGGCGGCAAGGGGGCGCGACGTTTGTATGCTGCCATCAGGCAGGATGGTCGCATGGTGATCTTTCGCCCCCTGACGACCGGTGTAAACATCAATGGTGCGCAACCTTGCATCTCTGCCATCCGCATTCAACTGCCCGGCGGCGTCAGGCAGTGCAAGCTGGAAACGGGCTTTCCCGATTGGCCAGCTCCAGTCGTTGCCTGTCACGTTCCAGTAAAGCTCATCCCAGTCGGTGAAGCGGCTGAAATGGTGGCTAACCTGATAGCGAATTTCATAGTTATAAATACCTGGCTTCAGGGTGCGATCGGCGCTGCCAATGCGCACGGTCAGCGTTTTTGTCGTGCGATCGAGGCTGTAGGGTTCCGGGAGTCCATTGCGCGAGACCGATTTGATGGCGTAATTAACGCTAAAAATTTTGCCGTCCTGACGGTGCCAGTTGAGAGGCAACGTGCGGAAAATCCCCCGACGGATCTCCTTTCCCAGGGCCAGCACGGTGATATTTTCCCGCATCTCCATGCTGCCATTTGGCTGAAAACGCGCCAGGGAATCGAAAAAGAGAATATGTTCATACGCGGGGACCCGGCGGGCATTAGCCGGGGGTGGCGACGCCTCGGTGATAGCTTTATCGTCGCTGACGGCTAAGCCAGAGATGCTCAACAGCAGCAACAGGCCAATACTGCGCAGTATCCGCATGGACCAGGTGGACATGGGTCACTCCATCCGTGGCAATTTGGCTTCTTCAGGGGACTCCAGTTCAAAGAAAAGTTCCGCCCTGAAGCTAAACAGGCGGGCCAGCAGCAGGCTGGGAAAAGACTCCACCAGAATATTAAACTCGCGGACCGTGGCGTTGAAGTAACGGCGGGCCATCTGCAGCTGTTCTTCTATTTCGCTAAGGGATTGCTGCAGCGAGAGGAAGTTTTCGCTGGCTTTGAGTTCCGGATAGGCTTCCGCCAGGGCGAATATACGGCTCAACGTTCCGGCATATTGCTGCTCGCTGTCGGCCACCTGTCGGGGATTGCCGATCAGGACGCTGCGCTGGCGGCCGATCTCTTCCAGCAGCTCTTTTTCGTGCTGCGCATAGCGTTTGACCAGACTGAACAGGTTGGGCGCCAGATCGTGACGGCGCTTGAGCTGGACGGCAATACCGCTCCAGGCTTCATCTTTGAAACGGCGTAAAGAGATAAAACGGTTATAAGTGAAGATCGCCCAGATAAGGATCACGGCGACAATAGCCAGCCCGATAGACATTTCCATATGTTTGTTCCATGTTGACTGCTGATGATCGCGTTGCGCTGAATACTTTCTGCGCAATTTTACGCGTCAGCGAATCTTACCTCACGTGAAGCGCAGGGGAAACGTGCACTCGCGCGTTAAATTCTGAAATATCATGCGGGCCTTTGCCCTGGTGAATATCTGACAGGCCAATCCGCAGCTTCGCGTTCGGGGCACCATGGCATTATCGTCGCAGTATGAAATAAACAAGCCCAGCCGTTTACCCGCGGCTGGGCTTTATTCCGTTGCCGGGAGGCAACAAACAAGCGCTGTGTTACCCGACGAACGCTTTTCTTAATGCTTTTCCCAACCGGTCTGCTGGGCGCTAAAGCCGAGTGCCTGCATAAATGCGGCCATCACACCGCGGTCTTCCACCCCGTGGTCGGCGACGCGCCAGCTATTGATGGCCGGGTTATCTCGCAACGTCTCTTCCACTAAGTATTGCCCGACGCCGCGGCGGCGGGTCACTTCACGCACGCACAGATCGCTGAGCTCGGCTTCGACGCCGCGCAGGGTGACGCGCACAGCGCCCAGCAGGCGCTCGTTAAAGCGGGCGGCGTAGAGACGATGATTCTCGTCCAGGGTTAACGTCGACAGATCCTGCGACGGCCAGATTTTCCCCAGGTCGATGCGATCCTGATCGGTGAAGTGCTGTAAACGGATAATGGTCAGTTTCATGGGCGGCAAATCCAGTGCAAAACAGAGGCGCCAGTGTACCCAAAATTGCTGTCTGGCGGAGCGCTGTTTTTTGCGCGTACATCAGGGGATTCGTTTTCCGGATGTAGTCAGGGTAGCGCAATCCGTCATGGATCGAAAAATAAGCAGAATTTTAACCTAATGTGCAGCGTTTTATTCCGCCTTATGTATCGTTATTTTATGCTGCAGGATGGACTTTTTTTTGTTTATCTTCACCAAAATACAGAATATTATCTTTGCTTAATCGACTGAAAAATAGAGATTTTAATCTGTTTTTTAGTGAAAAGCTGCGCTAAACCATTAAACTCAATGGTAAAAATGGCGTTGTTTAATAAAAGCACAGAATGCTTTTTAACCATAAAAATACAAAACATTTACACCACATCACGAACGGGGTTCTGCAGCATGAAAAGGAACGCGAAAACCATCGTCGCGGGCATTGTCGCATTAGCGATGTCGCACGCGGCGATGGCCAAGGATATTAAGGTCGCCGTCGTCGGCGCGATGTCGGGTCCGGTGGCCCAGTGGGGCGACATGGAGTTCAATGGCGCGCGTCAGGCGATTAAAGACATCAACGCCAGCGGCGGCATTAAGGGTGACAAGCTGGTGGCCGTCGAATATGACGACGCCTGCGATCCGAAGCAAGCGGTCGCGGTGGCCAACAAAATCGTCAACGACGGCATTCAGTACGTTATCGGCCACCTGTGCTCCTCTTCCACTCAGCCGGCTTCCGACATCTATGAGGATGAAGGCATCCTGATGATCTCCCCGGGAGCGACCAACCCGGAGCTGACCCAGCGCGGCTATCAGTACATCATGCGTACCGCCGGCCTCGACTCCTCGCAAGGGCCGACCGCGGCGAAATATATCGTCGAGAAAGTGAAACCGCAGCGTATCGCCATCATTCATGACAAGCAGCAGTACGGCGAAGGGCTGGCGCGTTCGGTGCAGGACAACCTGAAAAAAGCCGGGGCCAACATCGTCTTCTTCGACGGCATCACCGCGGGGGAAAAAGATTTCTCCGCCCTGCTGGCGCGCCTGAAGAAAGAGAACATCGACTTCGTCTACTACGGCGGCTACTACCCGGAAATGGGCCAGATGCTGCGCCAGGCGCGCTCCGTTGGGCTGAAAACCGTGTTTATGGGGCCGGAAGGGGTCGGCAACGCCTCGCTGTCCAATATCGCGGGCGCCGCGGCGGAAGGGATGCTGGTGACGATGCCAAAACGCTACGATCAGGATCCTGCCAACAGCGCCATCGTCAACGCGCTGAAAGCGGAGAAGAAAGATCCGAGCGGGCCGTACGTCTGGATCACCTATGCCGCCGTTCAGTCGCTGGCGCAGGCGATGGACAGAACTGGCAGCCAGCAGCCGCTGGATTTAATCAAAGATTTGAAAGCGCACGGGGCGAAAACCGTGATTGGGCCGCTGACCTGGGATGAAAAAGGCGATCTGAAGGGATTTGAGTTTGGTGTCTTCCAGTGGCACGCCGACGGCTCTTCGAGCGCGGCGAAATAAGCGCTAAAGACGAGTTATCCCTCCGCCCGCGAGCCGCGGGCGGTTTGAAAAAGGTTACCTTATGTCCGAGCAGTTTCTCTATTTTCTGCAGCAGATGTTTAACGGCGTCACGCTGGGCAGTACCTACGCGCTGATCGCCATCGGCTATACGATGGTGTACGGCATTATCGGCATGATCAACTTCGCCCACGGCGAGGTCTACATGATTGGCAGCTATGTCTCTTTCATGATCATCGCCGCGCTGATGATGATGGGCATCGACACCAGCTGGCTGCTGGTCGCCGCCGGATTCGTGGGCGCCATTGTGATTGCCAGCGCCTACGGCTGGAGTATCGAGCGCGTGGCCTATCGGCCGGTGCGTAACTCTAAGCGTCTGATTGCGCTGATCTCCGCTATCGGGATGTCTATCTTCCTGCAGAACTATGTCAGCCTGACTCAGGGGTCGCGCGACGTGGCGCTGCCGAGCCTGTTTAACGGCCAGTGGGTCGTCGGCCACAGCGACAGTTTCTCCGCGACGATCACCACCATGCAACTGGTGATCTGGGTGGTGACCTTTATCGCCATGCTGGCCCTGACGCTGTTTATTCGCTACTCGCGGATGGGGCGCGCCTGCCGCGCCTGCGCCGAAGACCTGAAAATGGCGAGCCTGCTCGGCATTAACACCGACCGCGTCATTGCCCTGACTTTTGTCATTGGCGCAGCGATGGCGGCGGTGGCGGGCGTGCTGCTCGGCCAGTTCTACGGCGTAATTAACCCCTACATCGGCTTTATGGCCGGGATGAAGGCCTTCACCGCCGCCGTGCTTGGCGGTATCGGCAGTATCCCTGGCGCGATGATCGGCGGCCTGATCCTGGGTATTGCCGAGGCGCTCTCTTCTGCCTATCTCAGCACCGAATATAAGGACGTCGTTTCCTTCGCGCTGCTGATTCTGGTGCTGTTAGTGATGCCGACCGGCATTCTGGGCCGCCCGGAGGTAGAAAAAGTATGAAACCGATGCAAATTGCAATGGCGCTGCTGTCTGCCGTGATGTTCTTCATTCTGGCGGGCGTCTTTATGGGCGTGCAGCTGGAGCTGGACGGCACCAAACTGGTGGTCGATACCGCCGCCGATATTCGCTGGCAGTGGATCTTTATTGGCACCGCGGTGGTCTTTTTCTTCCAGTTGCTGCGGCCGCTGTTCCAGAAAGCGGTTAAGAACGTCTCCGGGCCGAAGTTTATTATGCCGGCGATTGACGGCTCGACGGTGAAGCAGAAGCTGTTCCTGATAGCCCTGCTGGTGATTGCCGTGGCATGGCCGTTTATGGTGTCGCGCGGCACGGTGGATATCGCCACGCTGACGATGATCTATATCATCCTCGGCCTCGGGCTGAACGTGGTGGTCGGCCTTTCCGGCTTGCTGGTGCTGGGCTACGGTGGGTTCTACGCCATCGGCGCGTATACCTTCGCGCTGCTGAACCACTATTACGGTCTCGGCTTCTGGACCTGTCTGCCGCTGGCTGGCCTGGTCTCCGCGGCGGCCGGCTTCCTGCTGGGCTTCCCGGTGCTGCGTCTGCGCGGCGACTACCTGGCGATTGTGACCTTAGGCTTCGGTGAAATTGTGCGTATTCTGCTGCTCAACAATACCGAGATCACTGGCGGGCCGAACGGCATCAGCCAGATCCCGAAACCGACTTTCTTCGGCCTTGAATTTAGCCGTACCGCCCGCGAAGGCGGCTGGGATACCTTCAGCAATTTCTTCGGCGTCAAATACGATCCCTCCGACCGGGTGATTTTCCTCTACCTGGTGGCGCTGCTGCTGGTCGTGCTCAGCCTGTTCGTCATCAACCGCCTGCTGCGAATGCCGCTGGGGCGGGCGTGGGAAGCGCTGCGTGAAGATGAGATCGCCTGTCGTTCGCTGGGCCTGAGCCCGACGCGCATCAAGCTGACCGCCTTTACCATCAGCGCCGCGTTTGCTGGCTTCGCCGGGACGCTGTTCGCTGCGCGCCAGGGCTTCGTCAGCCCGGAATCCTTCACCTTCGCCGAGTCGGCCTTCGTGCTGGCGATCGTGGTGCTGGGCGGGATGGGCTCGCAGTTCGCGGTGATCCTCGCGGCTATTCTGCTGGTGGTGTCGCGCGAGCTGATGCGTGACTTCAACGAATACAGCATGTTAATGCTCGGCGGCCTGATGGTGCTGATGATGATCTGGCGCCCGCAGGGGCTGCTGCCAATGACGCGCGTGCAGTTGAAGCTGAAGAACGGTCAGGCGAAAGGAGAGCAGGCATGAGTCAGCCATTATTATCCGTCAGCGGCCTGATGATGCGTTTCGGCGGTCTGCTGGCCGTCAACAATGTGTCGCTGGAGCTCAGAGAGCGCGAGATTGTCTCGCTGATCGGCCCCAACGGCGCCGGGAAGACCACCGTCTTTAACTGCCTGACCGGTTTTTACAAGCCCACTGGCGGCACCATTATGCTGCGCGACCAGCACCTGGAAGGGCTGCCGGGTCAGCAGATTGCGCGGATGGGCGTGGTGCGGACCTTCCAGCACGTGCGTCTGTTCCGCGAAATGACGGTGATTGAAAACCTGCTGGTGGCGCAGCATCAGCAGCTGAAAACCGGGCTCTTCTCCGGCCTGCTGAAAACGCCGGCCTTCCGTCGGGCGCAGAGCGAAGCGCTGGACAGGGCCGCCACCTGGCTGGAGCGTATCGGCCTGCTGGAGCACGCCAACCGTCAGGCCAGCAACCTGGCCTACGGCGACCAGCGCCGGCTGGAAATTGCCCGCTGCATGGTGACCCAGCCGGAAATTCTGATGCTAGATGAACCGGCGGCGGGGTTGAACCCGAAAGAGACCAAAGAGCTGGACGAGCTTATCGCCGAGCTGCGTAACCATCACAACACCACCATCCTGCTTATCGAACATGATATGAAGCTGGTGATGGGCATTTCCGATCGCATCTACGTCGTGAACCAGGGGACACCGCTGGCCAACGGGACGCCGGAAGAGATTCGTAATAACCCGGACGTGATCCGCGCATACCTTGGTGAGGCATAAGATGGAAAACGCGATGTTAACTTTTGACAACGTCAGCGCCCACTACGGCAAGATTCAGGCGCTGCACAACGTCAGCCTGCAAATCAAGCAGGGCGAGATCGTGACGCTTATCGGCGCCAACGGCGCGGGGAAAACCACGTTGCTCGGTACGCTGTGCGGCGACCCGCGTGCGTCAAGCGGGCGCATTGTCTTTGACGGTAAGGATATTACCGACTGGCAGACGGCGAAAATCATGCGTGAAGCGGTGGCGATCGTCCCGGAAGGGCGGCGCGTCTTTTCACGCATGACGGTGGAAGAGAACCTGGCGATGGGCGGTTTCTTTGCCGACCGCGATCAGTTCCAGACCCGTATCAAATGGGTGTATGAATTGTTCCCACGTCTGCTCGAACGTCGCATCCAGCGCGCCGGGACCATGTCCGGCGGCGAGCAGCAGATGCTGGCGATCGGGCGCGCCCTGATGAGCCAGCCGCGCCTGCTGCTGCTGGATGAACCGTCGCTGGGGCTGGCGCCGATCATCATTCAGCAGATTTTCGACACCATCGAGCAGCTGCGCGAGCAGGGAATGACTATCTTCCTGGTTGAGCAGAACGCCAACCAGGCGCTGAAGCTGGCCGACCGCGGCTACGTGCTGGAGAACGGCCACGTGGTGCTGGAGGATACCGGCGACGCGCTGCTGGCCAACGAGGCGGTGCGCAGCGCCTATCTCGGCGGTTAGTTCATCGCAACCCGGCGGCGCTTCGCTTGGCCGGGCTACCCAAGCCGTTGTAGCCCGGGCGAGGCGCTTGCGCCGACCCCGGGAGCCAATCGCACGAATATTATCCGTGTCTCAGCCCCCACTTTACCTCCCCCGTCCTTTCATCGGCTTGTCATCTCTCTGACCCGTTACTATCTTTTTTTTGTAATAAAAGAGTTATTTTTCTGTAATTCGAACATGTCATGTTACCCCGCGAGCATAAAACGCGTGAAATCGCGCATCCGGCACAACAAGAGAGATAACCGATGATATCGTTACGACATACAGCTTTAGGACTGGCGCTGAGCCTGGCTTTTGCCGGTCAGGCCCTGGCGGTTACCACCATCCCATTCTGGCACTCAATGGAAGGCGAGCTGGGTAAAGAAGTGGATTCTCTGGCGCAACGCTTTAACGCGGCCAATCCTGATTACAAAATCGTTCCGGTATACAAAGGCAACTATGAACAGAGCCTGAGTGCCGGTATCGCCGCTTTCCGTACCGGCAACGCCCCGGCGATCCTGCAGGTGTATGAAGTCGGCACCGCGACCATGATGGCGTCAAAAGCCATTAAGCCGGTGTACCAGGTGTTTAGCGAGGCAGGCATCAAGTTTG